>JAVEEN010000209.1 GCA_030840445.1 Pseudonocardiales bacterium
GCAGCACGCCGTCGACGTGGCCGCCGCCGGCGTACTGCACGAATCGCCGGCTGTCCTCCGGCGTTCCGGCGACAGTGAAGACGACCTGCAATTGCGCCGCGGCGGCCACCGAATGAGCGCCTCGGAGCAGGCCGAGGAAGAAGGGGTCGGAGAACAACCGGTCCTCGGTTTCGGCGATCAGGAACGCGATCGAGTCACTGCGGCCGGTGACCAGCGAGCGGGCGGCCAGGTTGGGGGCGTAGGAAATGGCCTGGGCCGCGTCGAGCACCGCCGTCCGAGACGCCTCGCTGACGTTCACCGCACCGCGCAACACCCGGCTGGCCGTGGCTCGGGACACGCCGGCCCGCGCTGCCACCTGTTCCAGCGTGGGGGCATGGCGGCCGGTGCCGCCGGTGTTTGTCACGCTCGGAGTTTGACATGTACTGGCGGTTATTGGTGCGATTACCGTCCGCAGCCACGCGGGGGTACCCAGGGAAACCAGCCGGGTGGTAACCGTCCGTGCGCTCATCTGGCAGAATGGCGGGCTGAGTACCGGCCTGCCTTCGGACCCTCTCACCGACCTCAGGCCAGTCCACAAGGTTCATCGCCTGGGTGTTCCCCACCCGCAGGTGCTCTGAGCCGCCCTGCACACCAACAACGGAGCCGAAAACAAGTGGCAACCAAGATCAAGCTCACGCGTATCGGAAAAATGCGCGAGCCGCACTACCGCGTCGTCATCGCCGATGCCCGCACCAAGCGGGACGGCCGTTCCATCGAGACCATCGGTGAGTACCACCCGAAGAACGATCCTTCGGTGATCCGGATCGACGGCGACCGTGCCGCCTACTGGCTCGGTGTCGGCGCGCAGCCCACCGAGGCCGTCGTCGCCATCCTCAAGGTCACCGGTGACTGGCAGAAGTTCAAGGGCGAGCCGGCCCCCGAGCCGATGAAGGTCGCGCCCCCGAAGCCGGACAAGCGCGCGCTGTTCGATGCCGCGCTCAAGGACTCTGACGGCGAGCCGTCCGTGGAGGCCACCACTCCGCGCAAGAAGGCCGCGCCCAAGAAGGCCGTCGACGAGGCGCCTGCCGCGCCTGCCGTCGAGACGCCGGCCGAGGCGCCCGCCGCCGATGCTGCTCCGGCAGCGGACGCAAAGGCCGAATAAGTGCTCGAGGAAGCCCTCGAACACCTGGTCCGCGGCATCGTCGATCACCCCGACGAGGTGACGGTCGATCTGATCGACAATCGCCGTGGCCGACGGCTTGAGGTGCGAGTGCACCCCGAGGACCTCGGCCGGGTCATCGGCCGCAGCGGGCGCACCGCTAAGGCGCTACGGCAGGTTGTCAACGGCGTCGGTGGCAAGGGCATCCGGGTGGATGTCGTCGACACCGACGAGCGCCGCTGACGCTCGTCGAAGCATCGCGATGACAGTGCTGTGAACGAGAAAGCTGTGAACGAAACGCCGCCGGCCGGCAGCCTCGACTCCCACGGCACCCTTCGGGGTCCAGGGGTCGTCGCTGTCGGCCGGATCGGTAAGGCGCACGGAATCCGCGGTGCGGTGTACGTCGAGCCGTGGACCGATGCACCCGAGGAACGCTTCCTTCCTGGTGCGGTGCTCGACACCGACCCGGTCGGTCGAGGCCCGTTGACGGTGGCCGAGGTCCGCTCGCACTCGGGCAAACAGGTCGTCCAGTTCATCGGGATCGATGACCGCAACACCGCCGAGGCCATCCGGGGCACCGTGCTCGTGATGGCCGCGTCCGCGCGTCCGCTGCTGGACGATCCCGACGAGTTCTACGACACCGACTTGATCGGACTCGCCGTCCGGCAACTGGACGGAACCGCGGTCGGGTCGGTCACCGACGTCCTGCATTCGCCGGCGGACAGCCTGCTTGCGATCGACGTCGAGGGCCGCGAGGTGCTGGTGCCGTTCCGCAAGCAGTTCGTTCCGGTGGTGGATCTGAGCGCGGGCACCCTCACCATCGATCCACCGGACGGGTTGCTGGATCTGTGACGAACGGGCCAGCTGACGGCGGGCAGCCTCCGGTGCCCGATCAGGCCGTCGATATCGTCACGATCTTTCCGGAGTATCTCGCGCCGTTGCGGGAATCCCTGCTCGGCCGGGCCATCGCCCGCGGCCAGCTACGGGTGGATGTGCACGACCTGAGATCGTGGACCGACGATGCCCATCGCACCGTCGATGACACCCCCTACGGCGGCGGTCCAGGCATGGTCATGCTGGCCGAGCCGTGGGCGCGGGCGTTGGATGACCTGGCCCCGCCGGAGTCCTCGGCCCAACCCCGGCTGATCGTGCCGACTCCCACCGGTCGACGGTTCACCCAGGAGATCGCGGCCGAGTTGGCCCAACAGAAGTGGCTGCTGTTCGCCTGTGGGCGCTACGAAGGGATCGACGCCCGGCTGACCGACTACGCCGGGCAGCGCATGGTCGTCGACGAGATCAGCCTCGGCGACTACGTGCTGTGCGGGGGAGAAGTGGCGGTTCTCGTCATCATGGAGGCCGTGGCCAGGCTGATGCCCGGCGTCCTGGGCAATGCGGCATCAGCCGCCGAGGACTCGTTCACCGATACGGTGGACGGCCTGTTGGAGGCACCGGTCTATACCAAACCGGCGACCTGGCGTGGGCTGAACGTGCCAGAAGTGCTGCTCTCGGGCCACCACGGCAACATCGCTGACTGGCGGCGGCAGCAGTCGGTCGAACTCACCCGCCGCCGCCGTCCGGATCTGCTCGAGGGCTGAAGTCCCACCCGCCCCGGTTTCAGGTTTGGGCGGCAGTTGTGGCACCATTACGAGGTTGCCTTGCGACCGTCGCGGCCGATTCTGGTCGTGGCCGGTGTGCGGTGGGCAGCGGCAAGTCACTGGCGAGATCAATCGAAGACATACGCGATTGACGTTCGTGTGCCCACACCCGGACGTCAGACATGAAGGAAGCAGAGCCGAGATGAGCAGCACCCTGCAGACGCTGGACGCCGAGTCGCTCCGGAGTGACATCCCAGAATTCCGGGCCGGCGACACCCTCAAGGTGCACGTGCGGGTCATCGAGGGTGCGCGGTCCCGTGTTCAGGTATTCCAGGGCGTGGTAATTCGTCGGCAGGGCGGTGGCCTGCAGGAGACGTTCACCGTCCGCAAGGTCAGCTTCGGTGTCGGCGTCGAGCGCACCTTCCCGGTGCACACCCCGGTTATCGACAAGATCGAGGTCGTGACCCGTGGTGACGTCCGTCGCGCCAAGCTGTACTACCTGCGTGACCTGCGCGGCAAGAAGGCCAAGATCAAGGAGAAGCGGGACAACGTCTCCCGCTAGATGCTGACCCCGTCTGCCGTAGGTTCGATTGTGTCGGGGTGTCGGTAAGCCGATATGGCCAAAGACACCAGCGGGCGTTCCGGGTTTTGGGGTGCGGAGAGTCCCGGCGGCGACCGTCGGGTCGAGCGCCCGGAGGTACCCGCCACCACGCAGCCGCCGTCCAGCGAGCCCGCGTCCACCATCTCGTCGGTCAATCAGCGGTCGGACTCAGAGCAGCCAGTCGCCGATCCCGTCGACCCGGCCGTGAGCCCGCCGGGCGATCCCGCGCAGAACACCCGAGCACCGTTCGATCTCCGCCATCCCTTCCGCCGTTCCGCGGCCCCGAGTGACAAACGCCGGCACGGTAAGGCGTCGAAGTTCGAACTGCCGATTCTGATCGTCGTCGCCATCACCATCGCCATCGTCCTCAAGACGTTCGTGTTGCAGCCGTTCTACATTCCCTCGCAATCCATGGAACAAACTCTCTACGGCTGCCCCGGCTGTTCGGGTGACCGCATCCTGGTCTTCAAGCCGGTGTATGACGTCCGCGATCCTCACCCCGGTGACATCGTGGTGTTCAAGGCGCCGGTGGACTGGAACGAAGGTGGCGGCGTCACGCTGTCGTCCAATCCCCTCGTGCATGGCGTGCAATGGTTCGGACAGCTCGTCGGCGTCGTGCCGCCCAGCGAGAAGGACCTGGTGAAGCGGGTCATCGCGGTAGGCGGCCAGACCATCAAGTGCTGTGACAACAACGGAAATGTTCAGGTCTCCGATACCGGGCCCAATGGCCCGTGGCGGAGTCTGAACGAGCCCTACATCTACCAGCCGAGCCCGTGGACGAAGCCTTCGACGCCCGGGGGCAAGGCGGTCAACGACACACGAAGCTTCGGGCCGGTCACCGTCCCTAAGGGTCGACTGTGGGTGATGGGTGACCATCGCAGCGATTCGGCCGATTCTCGTTACCACTGCGGTGACGGCGGGGTAGGCGCGAATTGCGATCCGCAGGCGAGCACGGTGGGCGTGAACGACGTGATCGGTAAGGCGGTGGTCATCGCGTGGCCCCCGTCGCGTTGGCGGACGCTCGGTACGCCGTCCACCTTTGCGTCGATGGGTCTGCCTGGAGCCGGCGCGCTCGTGTCCGAGCCAGTACCGGCCGCGATGTTCGCCGTGGGGAGTTTGGCTCTGGTCCGTCGTCGCCGGCGCCGGCGACGGCCCTGATCATGGCGGGCTCGGACCACGCTGCTGCGCAGTTGCGGACCGCGGGGCGGGTGCTCGTCCTCGACCGCGACGACCGGGTGCTGCTGATCCACGAACGCACAGATCTCGGAAGTCGCGAAACCCATTGGCTGACACCTGGCGGCGGCACCGAGGGAGCCGAGAACCCCGCGGAGGCAGCGGTGCGGGAGGCGTTCGAGGAGACCGGCCTGCGCCTTGTGCTGTCAGCTGATTCGGCCCTGCACGTGGAGCGCCATCTCTGGTCCCTGGACGGCCACTGGTGGGACCAGACCAATTTCTACTTCCTGGCCCGAACTGAGCTGGCCGCGCCGGCCATCGATCCGGGCGGCCTGACCGATCTCGAGCTGGACATCGTGCTCGGTGCCCGCTGGTGGACCTTGGCCGAGCTCGATGCGACGGCCGAGACGATCTGGCCGCAGGACATCGTGGCCATCCTCGAACGGAACCTGAAGCCGTGACGGCGGACGCCACTCCGGTCGCACGGACGGCCGGGCGGGTGCTGCTGCTGGATGGGTCCGGCCGGGTACTGCTGCTCGAACACCGCGTGGCGCGCGATGGTCCGGAGACAGTGTGGGCCGCACCGGGGGGCGGTTGTGAACCGGGCGAGAACCCGCCCCAGGCGGCGGCCCGCGAATTGGCCGAGGAGTGCGGCATTGTCGTTCAGGTTGCCGAGCATGCGGTTCACCATGAGCGTCGGGCTTGGCAATTCGACCAGGTTGCCTACGATCAGACCGACCACTTCTTCGTGGTGCGCGTCGATGAACGGCCGACCGTTCGCTCCGACAACCGCACCGAGCTGGAGGAACTCACCGTGCTCGGACATCGCTGGTTCTCCGCGGAGGAATTGCTCGCGGGCTCACTCCGATTCGAGCCTGCCGCGCTGGTCGAGGTTCTGAACGCGGCGCTGGTGAACGGTGCATCGGTCAACGGCGCATCGGCCAACAGCGAGGCCTCTCGATGACTCCGCCGCCGCCACCCACCCTGCGGGTCGAGCGCGAGGCCTGGCGCAACGGCGCCGGGCTGCTCGCGGCGATCGACGAGGTGGGCCGCGGAGCGTTGGCCGGCCCGGTGTCGGTCGGTGTCGTGCTGCTGGCTCCAGACACCAAGCCTGCGCCGTTCGGCGTGGCGGACTCGAAGCTGCTGAGCCCCGAGGCGCGCGTGAAGCTGGTACCCCGGATCCGTCGCTGGGCGCTGGACTGTGCGGTCGGGCACGCCTCGCCGGCCGAGATCGACCGGATCGGCATCATCGCCGCGCTCCGGGTGGCAGCCGAACGCGCGGTCTCGCAGCTGAGGGCGGCGCCGGAGTGGGTGTTGTTGGACGGCAATCACGACTACCTGACCCGGCCCGACGAGTTGACACTGTTCAGCACCCCCGACCCCACAGGCGGCGAAGCCGACAGATGGCGCTGCGCAGTGCCGGTCCGGACGTTGATCAAGGGTGATGTGAAATGTTCGTCGATCGCGGCCGCGTCCGTGCTGGCCAAGACCGAGCGGGACGCGATGCTCGTCGAGCTCGCCGGCAGCTACCCGCAGTACGGTTTCCACGAGAACAAGGCATATGCGTCGCCGCTGCACATGGCGGCTCTGGCCGAGCACGGGCCGTCGGAGATCCACCGCCGTTCGTGGAATCTGCCGGGAGTTCTGCGGGCCGAGATGGGGATGGACGATGATGGACAGATGTTCTCTGCAGAGGTAGCGATATGAGCGCCCACGACGACGGGCTTGGAGTCGAGCAATGAGCGCCGAAGACGACGGCTCGCGAGCATCGCAGGGCCGCCCGCGGCCCGAGGAGCGGAACGAGCCGGGAGTCGAGCAATGAGCGCCGAAGACCTTGAGAAATACGAGACCGAGATGGAGCTCCAGCTCTATCGCGAGTACAAGGACATCGTCGGTCAGTTCAGCTACGTCGTCGAGACCGAACGCCGCTTCTATTTGACCAATGACGTGCAGCTGACCCCTCGTAACGCGGACGGCGAGGTGTATTTCGAGGTCACCATGCGCGATGCGTGGGTATGGGACATGTACCGTCCGGCGCGATTCGTCAAGAACGTTCGAGTCGTGACGTTCAAGGATGTCAACATCGAAGAGCTCGAGAAGCCCGATCTGGATCTGTCCGGCAAGGACCCGTTCGGGGCCTGATCCGGCGGCCGGCATGATCGCCTGACGCCGCGTCCACAGGTTTCGGCGTTGTCCACAATCGTCGCGGAGCCGCGGCTTGGGCGGCCTGCATCGGGCACGGTCGTCCTATGCACCCGAAAGACGAGCTGGGACGCTACGGCGAACGTATCGCGGCACGCTGCCTGGCCGACGCCGGTTTGGAACTGCTCGATCAGAATTGGCGGTGTCCGCGCGGCGAGATCGACATTGTGGCCCGAGACGGCGGCGTGCTGGTCATCTGTGAGGTGAAGACTCGGTCCTCGCTCGCGTTCGGCGCTCCCATCGAGGCGATCGGAGTCGTCAAGGCTCAGCGGCTTCGTTCCCTCGGTCTCCAATGGCTGGCCGACCATCCGGGTCACTGGGACAGCGTCCGATTCGATGTCGTCAGCGTCCTGAAACGGCCAACCGGCCCGGCCCAGGTACGGCACCTGCGCGGGGCGTTCTGATGAGCCTGGCGCGAACCTACGCCGTCGCCCTGATCGGCGTCGCCGGCCGTCTCGTGGAGGTCGAGGCCGACCTGTCTCCTGGACTTCCCGGCCTGACGTTCACCGGCCTGCCGGACGTTGCGGTGACCGAGTCCCGCGACCGTGTCCGGGCCGCCGTTCTCAACTCGGGATTCGCCTGGCCCGGCCAGCGGATCACTGTGGCCTTGCTGCCGGCCGACGTACGCAAGAACGGCTCGATGTTCGACCTCGCGCTCGCCCTTGCCGTGCTGGCCGCGGCCGGCGGTGTGTCCCCGGCGGCGATCGGAAGCGTGGTGTGGCTGGGCGAACTCGGTCTGGACGGTCGACTCCGCCCGGTTCGCGGTGTCCTGCCCGCGGTACTCGCGGCCCGCGATGCCGGCGTAGCCACGGTGGTGGTTCCGGACGGTAACGCCTCCGAGGCCGCCCTGGTCGACGGGCTCGACGTCTATGTCGCCGGTTCGTTGCGAGAGGTTCTGCTCTCGGTCCGGAAGGAGGGGCCGGCGTTGCGGCGTGCGCAGCCGGCAGACCCGCTCGATCAGACGGACGGCAGCGATCTCGCCGACGTCGTCGGCCAACCGGTGGCTCGGCGTGCCCTTGAGATCGCCGCGGCCGGCGCTCATCACCTGCTGATGGTGGGCTCGCCCGGCGCGGGCAAGACCATGCTCGCGGCCCGGCTACCGGGCATCCTGCCCAGACTCGACGATGTCAGCGCGCTCGAGGTCACCGCGATACATTCCGTGGCCGGCCTCCTCCCGGCTGGTTCCGGTCTGATCCGCCGCCCCCCGCTGCAAACGCCGCATCACACCTCCTCGATGGCCTCGCTGGTCGGTGGCGGATCGGGTTTGGCCAGGCCCGGAGCGGTGACCCTGGCGCATCGTGGCGTGCTGGTGCTCGATGAGGCTGCTGAATTTTCGAGCCGGGTGCTGGACTCGCTGCGCCAGCCCCTGGAGGCGGGCCGCATCGTGCTGCACCGCAGCGGAGGAGCAGTGGCGTATCCGGCGCGCTTTCAACTCGTCATGGCCACCAACCCGTGTCCGTGCGGCTCACCCAAGGACCGTGACTGCGCCTGCCGCCCAGACGCGCGTCGCCGGTACGGCCAACGGCTGTCGGGCCCGCTCACAGATCGGATCGATCTCAAGATCAAGGTCGACCCCGTTTCGCGGGCGGAACTCCTGGACGATGCCAGCCCTCGGGAAGAGAGCGCGGCGGTCGCCGAGCGGGTTAGACAGGCCAGGGCCGCGGCAGAACAGCGATGGTCGGCCTTCGGCTGGACCACCAACGGTGAGGTTCCGGGGCCGGTCCTGCGTCGGCGACCATGGCGGCCCAGCCGGGTGGCCCTCGAGCCCCTCGATACCGAACTCGAGTTGGGCGGCCTGAGCGCGCGGGGTTGTGACCGGGTGCTGAAACTGGCCTGGACACTGGCTGACCTTGCCGGCCGGAGCAGTCCCTCGGTGGCCGAGATCAAGGAGGCCCTGTGGCTGCGGACCGGGCGAGCCCTAGTGACGCCCGCATGAACACCGTCGACCCGGAGACGATGCTGGCAGCGGCCTATCTGAGCCGCGTTGCCGAGCCGGCCTCGTTGCCGGTGTTTCTGCTGGTCCACCAGCTCGGCTACCTCGCAGCGGCCGAGGCGATCCGGTCGGGTGATGTCACGGCCGAGGTGCGCCAGGCCACCGAGGCTCGGCGTACCGACACCGATGCCGAGGCGGATCTGGAGGCAGCTGAGCGCAATGACATCCGGCTCATCACGGCGCTGTCTGATGAGTGGCCGCATTACGCCTTCGCGGCGATGCACGCGGTGGCCGATCGGCGGATCGCGGAGTGGCTGGCCGGCGGCCGGAAGCGACCCGACCGTGGCGAGCTGATACCGCCCTTGGCCTTGTGGCTGAAGGGCAACGGCGATCTGTCCGGTGTGGGCGTGCGATCCGCTGCGGTCGTGGGATCCCGGGCAGCTACGGCATACGGCGAACATGTCGCCGCCGATCTCGCTTACGGACTGGCGTCGCGAGACGTAACCGTGGTGTCCGGGGGAGCGCACGGCATCGACGCAGCGGCGCACCGGGGCGCGCTGTCCGCCGGCGGTACCTCAGTACTCGTGTCGGCCGGCGGACTGGATCGGCCCTACCCGTCCGCCAATGAACTGCTCTATTCCCGCACAGCAGAGTCAGGCGTACTGGTGAGCGAGCGCCCACCGGGCAGCGCTCCGCACCGGCAACGGTTTCTCAGCCGTAACCGCCTCATCGCCGCCCTCGGTTCGGCGACGCTGGTGGTCGAAGCGGCCCAGCGGTCCGGGGCGTTGAACAGTGCTCGCTACGCCCGCGACCTCGGGCGCCCGGTGCTGGCCGTACCCGGTCCGGTTACCTCAGCGATGTCCACCGGCTGCCATCAGCTCATCCAGCGGGAGGAGAACCCGGCGGTGCTGGTCACCGGATTGTCCGACGTGCTGCCTTACTGCGGATCGTTGGGTGAGGGTCGGGAGCTGGCCTGCGAGCCGGCAGCGGTCAACGACTACGACGGTCTTGATGAGGCCGCGCGCGCCGTGCTGGACGGATTTCCCGCGCACTCACCGGTAACCGAGTCCGATCTGGCGCGGCTCAGTGGCCGTCCCGTGCGGGAGGTATTGGTCTCACTGCCGACGCTTCGGCAACTCGGCCTCATCACCGTGTCTCGTGAGGGATATCGCCGGTCCACGCGCGTGGCGAGTTGACCGCATGAGTGCACCGGCGTTATGTCAACGGCTGTGCGTCCCGAAGCCGGATCCCAGCCGCCCCCTAGACGGTCGACTGGTGGCGTGCGGCGACGATCGGGTCCCCAGAGGCCAGATCTCCGACGACTTCGTGCCGAGCTCCCCGAGTCGCTCGGTGAAGCCCTGGCCGGTTTCGAGCGATTCCTCACCCTGGAACGAAACCGTTCCGCCAACACCGTCGCCGCTTATCTGGGAGACCTCAGCCTGCTGCTGACGCACCTGGCCGAGCGCGGCGAGCGGGATATCTCAGGGCTGACGCTGCGGACGCTGCGATCATGGCTCGCCGGTCTGCACGACGAGGGAGCGGCGCGGACGACTCTGGCGCGCCGGGCCGCGGCCGGGCGGACGTTCACGGCGTGGGCCTATAGGCAGGGCCTGCTGGAAGCCGATGTGGGCGAGCTGCTGGTGAGCCCACGCCCGCACCGGTCAATACCGGGCGTGCTTTCCGCCGATGAAGCGGCGCACCTGATCGAGGAACTCGACGGTGACAAACCTGAGCAACTACGGGATCGGCTTGTCCTCGAGCTCCTCTACGGCACTGGCATCCGGGTGGCTGAGCTGGTCGGCCTCGACCTCGCCGATGTGGATCGCTCACGGCGGGTGGTGCGGGTGCTCGGCAAGGGAAACAAGCAGCGCACCGTCCCGTTCGGTGCGCCGGCTGACACCGCCGTCCACCGGTGGTTGGCGTCCGGCCGCCCAATCTGGTGCACTGACCAGTCCGGCGCCGCCCTGCTGCTCGGTCGTCGCGGGCGGCGGCTGGACCAGCGCGCCGCGCGGGACATCGTCAACCGGTCCACAGCCGGCACGCTCGGTGGCAACGGTATGTCGCCCCATGGTCTTCGGCATTCGGCCGCGACGCATCTCCTCGACGGCGGAGCGGACCTTCGGGCGGTCCAGGAGTTGCTAGGCCACGCAAGCCTGGCCACCACGCAGATCTACACCCACGTCTCGGTCGAACGACTGCGGAGCAGTTTCAATCAGGCGCATCCACGCGCTTAGCTCGGCGGGAAGTGCTGGCCGCCGCCCCAGGGCAGCAGGCGAACCGTTCCGAGCGGTCCTAACAGCTCCATCGGATCCAGGTAAGTCTCCTTGCGTCGCGCACCCCAGTGCAGACAAGATGCGGGCGCGCAGCTGGGATGCCTGCCGTGCACCGCGCCGAGGAGCTCACCGACGACCAGGCGCTGCCCGGACCGGACCGCTGACGTCACTGGCTCGTATTCCGTACTGATGCCATCCGGGTGCAGCACGACCACCACTCCGCGGCCCGCCACCGCGCCGGTGAAGACGACGGTTCCGGTGGCTGCCGAGCGTACCGGTGCGCTCTGGGCCGCAGCCAGGTCCACACCACGGTGCCCGGCGGCGTAGCGGTCAACGGGCGCGTCGAATCCGGTGAGCATGCGCAGGTCGGCTCCGAGCGGAGCACGGTAAACCGGACGGACCGGCGAGACTGCGGATTCGGAGGCACGGCGCTCTGAGGCGAGGCCGCGCGAGTCTCCCGCGACGGGCGTGAAGATCGCGGCGATGGCGATGACGACGATCGTCACCGCCCGAGGGTCGGTAGCGGAGCGGACACACCAGGTACGAACCATGCTGCAACCGTGCAGCAGGATCCTCCCGCCGTGGGCCAAGCCCGGTGAACTTGTGGACAGTCGTGATCTCGTCCACAGGCGCGCCCTCGGCCTAAGGCGGCTCGTCGAGTGCGGCCGTCTAAGGTGTGCCCGCGTCGCCAGCACTAGGGAATTGTTCCGATGTGGCAGCCCCCCTCAGACGCGCATCGTGGTAACTGTTCAAGCCGCACTCCAGCTGCTGAACAGATCCGAGGAGTCGCACCATGTACCCGTATCCGACGCCAGGCAACAGCAGCGCCGAAATCAAATACCGTCAGGACCGAATTCGAGATGCATTCCGGGCCGGAACGAGCCGCGGCACAGCAAGCCGTCGCCACCACCTGCCGCGCCGCAAGTCTTGGCACGACGTGTGACGTGGCAACTCCGGCGATCTGGCCGCCAGGTGCTCGACCGCCCGGTTGCCTCAGCTGAGTCCGGCAGATCGTGCCGACTGTCGTAACCAAGCGGCAAGATGACGGTGTGCCCATCGTCGCCCGCCCACTCGTCGGTCGAAGCGCTGAACTGACCCAGCTGCTCGCCGCCCTCGATGACGCCATCGAGGGCCAGCCGGCCGCGGTGCTCGTGTCGGGTGATGCAGGCGTGGGAAAGACCAGATTGCTGGCCGAGATGGTGGCGGCGGCCGATGGGCGACAGTTGATCACGCTGATCGGCCATTGCCTGGACTTCGGTGACGCTGCCCTGGCCTATCTGCCCTTCACCGAATGTTTCGGCCGGCTGGCCCGTCAACATCCCGACCTCATCCGGTCCGTTCAGGACGAATTCCCCCTCATCGCACGGTTACTACCGCAGTCGCGTCTGATGGGCGCACCGACCCCGGTCGAGGTGACCCGCGTCGATCGCGGTGAGCTGTTCGGGGCGGTACTCGGTGCGCTCGCGCTCATCGGTCAGGCTGGCCCGACCATGTTGCTCATCGAGGACGCGCACTGGGCCGATCAGTCCACCCGTGATCTGGTCGCATTCCTGCTCGCCCGACTGGACGGTGAACGGGTCGCGATGGTGGTGTCCTATCGAAGCGATGATCTGCACCGGCGGCACCCGCTGCGGGCCGCGGTGGCCGAGTGGTCACGGCTGCCCGCAGTCCGGCGCCTACACCTGAACCCGTTCGCCGAGCCGGACGTGCGGACTCTGATCTCCTCGACCGCGCCTGACTTGGCCGAGTTGCAGGTACGACGCATCGTCGAGCGCGCCGACGGGAACGCTTTCTTTATTGAAGAGCTGGTGGCGGCCGTCGAGGACTCAGCGAGCCCGGCCGGTGGAGCGGGCCATCCGGGGCAAGGCGAGCCCGGAGTGCCACCGGCGCTGGCCGACCTGCTGCTGGTTCGGCTGGACCGCCTTTCCGAGGGCGCTCGGGCGGTGGTTCGGCTGGCGGCGGTGGCCGGCCGCCGGGTGTCGCACGAGGTGCTCGACGTCGTCGCGGGTGTGGCCCATACCGAGCTGGATGCTGCCTTGCGGGAGGCGGTGGAGGCCCACATTCTCGAACCGAGCGGTGCCAATCGGTACGGCTTCCGGCACGCGCTACTCGGTGAGGCGGTCTACGACGACCTGCTTCCGGGGGAGCGCGTTCGACTGCACGCCGCCTACGCCACGGCGCTGGCCAGGGAATCGATCGCCGGAACAGCCGCCGAACTGGCGCGGCACGCCCGGGAATCCCACGATCTGGACACTGCCTTCGCGGCCAGCGTTCGGGCGGGGGATGAGGCCCTGGCGGTGGCTGCCCCGCAGGAGGGTATGCGCCATTATGAGGCCGCCCTCGCACTGATACCCAGCATTGCGGACCGCGCAGGTGTGGATGACATCGGCCTGCTGCTGGCCGCAGCGGATGCGGCCTCCGCGGCCGGGCATATGACCCGCGCGCTCGCTTTCGCCCGGGACGCACGCAACCTGCTGACCTCGGCGACCGCAGTGGAGACCCGAGCTCGGGTGCTGTATTCGATCGGTACCCACGCTGCGCTGGTCGAGGGAGAACTTGAAGCCGTCGCCTCGACCACCGAGGCCCTGAACCTGGTACCGGCCGAGCCGCCCACCGAATTGCGGACCAAGTTGACGACGCTGCATGCGCGGGCGTTATCGCAATTGGGCCGGGCGGAAGAGGCGGACGCCTGGGCACGCGAAACAATCGCCGCGGCCGGGCGTCTCCACCGGCCAGAGCTGGCCACGGACGCTTGGACGACACTGGCCGTACAAGAGGAGCAGGCTCGCCAGCCCGACGAGGCGGCGGCCAAGTTGGCAGAGATCGCCGCGGATGCCCGCGAACACGGCCAGATCGGCGACGAGCTCCGTACCCTGTTCCAGCTCGGCCTGCTCCGCTTCAGCCAGGGTGAGCTGGCGGCCGCGGCGTCGGCTTACGGGCAGTGCGTCGAGCGTGCCAAGGAATCCGGCCGTTCCTGGGCCGCCTACGGCCTCGACGCCCGTACCCATCTCGCGCTGGTCCAGTTCGCCCGCGGTGACTGGGACGCCAGCCTCCAGCTCACCGATCTGGCTGGTGAACACCCCACTCGCTTCGCCGAGGCAAAACTCACCGCCGCCGCGTTCCCGGTGCGGACCGCGCGCGGTGACACCAGCGCGCTCGACCAGCTGCCGCGGCTGCGCGAGCGATGGCGCTGGGACGGTCTGACCGCGGTGTGGTCACTCACCCAGGCGGTCGAGCTGTTCACCCAGTTGGGTGAGACCGATCGCGCGCTCGCGGCCCACGACGAGCTCGTCGAACTCATCGTCGACCTCTGGCGTCAGCCCTGGTTCATGGCCCGGGTCCGGCTGTCGGCCGTCACGATCGCGGCTCTGTCGGCGAATGTCACCAGCCTGCCGGTGGCTGGCCGGAAGGCAGCCGTGGACCGCGCGATCCGGCTGCATGCCGACGGCCACAAGACGCTGGACCCGACAGCGTCTCGAAGCCGGTCGGTGGGGCCGGAGGGTCGAGCCTGGCTGTGCAGGTTGGACGCCGAATACGCGCGGCTGCGTTGGCTCGCCGATATCGACGCTCCGGAGGTCGAGGAACACCTGCGGCTCTGGCGGATGACGGTTGAGGCATTCGCGGGGGAACCGTACGAGCGAGCCCGTTCGCTGGCTCGGCTGGCCGCGGTGCTCAAGGCTTGCGGGCGCAGCGCTGAGGCTGCAACCGCGGTGGCGCAGGCATCGGAGTGGGCGCGGCGGCTGCAGGCCAACCCGCTGCTGAACGAGCTCAGGTCGTTAGGCCTGGTCGACGAGCCGGCTAGGCGGGCGTCCGGTTCGGGGGGCCCGCTGGCTTCTCTGACCAGCCGGGAGAACGACGTTCTGGCCCTCTTGGTCGAGGGCGGCACCAACAGGCAGATCGCTCGGCAGCTCTATATCAGTGACAAGACCGTCAGCGTCCATGTGTCCAGCATCTTGGCCAAGCTCGGGGCCGGCAGCCGGACTGAAGCGGCGGCGGTGGCGCGGCGGGCCGCTGCGAACCAGACCGGCGGAACCTCAGCCGCTTCCAACCCAACCGCCGGGACCCCAACCGTCCGATCGACCTGATTTCGGTCCTGCCAACTGCGGGGCTACACTTGAGCAGCACCTTGCGAAAGCAGGGTGACTTCGCGTGCCCTTCTCCCGGTTCGTTTCGGTGAGGCAGGCGGCCACCTCGGTCCGGCTCAGGCAGCCGGTGACTGGCCGTGCACAGGACACCAGGGCGATCGGCCACCCGGCGTGATCGCGACAACCGAACCGCGGACGGTGCCCCGCCAGGGCGCACCAATCGCACGAACGCAAGGAGGACGCGCCCGATGGCCGTCGTCACCATGAAGAATCTGCTCGATTCCGGCGTGCATTTCGGTCACCAGACCCGCCGCTGGAACCCGAAGATGAAGCGCTTCATCTTCACTGAGCGCAACGGCATCTACATCATCGACCTGCAGCAGACGCTGACCTACATCGATCGGGCTTACGAGTTCGTGAAAGAGACGGTCGCGCATGGCGGCAGCGTCATGTTCATCGGCACCAAGAAGCAGGCGCAGGAGGCCATCGCCGAGCAGGCGACTCGGGTCGGGATGCCCTACGTCAACCAGCGCTGGCTCGGTGGCATGCTGACCAACTTCTCCACCGTCTACAAGCGGCTGCAGCGACTCAAGGAATTGGAAGCACTCGAGGCTGCCGGCTGGGAGGGAACTGCCACCAAGAAGGAGCAGCTCATCCTGACCCGCGAGAAGATCAAGCTCGAGCGCACGCTCGGCGGTATCCGCGAGATGTCCAAGACTCCCAGTGCGGTGTGGATCGTTGACACCAAGAAGGAGCACATCGCGGTCGGTGAAGCTCACAAACTTGGTATCCCGGTTATTGCGATCCTGGACACCAACTGTGACCCCGACGAGGTCGACTACAAGATCCCGGGCAACGACGACGCCATCCGCAGCGCCGGATTGCTCACCCGCGTCATCGCCGACGCGGTGGCCGAGGGTCTGATGGCCCGCGCTGGTGCCGCCGCCAACGCCGGGCGCGACGAGAAGCCGGAACCGGGTCAGCTCGGTACCGACGAGCCGCTCGCCGACTGGGAGAAGGAACTGCTCAAGCCGACCGAAATCGGCGAGGCGGCCCCGGCTGCCGACGCGCCCCCAGCTGCCGAGGTGGCTCCGGCCGCAGAGATCGCCGAGGAAGCCGAACTCGAGCCGGTGCCCTCCGCCGAGACCGAGGCTCCGAAGGCCGACGCCTAGTCAGACCGCTCGAAGCGGTCACACCTTTCAGGTACCGATGGGGCGCGCCGGTGTCAGATCTCTCGATCGACACTTGGGCGCCCCTCGGCATGCGGGCAGCCGAAGAGACGACTAGCCCGAAACTTCGTACAGATGGGATAGCAGAATGGCGATTACCGCCGCTGACGTGAAGAAGCTCCGCGACGCCACTGGCGCCGGGATGATGGATGCCAAGAAGGCCCTCGAAGCCGCGGACGGCGACTTCGACAAGGCCGTCGAGGAATTGCGAATCAAGGGTGCCGGCAAGGCCGCCAAGCGTGGTGCCGAGCGGGCCACCAGCAACGGACTCGTTGCCGCGGCCGAGAACGCGATGATCGAGCTCGCGTGTGAGACCGACTTCGTGGCCAAGAACGAGCAGTTCCAGAGCCTGGCTGGCGATATCCTCGCTCATTTCGTCAAGTCTGACGCGACTGACGTCCCGTCCCTGCTGGCCGAGACCCTGGCTGACGGCAAGACGGTGGACGAGAACATCACCGGCCTGAACGCGCTGATCGGCGAGAAGCTGGAACTGCGTAACGCGGTCAAGCTCGATGGCAAGGTCGCGACCTACTTGCACAAGAAGTCTGCCGACCTGCCGCCCCAGGTAGGTGTGCTGGTGTCCTTCACCGGCGACGACATCAACGCCGCCCGTGGTGCTGCGATGCAGGTCGCCGCGCTCAAGGCCCAGTACCTGACTCGCGACGATGTGCCGGCCGAGGTCCTCGAGACCGAGAAGCGGGTGGCCGAGGCGACCGCCCGTGAAGAGGGCAAGCCCGAGGCTGCGATCAGCCGCATCGTCGAAGGGCGCGTCTCCGGCTTCTACAAGGGCGAGGGCGGCGTGCTGGTCGACCAGCCGGCCGTGCAGGACAGCAAGAAGACCGTGAAGGCACTGCTGGACGAGGCCGGGGTGACCATCACCGCGTTCGCCCGGTTCGACGTAGGCGCCTGAGCTGATCCGGCCCTCATCCGCCGTTCTGCGGATCGATAGGGCAGGATCGTTATTGACGCACATCGACGAAGAGGGGCCACCATGACCGAATCTCCTTCCGGGGTCGGCCAGGTGGCCCCGTCTTCGTCCGGGCCGGGATTCGCCGAACCGGTGTCGGCTCGTTCCGGCCCCCCGGTGGCCGATCTGCTGACCGACCAGACCGCGGCTGAATCCCTGCCGAACCGGTACCGGCGAGTCATGTTGAAGCTGTCCGGTGAGGTCTTCGGTGGCGGCGAGGTCGGCGTCGACCCGGATGTGGTCGCCTCCATCGCGCGGCAGATCTCCGAGGTGAACCGCACCGGCACCCAGGTGGCGGTGGTCGTCGGTGGCGGTAATTTCTTCCGCGGAGCCGAGTTGAGTCAGCGGGGTATGGACCGGGACCGCGCCGACTACATGGGCATGCTGGGCACCGTGATGAATTGCTTGGCGTTGCAGGACTTCCTGGAAAAGGCCGGCGTACCGACCCGGGTCCAGACGGCGATCGCGATGGGCCAGGTCGCCGAACCCTACATTCCGAGAAGGGCCGAGCGGCACCTGGAGAAGGGCCGAGTCGTGATCTTCGGAGCCGGCGCCGGCATGCCCTACTTCTCGACCGACACAGCCGCCGCCCAGCGCGCACTGGAGATCGGTTGCCAGGTGCTGCTCATGGGCAAGAGCGGCGTGGACGGCGTATACGACGCCGACCCGAAGACCAATCCCGGCGCGGTCAAGTTCGACAGCATCAGCTACGACGAAGTCTTGCGACGTGGACTCAACGTCGCCGACGCGACCGCGTTCAGCCTGTGTCGCGACAACGCGATGCCGATCGTGGTGTTTGATCTTGCGGACGGCAACATTGCGAAGGTGGTCCGTGGTGACAAGATCGGCACCGTGGTGTCGGCGGCAACCTGACGCCAGGTGACCCAGACGCTCCTATGATGTCGCGCGGCATCGAGATGTTCCACCCACGACCGGCAAGGAGATTGACGTGATCGACGAGACCCTCTTCGAGGCGGAGGAAAAGATGGAGAAGGCCGTCTCGGTGCTCCACAACGACCTCGGCGGTCTGCGCACCGGTCGCGCCTCGGCCAGTGCATTCAACCGGATCGCCATCGACTACTACGGGGCGATGACCCCGCTCCCGCAGCTGGCTTCGGTCAGCATTCCCGAGGCTCGCATGGCGGTGATCAAGCCGTACGACGCGGCCCAGTTGGGTCCGCTGGAACGAGCAATCAGGGACAGCGACCTGGGTGTCAACCCGACCAACGACGGCAACATCATCCGGGTGCTCTTCCCGCAGCTCACCGAGGAACGGCGTCGTGAATTCGTCAAGGTTGCCAAGAGCCGCGGCGAGGACGCGAAGGTCTCGATCCGCTCGGTGCGCCGGCATGCGAACGAGACCTTCAACCGGTTGACCAAGGACGGCGAGGTCGGCGAGGACGAGGCCCGCCGCGCGGAGGCCGAGCTGCAGAAGCTCACCGACAAGTACGTCGCGCAGGTGGACGAATCCGTCCGGGTCAAAGAAGCGGAGCTGCTCGAAGTCTGATGGCCCGGCGCGATTCCGACGATCCGGAGGACGGTGAATCCTCAGGACGACACGGCGGTTCCACCGGTGGGCTGTCCGCAGCCGAGCTGATCGCCCGCGCTCGGGCTGACGCCTCGGGCGCACCGGCCCGGCCAGGTCGCGCTGCCCGGCGGGCGGTCGAACAGGCCGAAGCCGTGGCGGAGCGGGTCGAAGCGGTCGTCGACGAACCGACGGTCCGACGCCATCTGGCCGTTGTGGACGCACCGGTGCCGATGTCGGCGGTGGCGCCCGCGGGCGTCAGCAAATCCCGGGCCGGGCGGAACCTGCCGGCGGCCATCGGGGTCGGTTTGGGACTGGGCGCCCTCATCCTGCTGACGATTTTCCTCTACCGTCCGAGTTTCGTGATCCTGCTGAGCGTGGCCGCGGCGGTGGGCGTGTACGAGATGGTGACCGCGATCTCCACCGTCGAGGCCCGTCCGCCTCTGGTGCCGCTGCTCGCCGGCGGTGTCGCGATGGACGCGGCAGCATGGTTCCGCGGGCCTGACGGTCTCGTCGGCGCGCTGCTGCTCACCACCGTGGGCCTGATCGCTTGGCGCTTGGCTGACGGCGCCTCCGGGTACCTGCCGGATGTCGCATCTGCCACCCTGGTGGCCCTGTACGTACCGTTCCTGGCCGGCTTCGCCGCGTTGCTGGCCCACCCTGACGACGGGGCCGCGCGGATCGTGATCTTCGTTCTCGCGGTGGTCGGTTCCGACACCGGCGGATATATCGCGGGGGTCCTGATCGGCCGGCATCCGATGGCTCCGATGGTGTCACCCAAGAAGTCCTGGGAGGGCTTCGCCGGTTCGATCCTGCTCAGCTCGGCGTGCGGTGTGCTGATGATGGTGTTCTGTTTCCATCATGAATGGTGGAAGGGCGCGATCTTTGGCGTCGCGATCGCGGTCACCGCAACCCTGGGTGATCTGGGCGAGTCGATGATCAAGCGCGATCTGGGATTGAAAGACATGGGCAAACTCCTGCCCGGGCACGGGGGCATCATGGACCGGCTCGATTCGCTGTTGCCGTGCGCCCCGGTCGCGTATCTGTTACTGGCCGCTTTCCTGGGTTAGCCGGCCGGTCGGCCTGTCTATTGCACGCGGACCGGGGGAGGCCACGGCCATGGGACAATGGGATGGTTATGACTTCCCTTCCGCTTGTTTTCGATGCTCCACGCCGTGGCCTGCCGCCTCGCCACCTGGCCGACCTTTCCCAGTCCGAACGACGCGATGCGGTGTCCGAACTCGGCGAGAAGCCGTTCCGGGCCGACCAGCTGTCCAGGCACTACTTCGGCCGGCTGGAGAACAACCCGGACGCGATGACCGATCTGCCGACCGGGGTGCGCGACAAGCTTGGACAGGCCCTGTTCCCGCCGCTGCTGACCGAGGTGCGGCATGTCGAGACCGACAGTGGAACCACCCGCAAGACCTTGTGGAAGCTGCACGACGGCACGCTCGTCGAGAGCGTCTTGATGCGGTACAAGGATCGGCTCACCGTGTGTGTGTCAAGCCAGGCTGGGTGCGGCATGGCCTGCCCGTTCTGTGCGACCGGCCAGGGCGGTCTCACCCGGAACCTGTCCACGGCCGAGATCGTCGAGCAGGTCGCCGCGGCGGCTCGGGTGGCAGCCGCGGGCGAACTCTCCGGCGGAGTCGTCCGGCTGTCCAATGTCGTCTTCATGGGAATGGGGGAGCCGCTGGCCAACTACAAGCGGGTGGCCGCAGCCCTGCACCGGATGGTCGAGCCCGCACCGGCAGGATTGGGCTTGTCCCAGCGGCACATTACTATGTCGACAGTCGGCCTGGTGCCGGCGATCCACCGGCTTGCCGACGAAGGACTGAGCGTAACGCTGGCGGTCTCGTTGCATGCTCCCGACGACGAGCTACGGGACACTCTCGTCCCGGTGAACACCCGTTGGAACGTGCGCGAGGTTCTCGAGGCCGCTGACGAATACGCCGCACGGACCGGGCGCCGCTACTCGATCGAGTACGCGATGATCCGCAACATCAACGACCAGGGCTGGCGGGCCGACCTGCTCGGGGAACTGCTGTCCGGGCGGCTGGCACACGTGAACCTGATCCCGCTCAACCCGACTCCTGGTTCGAAATGGGACGCCTCTCCCAAGCCGGTGCAAGAGGAATTCGTCCGGCGGGTCGCCGCGTACGGGGTCTCGATCACGGTTCGGGACACCCGCGGCCGGGAGATCGACGGCGCCTGCGGACAGCTAGCAGCCAAGGGCTGACTTATCGCCGCACAATGCAGCAACGGCTCAGCTCATGGTGAGAGCCGTATCGTCGATGAAAAACGACGTGGCCAATGAGCTGTCCTCGGTTCCGGTCCACTTGAGGGTGACCGTGGAGCCGGCGTACGAGCTCAGATTGACGGTGCGCTGCAGGTAGCCGGTGCCTTTGTTCACGTTGGAGTAGGACTGCACGGCGGTCCCGTTCGCGGTGAGCACGAGCTTGTCGTACGCGGTCGTCGTTGCCTCGCTCGAGCTGATGTAGAGGTAATAAGTCAGGGTCGCCGTGCAGCCGGCCGGAATCGACACCGGCTGGGACAGCGAGTCGGTATGGGTGCTGCCGTACCCGTCAAGCCAGGCATATCCAGTACCGGCATGGGAGTGTGCGCCGTCGGTGTTGATCACGCCA
>JAVEEN010000138.1 GCA_030840445.1 Pseudonocardiales bacterium
GACAACGTGATCAAGGGCAACGGCGGCTCCTACGGTGGCGGGGTACGCGTCGGGACTCCCTACGTGACCAACAACCGCAACACCGACCTCAATCTGTCCAACAACCAGATCCGCGACAACGGTGGAACCAACCTGGCCGGCGGGGTCGGCCTGTTCGCCGGCAGCGACGGCTACCAGGTCAACCACAACGCCATGTGCGGTAACTTCTCGGCCGAATACGGCGGCGCCATCTCGGCCTTCGGCTACCAGGAGTCCGCGGCGGGCACGACCTCCAAGGGCGGCAGCATCACCAAGAACCGGATGTGGTTCAACGCCTCCTACGACGAGGGTGGTGCGGTAATGATCGCCGGGGAGCTGCCGGCCGATCCGACCAAGCTGTCCGAGGGCACCGGTCGGGTGCGCATCGATGCCAACGTCATCCAGGCCAACCTGGCCAACGACGACGGTGGCGGTATCCGGCTCCTGCAGGTCACCGGCTCGCATGTGACCACCAAGAACCTGGCCGAGAGCCAGGCGATCACCATCACGAACAACACGGTCGCCAACAACGTCTCGGCTCATGAAGGTGGCGGTATCGCCCTGGACGACGCAGCTTTCGTCAACATCGTCAACAACACCATCGCCAAGAACCTGACCACGGCCACCGCGGTCACCAGTGATGGAACAGCGGCACCGGCCGGCCTGTCGACTGCGACGAACAGTGATCCGCTGCAGGTCCTGCTCAGAACTCTGAACAGCCCGTCCGGTTCGGCCGCAACGCTGGTCGCAACGGCGTACAGCAAGCCGACCCTGCTCAACGACGTCTTCTGGGACAACCGGGCGGGTACGTTCGACGGCGGCGTCGTCTGCGGCATCGACTCCCCCGCCTGCCCCGGGATCACCCATTGGGACATGGGGGTGGCCGACGACTTGTCAGCCACTCTGGAGCCCACTCACTCCGTGGTGCAGGATCTGACCTCGGTCAGCGACGACGGCAGCAACCGCACGGGAGACACGGCTGATCCCGGCTTCGTCTCGGAATACAACGTCGACGTCAACATCCTGGCCTCACGTACCTACCCGGCATTCCGCCAGGCGATGATCGTGGCCCAGATCCTGCCGCCGTACCTGATGGGTGACTACCACCTCAGCGGCTCGGCCTCACCGGCGTACGGAGTGGGTACAGCCCGCACGGACGTCCATTGGGGAACCTACGACCCGACGAAGCTCCTTCCGTGGTCGGGCTGGACCTACCCGATATTGGCTCCCACGCAGGATATCGACGGACAACCGAGGCCGGGTGCGGCGACACGCTATGACGCCGGCTCTGACCAGCTGGTGCCATGAACCGCACCTCGAACTCAGCTCGTTGCCCGCTGATCCCAGCCCGCGCCCAGTCCCCATGGAGACGATCGTGACAAAGAATCCCTTGGCAAGAGGCCTATCCCGGCGCGTGTTCCTGGCCGGTGGCGCCGGTTTGGTCGGCGCGGCCGCGGTGGGAACGCGGTTGCTGCCCGCCCTGGCCGCACCCGCAGTGACCGCGGCCGTGCCCACCCCCACCGGTCCGAACTCGGTGAATGTGCACCTCGCGGGCACCGACGGGTGGGTGTCGATGCCGGACGCACCGGCCGATGCCCCGTTCTTCCCGGACAGCCTGGCGCCGGCGCCATTCGACACCTACTGTTTCGGCTTCCGCAACGTCACCGGCATGTCACCCAGCCAGGTGGCGGCCGAGCGGGGCAAGGCTCAGATCAGCGCACCGATGATGTTTTTCGACGAGGAAGACGACATCTTCATCACGCTCACCAACCTGGGCCTGGCGCAACGGCCTGATCTGTTCGACGGGCACACCCTGCACTGGCACGGGTTCGTCAACGCCATCCCGTTGTTCGACGGGGTCCCCGAACTCTCGCTGGCCGTTCCGATCGGCCGCGACTTCACCTACTATTACCGACCGCACGATGCCGGAACCTACATGTACCACTGCCATTTCGAGGATGTCGAGCACGTCCAGATGGGCATGACCGGCATGGTGTTCGTCCGGCCGAAGCAGAACCAGCGTCGTCGCGGGCTCATCACACCTTCGCCCGCCTTTGCCGCGGGGGCACCGACCCCCTGGGGCGGCACAGTGGCGACCACCATCCCCGCGGGGATGAAGTACGCCTACAACGACTACGACGGTTCGACCCGCTACGACCGGGAGTTCGCGTTCATGGTGACCGAGCTGTGGTCGGCGGCCCACTACCGGGACGCGCATATCCAGGTCAACGACTGGACGGACTTCGACCCGAGTTTCTGGCTGCTGAACGGACGGGCCTACCCGGACACGGTGGCCCCGAACAGCATCGCGGCCGGGCCGGCCAACAACCAGAACGTGTTCCCGGTCGGCGCCCTTCCGGTGATCGGCGCGGACCCGGCAGGAGCAGCGAACCGCCTGCAGTACCAGCCGATTTCGTCGCTCATCAATTGTAAGGTCGGTGACACGGTGTTGCTGCGGCTGGCCAACCTCGGGTACCAGAACCACTCGTTCACGGTGGACAACATCGATCTGACCGTGATTGCCAAGGATGCCAGCCTGCTCAAAGGCCGGGACGGAACCGCCAACTACATCACCACCAACACCGTGGACCTCGGTCCAGGTGAGAGTCGGGATGTGCTGTTCACCGCTCCCTCAATGCCAGGAAAGTACCTGCTCTATGACCGCAAGTACTCCTACCTCAACAACGGCGGCGGTGGCGGATACGGCGGCATGGTGACCGAGATCCGGGTCAACGCCTCCCTCGCCGACCAGACCGAACCGAACCACTAGACCCCGGTCACCCAAGGAGATCTCATGAAACTTCTCAAGAGAGCAGGCGCCCGCCGGGTCGCGGTGGGTGCTGTGGTGGCCTCGGTCGTGGCCGGCACGGTCGCGTTCGCCCCGGTGTCGGCGGCTGAATCCAACACCGAGGGAATGCAGTGTGACACCGACGCCCATTCGAACTTCTCGCTGACGGCCCAGGCCGGCTACGTATCCACCCCCGATGGCAACTCCATCTACATGTGGAGCTACGGCAACTCGACCCGCGGCTTCCAGCTACCCGGGCCCACACTATGCGTGACCAGCGGCGACACCGTCACCGTCGTGTTGCACAACAGCCTGCCCGAACCCACCTCGATCCTGTTCCCGGGACAGAGCGGCGTCACCGCCGATGGCAATGCGGCCCAACCGCAGTTCGACACCACCGGATCCACGCTCACGTCCCTGGTCCAGCCGGCCGCACCCAACAACGGTTCGGTGACCTATCGATTCACAGCCGGCAGTCCGGGTAGCTACCTGTACTCCAGCGGCACCGACGTCGAGAAGCAGAAGCAAATGGGCCTGTACGGCGCCCTGGTCGTCCGGCCCGCGGGCAAGACCAACCAGGTCAACGACCGCACCGACTCCGCCTTCACGGCCGGCAAGGAATACCTGTTCCTGCTGTCGGAGGTCGACCCGGACGTGCACCTGGCCGTCGAGCGCAACCAGCCCATCAACTGGTCGGCCTACACCGCCAGGTACTTCATGATCAACGGGCGCAGCATGCCGGACACCCTGGCGCCGAACAACGCCTCGTGGTTGCCGGGTCAGCCGTACGGCGCGATGGTGCACATCAAGCCCTACGACACGGTGACCAATCCACTGCCGGCGACCATCCGCTACCTGAACGCCGGGACGGTCAACTACCCGTTCCACCCGCACGGTAGTGACGAGCGGGTCATCGACCGGGACGGCCATCCGCTGGTCGGTCCGAGCGGGCAGGATCTCAGCTTCCTGAAGTACGACCTCGACGTCGGTCCGGGCCAGACCCTGGACACGCTGATGGACTGGCGAAGCGAGTACAACGCCACCAGCAATCCGATTCCCACCCAGATCCCGACCATCACCGATCAGCTCCTGGTCGGCACGGACACCTGGTTCTCCGAGAGCGGCTACCTCGGCACCAAGAATCCGACACCCACCTTCATCACGTCGAACAACGAGTGCGGCGAGTACTACCACATCGCGCACAGCCATGCGCTTCAGCAAGCAACCAACTACGGTGCGACCTTCGGAGGAATGATGACGCTGTTCCGCATCGATCCGCCGACCGGTTGCCCGACGAAGTGAGGGCCGGGCCGATGAGATTCGACAGCACACAAGGCCGGCCCGCGCACCGGGCCACGGCAGCGCGGGTGCGCACCTCGGTAGCCACCGTTGCCGCAGCAGGCCTGCTCGCCGGTGGTCTCGCAGTGGCGGGACCGGCAGCGGCGACAGGGGCGGCAAACCACGGCTCGGCGAGCCTTCCGGTCACGGTCACCCCGGTCGCCGCAACACCGGCCGCGGCTTCCGCGGTCGGGCGGTTGACCCCGTCCGGTTGTAGCGGCACTGGCACGGTCACCTGCGATATCTACGCCCGCGCAGGAACGACAGCCATGCCAGGTGCCCTAAGCACCATCCCGATCTGGGGATTCGCCAGCGACGCGACCTCACCGGCCACCGCACCGGGCCCCGTTCTGGTGGTCAGCCAAGGCGATCAGGTCACCATCAATCTGCACAACGGTCTGAGCCAGCCGATGTCTCTGGCGCTGCCTGGTCAACGCGGCGTCAACGGCGGCGCAGGTGACGACCTGACCGGCGTCGGCCCAAACGGGGTCCAGAGCTATGCCTTCACGGCCAGCCGCCCCGGCACCTTCGTCTACGAGGCCGGTCACACCGCCGACGGCGCCCGCCAGGTTGCGATGGGACTCGCAGGCGCCCTGGTGGTACTGCCGAGCGTGGCGGGAACGGCATACGGCAACCCGGCCGGTTACCCCGACACCTCATACGCCGATGACGCCGTACTCGTCCTGAGCGAAATCGACCCCGCACTGAACAGGAGCGCAGATCCCACCAACTTCGACATGCGCAATTACCGGCCGGCCTACCGGTTGATCAACGGCCATCCCTACCCGTCCGCCACCAGTTCGATCCCGACCGATCAGGGTCACACGGTATTACTTCGTTACGTCAACGTCGGACAGCAGATGCACTCGATGAGCATTCTCGGCGGCTCCCAGCAGGAGGTCGCCCAGGACGGTCACCCGATGCATTACGCGAGCACCCTGACGGCCGAGAGCATCGTGCCCGGGCAGACGATCGACACTCTGGTGAGCATGCCTAGTTCCAACGGTGATCCCCGGGTGGCGACGAAGGTTGCGATTTACGAGGCGAACGGCGCGCTGGACAACGCCGGTGGCCTGACCGCCGACAATCCCGCACAGGTGGGTTTCGGCGGCATGCTCGCCTTCCTGGACACCAATGCTCCCGTCGACACGACCAAGGATTACACCGGCCCGACATCGAAGGGCCTGGCGGTGAGCCCCAATCCGTCCAATGCCCTCAGTGACGTCACGGTGAGTGCGACGCTCAGCGACGCCGCTACCGGCGGCAGCACGATCAAGGCGGCCGAGTACGTCATCGACGACGATGCGGCGGCGCCGATCGCGCCGTCCAGCGGCACGCCGATGAGCCTGACCACCCCCGGGGCGATGACCACCACCGCCAACGGAGTCATCCCGGCCTCGCTGCTCGCCGACGCGACCTTCAGCGCCGGAAAGCACATCGTCTACGTCCGGGCGGAGGATTCGGCCAACAACTGGGGCGTCGTTGGTTCGATCGTTCTCAACGTGCCGAAGACCGGACCGGCCACCACCGGCGGCACGCTGTCGCCATCGATCACCAATGGCAGCGAGCCGATCGATCTGTCGGCGACCGGGGACGATTCCCTGGCCGGCGGCAAGATCACCGCGGCGGAGTACTTCCTGGACACCCCGCCGACCACCGCCGACTACGGTAACGGTGTCGCCATGACCATCAACCGGGCGGCCTCGGTGGTATCGGTCGACGCCACCTTCGATCCGACCCTGCCGGGTGCACCGGTACTCATCGAGGGCGTCCACCACTTCTACGTGCACGTCAAGGACGATCTCGCCGGAGCCGGACTGTGGGGACCGGCACTCGACCTGCCGCTGACCGTCGACAAGACCGGGCCGAGCACCCTGGGGGCGGCGGTCAGCCCGCCGGCGACCAACGGCATCCAAGCGGATCCGAGCAACCCCGGCTACCTGCAGGTGACGGCGGACATCGCCGACCAGGGTGCCCTGCCCAACACCTTGATCGACGCCGAGGCCTTCTTGAACACGGTGAAGGCGAACGGCACCGGTCTGCAGTTGCTGCCGGTGGACGGCAAGCTGGACAGCGCAACGGAGAAGTTCTACGCGTTGATCCCGCTCTCGCAGATCAGGGCATACGGCAACGGCCCGCTCCACGTGTATGTGCACGGCCAGGACGCCGCTGGTAACTGGGGCGATCCGACGGCGAACGCCGCCACCCTGTTGGTGGACAAGATCGCTCCGAAGCTGACCGGACTCTCCGGTGCTCTCGGCCCGATCGGTCAACCGGGAGTCGCGCTGACCTCGACCTTGACCGAGCTGAACACCCTCAGCGCAGCCGAGGTCTGGACCGGGGCGAAGGATCCCGGCGTGGGCAAGGCCACCCCAGCCACGCTCTCCGTCGCCAACGGAGCCGTGACCGTACAGGCCACGCTGCCCGCACTGGCCGGAAACGTGGTGTACAACATCCGGGTCCGGGATCAGGCCGGTAACTGGAGCAACGCGGTCTCGACTACGGTTGCGGTGTTCCGCAGCTACCTCGAGAGCACCTCGGGCTGGGCCAAGGTAACCACTTCCACCGGCGCCAACCCCTCGGCGGCGACCACCACCGGCGCCGCGTTGCCGAGCCCGGACGAGCCGACCAGCGCCCACGGTCTGCAGGTCAACATCGGCACCGCAACCGCCGCCAGGCTCGGATATCTCTCCGACAACACACCGGCTGCTGCAATCTCGTACCACACGAGATTCCGCTTCCAGGCCAGCACGTTGGCGATCGGCAACGCAGCCAATGTACTGACGATCTTCGACACCCGGACGGCAAACGGTACCAACGCCGGCAGCGAGGTGTTCGGCCTGCAGTATCGGATTTTCGCCGGGATAGCTCAGATACGACCGACTATCGGCAGCACCGTCGGAACCTGGGTGAATGTCGGCACCACGGCGCACACCATCGGGCTGGATTGGGTGAGCGGAACCTCGGCAAAGCTGGTTCTCACGATCGACGGAGCTGCTACCACCGTCACCGGCTCCAGCACGGCCAAGATCGAGGCGGCCCAACTGGGCGTGGTCAACGCCACGATCGTCGGCAGCGCCACCGGCAAGGCCTACTTCGACAGCTTCTTCTCGGTCAGCAGCGCAGTGTCGTAGTAGCTCGGCCCCGCCGGGACCACCTGAAGTTACGGGTGGTCCCGGCGGGACCACCGCACAGTAATCTGCACTTCTCAAGGGGGAATAGACGATGGTCACCAGCACCGCACCGGCACGATCTGGTTCTGCGTTCAGCTCGCTCCGCATCCCGCAACAGCCGAGATGGTTCAAGGTTCTCGCTGTGGTGCTGGTGACGCTGTTGCTCGCCGGATCAGGCGTGCTGGCCCGCAATGCCGTCACCCGTTCCTCGCGGGCTGCCGCAACCAGCGTGCCGCAGAGCGCGGCTCTGGAGCAACAACTCGGTGTGCGGTTCTCCCGGGTCGCCGTAGTTGCCGACGGTGGTCTTATCACGCTGTCCTACGTGGTACTCGATTCGGATAAGGCGACCCGCTTCCAGTCCGATGTCGCCCATCCCCCGACGCTGTCGAGCGAGGCGCGCAAGCTCAGCACCTCTCGAGTCTCTCTGATGAAACAAGGTCATACGTTGCGGGCCGGTCAGACCTACTACCTGGTTTACGAGAACACCCGTGGCGCCGTCCGCCCCGGTGAGCGGGTCACGATCGTCGATGGCAGCCTGACGCTGGCCCACGTGCCGGTGTTGTGATGGCGGTTCAACCCGGGGGCAGGAATCGCTTCGTCGGCGTGCGTGGCGGGCGGCTACTGACCCTGTTGGTTTTCGTCGCTGCGCTGGTGCTGATTCCGGCCCAGTCGGCGAGTGCGCATGCCTACCTGGATCACAGCAATCCGGCTGACGGATCGGTGCTCGCCGACGCTCCACACCAGATCACCCTGAGCTTCAGCGAAGCCGTTGTGCTCGGTGCCACCTCGCTCGAGCTCGTCGACAGCAACGGGGTGCACCACCGCCCGACGAATCTGCGGATCGTCACCGCCGGTCCGGACGCCGGAACCGAGGAGCCGGTACAACTGGTGGCCGACCTGCCCGCCCTGTCGCAGAATGCCTACCGCCTCTCATGGTTCACACTGTCCCGCGACGATCTGCACCGGACCAACGGCGTTCTGGTATTCGGAATCCGGCAGCAGGTCAGCGCGGCCGGGACCACCGAACCCCTGCCGCGAGAGCCGGAGGTGGCGCTGCGGTGGCTGCTGTTCCTCGGCTTCGCGCTCGCCGCAGGTGGTCTGCTCGCCGCTCGCCTAGTCCGTCCGAGTCCGCTCCACTCAGGCGAAG
Source organism: Pseudonocardiales bacterium (assembly GCA_030840445.1). GTDB lineage: Bacteria > Actinomycetota > Actinomycetes > Mycobacteriales > Jatrophihabitantaceae > Jatrophihabitans_A. The sequence continues at coordinate 8,465 of JAVEEN010000138.1, forward strand.
ACCGAAGCGACGCGCCCTCGGCCGGCTCGGCTCTGATGCGTCGTTGCCGCCAAATCTCGGTCGCGGGCGCCATGCTTGGCGCAATTGTGGCCCTGGTGCTGCTCGGTGAACAGCTGTTCGCATCCGGTGCCACCGTCGTCGAGGTGATGTCCGGTCGGTACGGCGCCGGGTGGGTCTGCCGGGAGCTCGGATTCATAACCCTGGGCCTGACTGTGCTGCTGTCGAGACCAGCGGGCAGCGGTTTCGCCAGGCGGCTCAGGGCATCCTCGGTGGTGACGGGAGTCATCGCGATCTCCGGCGGCTCAGCCCTGACCGGGCACAACGGTGCCGGTGGCTCGACCCGGATCGCGGCCGACGCCGCGCACCTGACGGCAGCGGCGGTGTGGTCGGGAACCCTCCTGGTGTTCATGGTCCTCGGTGGCGCCCAAGTCATCGGCCGGAAGGGCCTGGCAGAGCTGCGATTGCCGTTACTCGCCTTCGCCCGGCCGGCCATCCTGTGCATCGCCACCATGGTCGCCACCGGTATCTACCTGGCCAGTGGTGTGGCCGGCTCGGTCGATGCCGTGGTGGGTACCTTCTACGGACGGGTTCTGCTCATCAAGGTCGGGCTGTTCCTCGTCATTGGCCTGCTCGGCATTGCCAATCATCGACGGCTCCGGTCCGTCGCACGGACCGCGATCGACCGCACCCTGGTGGCGGAGGCTCTGATCGCGGTCCTGGTCCTCGGCCTGGCCGCCGTACTCACCAGCAGCCAGCCGGCTCGGGAGCCGGAATTCGTCCGTTCTGTCAGCGCGGCGG
>JAVEEN010000265.1 GCA_030840445.1 Pseudonocardiales bacterium
TCGCCTCGGCGCCGTACACCATCCGTCGAGAGGCGACGAAGTAGTGACGCTTCATGCAAGACCAGGCCGACTAGCCGCCGCGCGCAGCATCCGAGCCAAGTCGACAATCCTCGAGACGACGTTGACCGCCTCATAGCCGCCGCGCTCACCGCGGACGGGCGCAGCGCCCTCAGGACCCTCGCGGAGGTACCCGGCCTGTCGGTCTCCGCCGTCCAGGTTCAGGTACGCCGCCTGGAGGCTGAGGGTGTCATCCGCGGATACCGGGCGCTGGTCGATCCGGAGGCCGTCGGGCTCCCGCTCGCGGCGATCGTTGCAATTACGCCTCTTGATCCAGCAGGACGACAGGAACCCCCTGGGCACATCGCAGATCTCACCGAGGTGGAAAGCTGTCACTCTGTCGCCGGGGAGGACGGATTCGTGCTCTTCGTCCGGGTGGCATCTTTGACTGCGCTGGATCAGTTGATCCGGGAGATCCGCAGGCGCGCGAACTTCTCGACACATACCACGGTCGTGCTGCAAACCTTCTTCGAGCAGCCGGCACACCCGGTCAGTCGCGTTGGTTGATCCATTCGTCAACTCGTTTGGCAGCCACCGCGAGTAGGTCCGCGCGTGACTGCCGAACGATAACGGTGATCTCCGACAGCGTATATCTGTGCTCGAAGTCGTGAAGCAACTGTTCAACTAGATCGGCATACGAACTTTGGGAAATCAGTGCTTGTCCTAGCGTTATCGACGTGATGACCATGAGGGCGAGCGCGAGCGGATAGCCCGCGAACCAATGCAGTTCAGGCATGTGGTCGAAGTTCATGCCGCAAATAGGGCTCTCACGTGATCGCCACGCCCTCAGCACGCTATCCTCACGCGCCCATCCTTGGCCCGTTGGCCGAAGGGCGTCACCGAGCCATCGACCCCGCGGCCCGCGGTCACGCGAGACCCTGTTGCTGAGATTTCGATTCGCAGGGCCGCATGCGCGGCGTGTGGATCGTGCGCGAACAGCGTGATGAACGCATGAGGACGCCACCTTCCGCACGTTTCCCTCACGTCTGGCGGCATGTAATTCCAGGTGCCCAGTGTTGGACTGGAGCCGGTTCGGGATCTCCGTCGAATCCCCACCATGGAGTCAGAGTGTCTGACGTCGTCTTCGTCGTCCTAACCGTCGCGATTTTCGTCCTGCTCGGCCTGGCCGCGAAGGGAGCTGAACGGTTATGAGCACCGCCAACATCGTCGGCCTGATCGTGTCGATCGTTCTCGTCGGGTATTTGGTACTCGCCCTGATCCTTCCGGAGAAATTCTGATGTCCACCACGTGGGCAGGCGTCTTCTTCGTCGCCTCCCTGATCCTTGCCCTGGCTCTGGTGCACAAGCCGCTGGGCGACTACATGGCGCGCGTGCTGACCGGCAAGCGCCACCTTGCCATCGAGCGAGTCGTCTACCGCGCCGGTGGTATCGACAGCGAAGCCGATCAAAGCTGGGGACGGTACCTGCGGTCCGTGCTTGCCTTCAGCGCCGTATCGGTTGTCTTCCTCTACGTGTTCCTGCGAGTGCAGCATCACTTGTGGCCGCCCTACGCGGTTCCTCAGATGTCGGCGGCGCAGTCGTGGAACACCGCGGCGAGCTTCGTGACCAACACCAACTGGCAGAGCTACTCGGGTGAGAACGCGCTGGGTTATGTCGTGCAGATGGCTGGGCTGGCGGTGCAGAACTTCGCCTCGGCTGCCGTGGGCATCGCGGTGTCGATCGCGTTGGTGCGGGGCTTCGCCCGCACCAAGACCGACCGACTGGGGAACTTCTGGGTCGACCTGACCCGGATCTGCTTCCGGATCCTGCTACCGATCTCGATCGTCTTCGCGGTCATCTTCGTCGGCGCCGGCATGATTCAGAACTTTCACCACTATGCCGCTATAACGACGGCCACCGGGGGTACCCAGACGATAACCGGCGGGCCGGTCGCCAGCCAGGAGATCATCAAGGAACTCGGCACCAACGGTGGCGGCTTCTACAACGTCAACTCCGCCCATCCGTTCGAGAACCCCACGACCTGGACGAACTGGCTGCAGATCTTCCTGCTGCTGTGCATCTCCTTCTCGCTGCCGCGCACCTTCGGCAAGATCATTGGCGACAAGCGTCAGGGCTACGCCATCGTCGCGGTGATGGCCTTGTTGGCTGTGCTGAGTCTCGGACTGAACACAGTCTCGCAGAATGCCCATCACGGAACGGTCCCAACCGCGGTTGGTGCGGCCACCGAAGGCACCGACACCAGATTCGGCGTGCCCGACTCCGCCGCCTTCGCCACCGGCACGACGCTGACCTCCACCGGGGCCGTCAACAGCTTCCACGACAGCTACACCAGCCTGGCCGGCGGCACGTTGCTGCTGAACATGATGCTGGGCGAGGTGGCACCCGGCGGTACTGGATCAGGTCTGTACGGCATGCTGATCCTCGCCGTTCTGTCGGTGTTCATCGCCGGCCTCATGGTCGGCCGGACACCGGAGTATCTGGGCAAGAAACTCGGCGCCCGCGAGATCAAGTTCGCATCGCTCTACATCCTGACCACTCCCCTGGTGGCCTTGGTCGGAACAGCCCTCGCCATGGCGTTGCCGGGTGAACGGGCAAGCATGCTCAACACCGGACCGCACGGCCTGTCCGAGGTGCTGTACGCCTTCACCTCGGCGGCCAACAACAACGGCAGCGCATTCGCCGGCATCTCGGTGAATACCAACTGGTACAACACCGCGCTCGGAATCGCCATGCTGATAGGGCGATTCCTACCCATGGTGTTCGTGCTCGGACTCGCCGGCTCGCTTGCCCGGCAGAAGCCGGTGCCCGCTTCGGACGGCACCCTCCCCACCCACCGACTGCTGTTCGTGGGCCTGCTCACCGGCGTGGCCCTGATCGTCGTCGGTCTCACCTACTTCCCGGCATTGGCGCTGGGACCGCTCGCAGAGGGACTCCACTCATGACCATCACCGACGTGCAAACGTCTGCAGGTCCACCTCCCCAGCAGCCCTCAGGGGTCAGTGGCCGGCGTGTTCAGGGCGGTCTGCTGGATCCAGCAATGCTGTGGATATCGCTGCCGGACGCAGCCGCGAAGCTTGACCCTCGCACGCTGTACAAGAACCCGGTCATGTTCATCGTGGAGATCGGCGCGGTGTTCACCACCGTGGAGGCGATCACCAAGCCCACCGTGTTCGCCTGGCTGATCGTGATCTGGCTCTGGCTCACGGTCGTGTTCGCAAATCTGGCCGAGGCCGTGGCCGAGGGGCGCGGTAAGGCGCAGGCCGAATCGCTGCGCCGCGCCAAGACCGACACGATCGCGCGTCGACTCGTCGACAAGACGAGGTTCACCGGGGCCGAGGAAGCCGTGCCTGCGCCGCAACTGCAACAAGGCGACGTGGTGGTGTGCGAAGCGGGTGACTTCATCCCCGGGGACGGGGACGTCATCGACGGCGTCGCGAGTGTCGACGAGAGCGCAATCACCGGCGAGAGCGCACCGGTAATCCGAGAAAGCGGCGGCGACCGCAGTTCGGTCACCGGCGGCACCAAGGTCCTGTCGGACCGCATCGTCATCCGGATCACCCAGAAACCGGGCGAGAGTTTCATCGACCGGATGATCGCCCTCGTCGAGGGTGCCAGCCGTCAGAAGACCCCGAACGAGATCGCGCTGAACATCCTGCTGGCGTCGTTGACGATCATCTTCCTGCTCGCTACGGTGACCTTGCAGCCGCTGGCCATCTTTTCCAAGGCCAACCAGCCCGGCATCCCGAACACCGCAGCGCTGGACAACAACGGGTTGACCGGCATCGTCCTGGTATCGCTGCTCGTCTGCCTGATCCCGACCACCATCGGCGCGCTGCTCTCGGCAATCGGTATCGCCGGGATGGACCGCCTGGTGCAGCGCAACGTGCTCGCGATGAGCGGCCGCGCGGTCGAGGCCGCCGGGGACGTGGACACGCTGCTGCTGGACAAGACCGGCACGATCACCCTGGGCAACCGCCAGGCCTCGGAGTTCCTGACCGTCGGAGCTGTGACCATCGGTGAACTCGCGGACGCGGCGCAGTTGTCCTCACTCGCGGATGAAACTCCCGAGGGCCGGTCTGTCGTGGTGTTGGCCAAGTCCGAATATGGCCTGCGGGAGCGGGTCACCGGCGAACTCGCGCACGCGACGTTCGTGGCCTTCACGGCCCAGACCCGGATGAGCGGGGTGGACCTGACCGCACTCGACGGCCATCCTGCTCGGGAGGTCCGCAAGGGAGCGGCGGGCTCGGTGGCCAACTGGGTTCGCGAGAACGGCGGCCAGGTGCCACCGGAGATGGATCAGATCGTCGACGGCATCAGCGCCTCCGGTGGCACGCCGCTGGTGGTCGCTGAGAAGGTGGCGGGTGCCCAAGCACAGGTCCTCGGCGTGATTCACCTCAAGGATGTGGTCAAGCAGGGCATGTCCGAGCGGTTCGACGAACTGCGGCGGATGGGCATTCGCACGGTGATGATCACCGGCGACAACCCCCTGACGGCGAGGGCGATCGCGGAGGAGGCCGGCGTCGACGACTTCCTGGCCGAGGCCACCCCCGAGGACAAGATGGCCCTGATCAAGCGCGAGCAAGCCGGCGGCAAGCTCGTCGCGATGACCGGGGACGGCACCAACGATGCACCGGCGCTGGCCCAGGCCGATGTCGGAGTGGCCATGAACACCGGCACCTCCGCGGCGAAAGAGGCCGGCAATATGGTTGACCTCGACTCCGACCCGACGAAGCTCATCGAGATCGTCGAGATCGGCAAGCAACTGCTGATCACCCGTGGTTCGCTGACGACGTTTTCGATCGCCAACGACGTGGCCAAGTACTTCGCGATCATCCCGGCCATGTTCGCGGCGCTCTACCCAGGGCTGGACAAGCTCAACATCATGCGGCTGCACTCGCCGCAATCGGCCATCCTGTCCGCGGTCATCTTCAACGCGCTCGTCATCATCGCGCTGATCCCGCTGGCCCTACGTGGTGTGCGTTACAAGCCCAGCTCCGCGAGCCAGATGTTGCGACGAAACCTTTACCTCTACGGCTTAGGCGGCCTCATCGCCCCGTTCGTCGGCATCAAGATCATCGATCTGTTCATCCAGTTCATCCCAGGAATCCGGTAACCGTCATGAAAGCAACACTGACCTCACTGCGCACCCTCGTGGCGTCCTTTCGGATGCTGCTCGTCTTCACCGTCATCCTTGGAATCGGCTACCCGCTCGCGGTGACGGCCATCGCCCAGGTACCGGGACTGAAAACTAGAGCGGACGGCTCACTGATCTCGGCCAACGGCAAGGTCGTCGGGTCGAAGCTGATCGGCCAGAACTTCACCGACGCCAAGGGCAATCCGCTGGTGCAGTATTTCCAGCCCCGGCCCTCCGCGGCAGGAACCGCCGGCTATGACCCGACCGCGACCAGTGCCAGCAACCTTGGCCCGGAATCGATCGTCGACACGTTGCCCGACCCGTCGGTGAAGGGCGATTCCGGCAAGCAGAGCCTGCTCACTCAGGTGTGCGCCCGCAGTCTGGCGATCGGGCAACTCGATGGTGTCGACGGGTCCCGGCCGTTCTGCACGCCCGACGGAGTGGGTGCGGTGCTGGCGGTGTTCTGGTCCGGCCCCGGCTACGCCGGGACCGTGACCCGAGTCGTCAGCATCAACCAGACGGCACCGGCCAAGCCGTTTCTGGCCAGCTACGGCGGGGTAACCGTGACGTTGGCCAAGTTCGGCGAGGACTACTCCCGGGCCCAGATCGTGCCGGTTCGCGGCAACGCGCCGGCCCAGCCCGCGGTGCCGGCCGACGCGGTGACCGCGTCGGCGTCCGGGCTTGATCCCGAGATCAGCCCCGCCTACGCGCGATTGCAGGAAGCCCGGGTTGCCAAGGCCCGCGGCATCACCGTGGCGCAATTGCAGGCCGTCGTGAACAAGTACAGCAAGGGCCGCGACCTGGG
>JAVEEN010000302.1 GCA_030840445.1 Pseudonocardiales bacterium
TCGAGCACGGCCGCTCCGAGACGATCATCGGGCGCTGGTTGGTCGACCGGGGCAACCGCGAGCAGATCGTCGTGGCCACGAAGGTCGGCGGCGGCCGCGGACCGGTCCGCAACCTGCGCGCGGACACGATCAAGCGCGAGGCGCTGGACTCGCTCGAGCGACTGCAGACCGACCGCATCGACCTCTACTACGCGCACTTCGACGACGAAGAGACACCGCTTGAGGAATCGCTGCCCGCCTTCGACGCGCTCGTCCAAGCGGGCACGGTGCGCCACCTCGGCGCCTCCAACTACACGCCGGAGCGGCTCACCGCCGCCCTCGAGTTCCAGCGCAACCACGGGCTCGCCGAGTTCACCGTCCTGCAGCCGCACTACAACCTCGTCGAAATGGACTTCGAGCGCACGCTGCTGCCCGTCGCCGCTGCCTGGGATCTCGCCGTGCTGCCCTACTACGCGCTGGCTAAGGGCTTCTTGACCGGCAAGTACCGGCCGGGCAGCGAGGTCGTCGAGTCCCAGCGTGCCGAGGGCGCGCGGGCGTACCTCGACCAGGCTGGCGCGGCGGTGCTCGAGGCACTTGATCAGATCGCCGCGGCCCACGACACCACGGTGGCCGCCGTCGCGCTCGCCTGGCTGCTCGCTCGCCCGCGGGTCGTCGCCCCGATTGCCAGCGCTCGCACCATGGAGCAACTCGAGCAGATCCTGCCTGCCGCCACGCTGACGCTGACACCGGCCGAGATCGACCGGTTGTCGGCCGCTGGCTCCTTACTTGGGTAACGCAGTGGCAAGATGCGGTTGTCCGGACGGTTGATTCCTGTCAAAGTCGGCCTCGCTCATCGGTAACTCCACGGTGAATGTCGTCCCCTGGCCCAGGACGCTCTGGCACCTGACGACGCCGCCGGCCGCCGCGACCACGGCTTGGACGATGGACAGCCCGAGACCGGTGCCGCCCCGCGCGCGAGATCGGCTGCTGTCAGTGCGGTAAAAGCGTTCAAAGATCCGCGCCACATCGTCGGCTGACATGCCCGGACCTCGGTCGTGCACCTCAAGTCGTGCCGTGGTCGGGGTCGTCCTCAGCGTCACTTCGACAGGATTGCCTGGTGGGGTATGCACGATGGCGTTGGTCAGCAGGTTGGCCAGCACCTGACGTAAACGATCGCCGTCCACCGGGACCAGCACCTCCGACTGTGGACCGGCGTAGCTGATGCTCCGTGCCGGGTCGGCCGCTCGGGCGTCCGCCACGGCGTCCGAGGTGAGCACCGCGAGATCGGTAGGTCCGAATGACACGACGTCGGACTCGGTGGGTTGATCGAGTTCGGCCAGCAGCAGCAGATCGTCGACGAGGCGCCCCATCCGAGTGGCCTCGGCCTCGATCCGGCTGGTCGCGCGCAGCTGCGACGCCTCGTCGGTAACCGCTCCCTGCCGGAACAGCTCAGCGTATCCCCGGATCGTGGTCAGCGGTGTGCGCAGCTCGTGGCTGGCGTCGGCGACGAAGCGGCGTAACGTCGCCTCGCTCGCCTCCCGGGCGGTGAACGCGGTCTCGATCTGACTGAGCATGCTGTTCAGCGATCCAGCGATCCAGCGAGCCGTCCGATCTCTGTTCCTGGGCGTCCGTCCGTCACCCGCTGGGACAGGTCTCCTTGGGCAATGCGGTGCGCGGTGTGCTCGACATCGGCCAACGGGCGCAGGCCGAGCCGGACGGCGAGCGTGCCCAGCGCGGCAAGCAGGACGAGGACCAGCGCGCTCACGCCCCCGATGACAAGCTCCAGTCGGTGAACGGTGGAGTCCACGCTGTGCAGCGAGATGGCGACCGTGTCCGCTCCGGTGTGGTCCGATCGCTCGACCGCGAGGACCCGAAACGATTCGTTCCCGGAGACCGCACCCACCGAGAACGCCGACCCGCCGTGCGCCTCGACGGCGGCGGTGTCGAGGACGGACACGTCCGGACGAGGATCGCCGGCCTCGAGGGAGCCGCCGAACTGACGCTGCACGCCGCCCCTGGTGTCGAGCTCGGTGAAGATGTACGGCGTGGGCAGTTGCCCGGCTGAGCTGACCTTCAGCGGCGGTCGGGTAGGCGCGCGCGTCACGGCACGCAGGCCGATCGTGAGCTGCTGGTCGACCCGCTGCACGAGGTAGCCACGCAACAGCACCGAGGCGGTGATCCCGGTCGCTGCGATCCCGATCGCCGCCAGCCCGATCGTCGCGACGAGCAGTCGGGTACGAAGGGACAGCCCGCGCAGAGACGGACGGTCGCGGTCCCGCCGTCTCATACGCGCCCGCACAGTCGGCTCAGGGTCACCCGCCCGGCCGCGCCGCGCCACCGCCGGCCGCGCCACCGCCGGCCGCGCCGCCCCCTGGTCGGCCGGTCGTTGTAGTGGTGCTGCTCGCACTGCCCGGCAAGGGCTGGGACAAGTCAGCCACGACCACTTTCTGCCCCGCCTGCAGCCCGGACTTGATCTGCGTGAGGCTCGCCCCCGCCAGACCGATCGTGACTCGGACGGTGCTCTGCTTCGAGCCGTTGGCGACGACCACGGTATAGGTGCCGCCGGCCCCGGTGTGCAGCGCCGACGTCGGCACTGCGGTCACGTCCGTCGCTGTTCCAGTCGTGATCGTGACGTCGGCCCCGGACCCGTCGTGGAGCGAGGGGCTGTTGGCGTCCAAGCGGACTGTCACCGGGAAGGTCGTCTTCGACCCCGACGTCGTGCTCAGCAGTCCGATGGACTGGACCGTTCCGTGGAGCGACGTCGGCTGGCCGTCCGCAGCCACCGTGACTTTTTGACCGACCTTCACGCTGTCGATCTGGCCCAGTGGCACCGACGTCTGGACGCCCTCTACGCCGGAGCCGACGATGGTGATCGAGGCTCCACTCGACGAGACGCCCGGGGTGTACCCGATCGCCGCGACGGTGCCCGAGGCCGGACTGGTCAACGTAGCTGCGGCGAGATTCTGCTTCGCCGCGGTGAGTTGAGCGGTCAGCGAATCGATGGACGCCTGATCGGCTGCCAACTGGGCGGCACTGGCCGGCTGAGCGCTCGCGCTTGCCCCACCGGATGTACCGCTGCCCGAGGTGGCACCGCCCGCGGCCGCGCCGCCGGTGCCGGTGCCGGTGCCGCCGGCACTAGCGCTACCTGATCCCGTGCCTGAACCGCCGGCTGAACCGCCGGCTGGAGCGCCCGAGGTTGCGCCGGCGCCACCGGCGCTACCGGAGCCGCCCGACCCGCCCGACCCGCCGGTACTACCGGTGCTCACGGAGCCGCCCGACCCGCCGGTGCTACCGGTGCTACCAGAGCCGCCGGTGCTACCTGAGCCGCCCGATGACGAACTGAGCTGGGTGATCGCTTGGTCCAGCGTCGTGATGGCCGTGTCGAGTGTTTTCAGGTAGCCATCCTGCGCCGCTAGCTCGGTGTCGACCGCAGCGGTATCCGTCGCGAGGGTGTCGGCGTATGCCGCGTAGTCCGCCGACGCCGTGGAGCACTCGGGGGAGGTCGGCGCGGGCGTGGTACCCGCCGAGCCTGCGCTCGTCCCACAGGCCGTGACCTGCGCGTCCCGCAGTCTCGTGTTTTCGGTGATACTGGCGTCCACGGTCTTCTGGGCGGCGTCGAGTGCGGTCTGGCCGTTGTCAACCTGCTTCTGCGCGGCGATGACGGCAGCCTGGGCTTTCGTCACGGCGGTCGTCGACCCCGACCCGGCCGCCGTCGTCACCGCCGTCGTCACTGCCGTCGAAGCCAGTGTCGCGGACGAACTCGTGCCGCCACCAGCGGTCCCGCTCACCACTGCACTCAAGGTGGCACTGCCAGTCCCAGTCCCAGTCCCAGTCCCAGTCCCAGTGCCGGTGCTCCCGCTCGACACCTGTCCACTGGCGTCGGCGGAGAGCTTCTGTTGAGCGGCGGCCAACGAAGCTGCGACGGAGTCCACCGTCGTCTGCAGGGCGGTGGTGTCCAAGGTGGCAAGGGCCTGGCCGGCGCTCACCTTCTCACCCACCGCTACCGCAACCGACTTGACCGTGCCGGAGACGGAGAACTGCGCCGTCTCCTTCGTGGAGGCGGTCACCGTGCCGGACGACTCGACGGTCTGCGTGATGGTCCCGACTTCGGCGGTGGCCAACTGGAGGGATGACCCGGTATCCGCATTCGCGGCGATGGCCGCAGTGCCGCCGCCAACGACCGCTACGCCGGTCGCCACGGCCACGATGCGGCGACGGCGAGTACGGACGCGCTTGGCCCGACGAAGTTCAGCCGGTGACGTCGCGATCTCAGGCACCGGTTGCTCCCGCCCCGAAGCGACCGCCGCACTGCCCGTTGACCGGGTCCGTAATCCGAACGGTCGTGGCCGCGACGGTTCCAGTGGAGTCAGCAGTGCCTTGCGCCGTCGCACATTTGCCGACCTTCACCGCGCTCGAGGTTGCCTTTGCCACCGTCGTGAGCGTGGTGCTGCCGCCGACCGTGACGGTGCGGCTCGTCGGGCTGGAGCCGCCGGCCTGGGAGGAGATCACGATCGTCGATCCAGACACCGAGGTCACCGACCCGTTGGCCACCGCGGCCCCGGCGCCACCGCCGGCACCACCGGACGGACGGGCACCACCGGACGGACGGGCACCGCCGCTCGGGAATCCGGAGCCCCCTGCGCCACCGCCGCCGCGGCCGGCCGCACCGCACGCCCCGTTCACCGGCGGGCTCACGCTGACCGTTGCCGCGGTGAATGTCGTTGCGGAAGCGGAGCTACCGCTTGGGCCGGTGGCGAATACGCAGTCACCCGCCTTGATGGCACTTACCGTGGTCGGCACGGTGTCGGTGAACGATGTCGCCGAACTCCACGACACCGCGATCTGGCCGCTCTGCTGGCTTTGGACCTGCATCGTCGAAGCGGCGACATTGGCGATGAGACCGGAGGCCGCAGGCGCGTTGGCACCGCCTCCCGCAGCCCCGCCTCCCGCAGCCCCGCCTCCCGCCGCGCCCGCGGCGGCCGAGCTGGGTGGGGTCGTACTGCTGCTCGACGACCCGCCACCGCAGCCGGTGAGGGTTACCACGGCGAGCGCGAGGCCGGTCGCCGCCAGCAGCGTCGATCGGGAACGGGTGGTGGTGAATTGGAGCATCAGAGTTTGTCCTTCGTGTCGTGATTGAAACGTGATTGAAAACGGTTGGTCATTCGCTACGCAGCGCGTCGATCGGTGACAACCGAGCGGCCCGCACTGCTGGGTACACCCCGAAGCCGACGCCGATCACGATCGCTACGGCGATCGAGATCAACACCCACGGCACCGAGATCGTGATGGGGTTGGAGATGAAGTGCGGCAGGATCAGCGCCCCACCGACGCCGCCGGCCACACCGAGCAAGCCGCCGGTGAGCCCGAGCATCGACGCCTCCGACAGGAACTGCCGTCGGATGGTGGTAGGTGTGCCGCCAAGTGCCTTGCGGAGCCCGATCTCGCGGGTACGCTCCTTGACCGATACCAGCATGATGTTCATGACCCCGATGCCACCGACGAGCAGAGCCAGCGCGGCCGCGCCCATTAACAGCGTGGTCAGCGTGCTGTCGACCGAGGACGTCGTCGAAAGGACCGACTGTTGCGTGGTGATCGAGAAGTCCGTTGTCGAGGATGAACTAGTCGCATGACGGTTCTGCAGGATCGTCTGGGTCTCCTGGTACGCACCGGCCAGCTGGTTGGCCGAGGCAGCCTTGACGTAGATCGTCTGCACCGACGTCCGGTTCGTTCCGCCGACGATCCGTTGAGAGACCGTGCTGAACGGCATGATCGCCTGGTCGTCGAGGTTGGTTGTCGAGTCGGATCCGGCCGAGGCCAGCACGCCGATCACCTGGTAAGGCGTCCCGCCGATCGTCACGTACTGCCCGACCGGATTGACCGGCCCGAACAGCTGGCTCGCGGTACTCGAGGCGAGGACGGTCACGGCTGCGGCCGAGGCCTGATCGGCGTCGGAGATGAATCGACCTGACGCCAACGTCCGGCCCCGGACCGAGAGCCACGAGGAAGTCGTGCCGACCACAGTCGTCGTCCAGTTCGTCGAGCCGTTGTCCAGTTCCTTGGAGGTGGCTTGCAGAATCGGCGCGACGCCGCCGATGTTGGGGGCGGCGACCGGCGAGGACAAAGCGGTGGCGTCAGCCATCGTCAGGGTGGACGCGGAGCCGAAGCCACCGCGCACGCCACCCGTCGTGGAGCTGCCGGGCGAGACGATGAGCAGGTTGCCACCGAGCGCGTTCAGCTGGTTGGACACCTTCTGCTGCGCGCCTTGACCAAGCCCGACGGTGAGGACGACGGCCGCGATACCGATCAGGATGCCGAGCGACGTCAGCGCCGAGCGCATCTTGTGGCTGCGGATGGCGTCCCAGCTGTTGGCCAGAATGTCGGACCAGGTCATCGGGTACCTCCGGTCAGGCCGTCGGACGCGACTGCGCCGTCTCGGATGTGGATCACGCGCTGCGCGCGTTCGGCCACCTCGGCTTCGTGGGTAATCAATACGACCGTCCGTCCTTGCGCGTGCAGTTCACCGAAGAGCTGCAATACGTCTTCGGTGGCGGAGGAATCGAGGTTGCCGGTCGGCTCGTCCGCGAGCACCAGAGCCGGATCGCTTACCAGCGCCCGGGCCACCGCGACGCGTTGTTGTTGTCCACCGGACATCTGATTGGGCCGATGGGTGAGTCGGTCACCCAGCCCCACCCGTTCCAGCGCCAGGCGGCCGCGGCGACGTCGTTCCTCGCGTGGCACCGCGGCGAACGCGAGCGGTAGCTCGACGTTGCGCAAGGCGCTGAGGGATGGCAGAAGGTTGAATTGCTGGAACACGAAACCGATGTGCCGGTTGCGGACGTCGGCCAGCTGATCCTCGTCCATGTCGCTGACGTCCTCGCCGGCGAGGAGGTAGCGACCTGCGGTCGCGACGTCCAGGCAACCGAGGATGTTCATCAACGTCGACTTGCCGGAGCCGGACGGTCCCATGATGGCGACGTATTCACCGGGATGGATGACGAGGGAGACATTGCGGACGGCCTCGAACTCGATCGTCCCGCTGCGGTAGACCTTGCGGACACCTTCCAGTTCGATGACGGGCTGGCCAGCGACCGGATCCGTAGCGGCACTCGTGTGGCGCGCGAGTGTGGGTGCGTCAGCCACCGGTGCCTCCCGCGCCGCC
>JAVEEN010000309.1 GCA_030840445.1 Pseudonocardiales bacterium
GCCATGGACAGGTACGCCGTCGTCGCCAGGTGTGGGTCGACCACTCCGTCGGCGGATCCCCAGGTCGCACCGGCTATCCCGCCATCGTTGAAGGGCGTGATGCTTTTGGCGGCGTCGACGTCCAGCACCTCGACCGGGACGCCATGGCCGCGTTGCAGGTCGACCGCGGCGAGGTGGTCTGTCCAGGACCTGTCGGGGACCAGGAATAGGTACCCGGTTGGCTGGTAACCAACGTCGAAACCGTAGTCCACGGCGAAGTCGCGGTAGCGGCGAATGCTGCGCCAGGAGATTTCGATATTGAGGGGGTCTGGCCACTGGGCGCGCACTGACGCGAAGGACCGTCCGGAGCTTCCCTCGGCTGGGCCGTCGAAGGCCTCCACTACCGTGACTTTCAGCCCGCGGCGGGCCAATTCGAACGCGCAGGCAGCACCGATGATCCCCGCGCCGACGACGGTGACGTCGCCGTGGACTGCTGCGGTCATCGCTGCTCCCATCGTTGGATGCCTGTCACGAACGCTAAGTGCAGCCCGCTGCGGTGGCTTCGGCAGTTGAGCGGAAGTTCCGGTGGCGGGTTGCGACAAATGTCGAAGGGCTGGTTGCGGTCCGGGTGCAGGTGTTGGTCAGTCGTTCGCAATGTCGCGGAGCGCGGCCAACCGCAAAGCCATCTGGAGGTCGAACCGCTCCGCGCCTGTCCGGACGTCGACGCCGGTAACCTCAGCGATCCGGTCGAGGCGGTAGTACAGCGTGGTGCGGTGGATGTGCAGCGCAGCGGCAGCTTGGGCAACGTCGCCGCCCAACTCGAGGGTCGTGCGGGCCGTGATCAACAGGTCGGGCCGAGGAAGCTGTGTGAGAAGTTGAGCCCCCGGGTGAATCGCGGCCGGGGATAGGTCGGGCGGGGCAGATAGGATCAGGTGCCAGGCACCGAGCGCGTCCCAGGTCGGGCGTTCCAGGCGCGCACCGGCCCGCAACGCGCGCTGGGTCAAGCGAGCCCGGGACACCGCGATGTGCAGATCGGCAACCGGCAGCGGCGTGCCACTGGTCGCGCTTGTCGCGGCGTCAGGCGCCGGCGCGACCAGGTGCGCGCTCAGGCCGCCGAGCAGCTCCCAGTCACCGGCGCGGGCAGGTGCCTCGACGACGATTCTCATTGCGGGGTCGATCCGCTCGAGCCAGACCAGCTCCTGGGCTGCGTCGCGATCAGGACCGGTGGCCAGGTGCTGCAGTAGTTCATCGCGCCGGCGCTCACGTTGATCGCTTTGCTCGCCGGACTGGGCGAGATAGGCCGTCGCCAGAGCGGCACAGCTAATGACCGAGCGCAGATCCTGTCCACTGGCCGTGCCGTCGGGGTCGTGCACCCATAGATAGCCCAGTAGCTTTGCC
This sequence comes from Pseudonocardiales bacterium, assembly GCA_030840445.1. Classification (GTDB taxonomy): domain Bacteria; phylum Actinomycetota; class Actinomycetes; order Mycobacteriales; family Jatrophihabitantaceae; genus Jatrophihabitans_A. The sequence continues at coordinate 1,378 of JAVEEN010000309.1, forward strand.
TCGCGCCGGAGGGGAACGCACCAGCGCGCCATCAGTTCGGCTGACGACACCTCGGGTGTGCGGACCGGACCGTCGGCAGTGGCGAGTTTGAGCCGCTCAACCATTGCCAGCGCCGCGGGATGAATGGAGCGTCGCATGATGCTGCGCTGTCGGTGGCCGTCCACCGAATCCTGCGCACTCCACCACAGCGGCTGGAAACGGGTGTCCTCGACGAGTATCGGCATACCGACAGACGACGCCAGTCGTTCTACCGCGTTCTGAATATCCTGGGAGCCAGCCACTCGAACAGGGTAGAGCGGAGTCCCCGTAGCTCAGGCTGCGTGTCCGACACCAGTAGGAAAAGGGTCACGAACTTCCGGTCCGGAGCCGAAGCCGCCGCGTGCCGCGATGGCCTAGGTTCGAGGGGCCGACACCCTTCTCAGCTACCCGGAGATCACGACATGAGCGCTCCCGCCGCCCGTACCGGGCTGTTTCCGATAGGACCTACGTCGCCCCGTTCGTTCGGTATCGACTCCGCGGAGCGGTCGAGTACCGCCAAGGCGTTGGAGGAAGTGCGGGGCGCCAACTACGAGGTTGCCCACCTGATCGGTGGGCGAGAAGTACGTACCGGTCGCGCCCAGGCGATTGTCACGCCTCATCAGCACGCACGTGTACTCGGCCGGTTCCACCACGCCGGTCCTACGGAGGCCAGCGCCGCCATCGACGCTGCTACCACCGCGTCCGGCTGGTGGAGCCGGCTTAGCTGGGAGGAGCGGGCGGCGCCGTTCCTGCGTGCCGCCGACATGCTCGAGTACGGTCCGTGGCGGGACCGGTTGAACGCCGCCACCATGTTGGAACTTTCCAAGACGACCTATCAGGCTGATATCGACGCTGCGTGCGAGACCGTGGACTTCATCCGGATCAATGTGAAGAACATGCTCGCGATGTATGACGTGCAGCCCGGCTCGCTGCCCGGGATGTGGAACCAGGCCGAGTACCGGCCGCTGGAAGGTTTCGTCTTTGCGGTCAGCCCGTTCAACTTCACGTGCATGAACAACCTGGCGTTCGGCCCCGCTGTGCTGGGAAACACGGTCGTCTGGAAGCCGGCCGAGAGCGCCTCATTGGTTGCGCATCTGTCAATGCAGTTGCTGCGTGAAGCCGGGCTTCCGGACGGGGTGATCAATGTCGTCTATGGCAACGGAGCCGACATCGGCCCCACGGTGCTCGAGCACCGTGATCTGGCCGCAGTGCACTTCACTGGCTCCACAGCGACCTTTCAAAGCATCTGGCGCACAGTTGGTAACAACGTTGCCAGCTACCGCAACTACCCGCGGGTGGTCGGCGAGACGGGCGGTAAGGATTTCATCGTTGCGCACCCGAGTGCAGATCTGGACGCCCTCGCGGTGGCGTGTATCCGTGGCGCCTATGAGTACCAGGGGCAGAAGTGTTCGGCCCCGTCGCGGTTGTACGCGCCGCGCAGCATGTGGCCGGCGCTGAAGGATCGTCTGGTCGCACTCACCGAGACGATCGTGGTCGGCGACCCCACCGAGCCGAGCACCTACGTCGGTGCCGTAATCAATGCCCGCCAGCACGCCAAGCACGTCGAGGCACTGGCCCGCGCCCGAGCAGAAGGCATCGTCGTCGTCGGGGGAAATACCGACGATTCGGTTGGTTGGTTCGTTGATCCGACCATCCTCGAGGTCAGTGACCCGCTGTCGCCATTCATGACCGAAGAACTGTTCGCCCCTGTCCTCACGGTTTACGTTTATGAGGACGCCGATTGGGAAACGACGCTGCACCTCGTTGATTCCTCCACTGCGTATGGCCTGACCGGCGGTGTGTTCGTCAATGATCAACGGGCCGAACGGCAGGCGGATGAGATCCTGCGCTACACAGCGGGCAATTACTACGTCAATGACAAGCCGACCGGATCCGTGGTCGGCCAGCAGCCCTTCGGTGGGGCGAGAGCCTCAGGCACCAATGATAAGGCGGGCACGGTCTGGAACATGATCCGCTTCGCGAGCCCGAGGTCGATCAAGCGAAATCATCTCCCGGTCACCGACTACCGCTACCCGCACCTCGACAGCTAGCCATCGCTGGACAGCACGCGCTGGCGGCCGGCCCGGTCGATGTCAAACCGAAAGGCAGAGCGATGAACGACTCATTCCAGACCCTGCATCACATCTGCATCGTGGTCCACGACATTGATCGGTCTACGGCGTTCTATCAATCCATCGGTATCGGTCCCTGGCAGGACTACCCGCCGCTCAGCGAGTACACGTCGCTGTCGGTGCCGAACCCGGAGGCCTTTCGCCTGATGAAGTACAAGTTCGTGAACCTGGGAAATGTGCAGCTTCAACTATGTGAGCCACCCGAGCTCGACTGCCCCCAGCGCCGATTCCTCGATACGAAGGGCGAAGGCGTCTTCCAGCTCGGTTTCGAGGCTGAGCTGGATTCTGCTGAAGCTGACGCTGCCGCCGTTGGCCTCGATGTCATCATGCGCGGCGAGCGAGACAACGGGTCGGGCTTCGTCTACTTCGACACGTTGGATGCGGCCGGTGTTGTGCTGATGAACCGCAAGACGAACCCGATCGTGTAACACTCGGCATCCCTGGCATGCCGGTTGTTACACGATCGGGTCTACGGACGACCGGGGTGGCCTGGCGATGCTCAGGCGATCGGGTGGGTTTTGCTCCTACGGATGTGAATCATCCCGAGCGCCGACAGCACCAGCATGAAGCCGGCGGCGATGAAGGCTGCGATCGCCGCTATCAGCGCGATGGTGGCCATAGTTCCGAAGGCGTACGCGTTCAACAGCAGACCTCGCAGCGTCTCGCCCTTGAACATCGTGGCGACCTGTCCCGCCAGCTTTGTGTTTGTCGGGTCGGCCTGTGCCTGTGCGCTGAGTTGGGCGTAGGTCTGACCTCCGGCGACTTCCTTGAGGTGGACGCCGATGAAGTGATCGGCGTAGACCTCGGCCTGCGCGCCGGTCGTCAGCTGTTGGCCGCCGTACTGCCGCATGGCCTTGAATTCCGGGCCCGCTACCGCGGCACTGTTGGCCGCGGGGAAGTAGATCTGTTCGTTGGCGAGCTGATCGTGGACCTGACTGGCCACGAATGTGTGCGCCCAGATCAACAGGCCGCCTGCGAAGACGAGGACCGCCGTCATCAGCAGGCCGCCAGCGGTAAGCACTCGGTCGATCATGCGCCGGGACGTCCGTGCTGCGGTGGCGCTCGTCAGAGACGGGATATCGAGGGCGTCGAGGGTAGGTGTGGTCATGAGCGTGCCTTTCTGGTTATGACGAGCACGGGGCATTGAGCGTGTTCAGCACAGGCGCTGACCGATCCGAGTACTACCCTCGTCGAGCAGCGGTGGTCGTTTCAGAGGCGATGGTCCGTTGTCCCGGAGGACTTTCGTCCTGGGACACGTCCCTTGAGCAACAGGAGCAAGCAGTGATTGAAGTCGTGAGCACCGACCAAGCGCCTATGCCGGTGGCACCCTATTCCCAGGCAGTGGTCGCCGGTGGATTCGTCTTCGTCTCGGGCCAGCGGCCGGTCGATCCCAGGACGATGGAGGTCGTCGAGGGTTTCGAGGCTCAGGCCCGGCAGACGTTGACGAACCTCGTCGCGGTCTTGGGGGCCGCCGGCGCGAGCACCTCGGATGTCGTCAAGGTGTCGGTGTATCTCGCCGATCTGTCGGTGTTCCAGCGCTTCAACGAGATCTACAGCGAGTTCTTCGGCGCACCGCTACCCGCCCGAACCACTGTTGCCACGAGCCTGCGCGGGATTCTGGTCGAGATCGACGCGATAGCGCTAGCGCCCGCTCCGTAGCGGCACGGACTCCGACGGGGCAGTCAGCTGCCGTCATGTTCCTGGCGGTGGGTTGCGACGGACGTTGTCAAGGCTTGCGGGTCGATGCACCGGCAGCAGCGAGTTCACCCTCGGCCAACTGGTGTTCGAGCCGTTGTCCTTCGATGTCGGGGTCGGGGATGTACTTGGCGAACCATTCTGGGTGGTACCAGAGCCTGGACCGGATGATTGCCATGACGGCCGGCACCAGGGTGAGTCGGACGATGAAGGCGTCCAGGAACACTCCGACGGCGAAGCTGAAGCCGATCGCCTTGATGGTGGGGTCGTTGGTGAACATGAAGGCCACGAAGATGGAGAACATGATCAATGCGGCGGCGGTGACAACGCGCGCCGATAGGGCGGTGCCCCGTTGGACGGCACGGCGGGCGTCGCCGTTCTTGGTGTACTCCTCTTTGATTCTCGATACGACGAACACCTCGTAGTC
>JAVEEN010000144.1 GCA_030840445.1 Pseudonocardiales bacterium
CGAGGTGATCCTGCCATCCGACCTGCTGCTCACCGTTGACGAGATCAGCGAACTTGCCCACGTCATGGGTGTCGTTGTGAGCCGGGAGCAGGCTAAGCGGGTTCACGACGCGGTGGGCGGTTGGGTCGGTGCTATCCGCACGGTGTTCGCTGCGATTGCCGCCGGCGCTGATGGTCTGCCGGTCGCCCGCGCCTCGGAGTACGTGCGGGAAGTCGTGATCCCGGGGATCCGAGATCAGCGCACTCTGACCGAGCTGATGCGGTTCTCCCTGGCCACCCGACTGACTCACGCGTTGATCCGCGATCTCAGCGACGAACCCGACCCAGATCAGTCGGTAGCCATGGTGGAAAGCCCAGGGCTAGCGCAACGTCACTACCGCGAGGCTGACGTTGAACTCGTCCTTCCGTCCGTCGTACGCGATGCGTTGAGCGACGCATACCTCAGTCGCGACGCTGTCGCGGCGCGGGCGATGCACGCGCGGTTGGCGGCCTGGTACGCGACCCGGGAGGGCCACGACTTCGTGCTGATGGCCTTTCAGCACGCCGCTGCCGGGCACGACTGGACCCGCCTGGATCAGATTTGGGACGGCCACGCCGTGGCAATCGGAATGCGGAACCCGGCAGCGGTGGCGGCGGTACTACGGGCACTTCCGGAGCCCGTTATTGCCGCGAGGCCAGGGATGCTCGTGGGCCGCGCCGCGATTTCGGTCGCGGCCGCCGATTCGGATGCAGACGGTCGGATGGCGACATTGCGGGCCTACTTCGAAGCCAGCAGCCCGTTGGTAGCTACGCGGCTGGATAGTCTCAGGCTGCCGGATCTGCTCTATATCGGAACCTGGCACATGGTCGGGCTTCGGATGCGCGGTCGCTTCGAGGCGGCGGTCCGCTTCCGCGGTGAACTTGAGCGCCGGGTCCTTGCGCGGACGGCGGACGGCGTTCCCCCGGGTGGTCGGCTGGGGTGGTTCCATTTGCAGACTGGCTTGACCTGGACACTGCTTGGCCAGCACGACAGTGCGATTCGATCCTATGAGCTTTGCTGGCAGAGTCGCGCCGGAACGGCAACCTACATTCCATCGAATGCGGCCGCCAATCTGGCACTCACCTACGCCCTACGAGCCGACCAGGGCCGCGCCGACCTGTGGCTTGCCCGCCACGCCGAGTTCGACACCGCCGGAGAGTGGGGCCACTACCTCGTCGGCATCGGCGCTCACGTAGCTGCGGGACTCCTCGCGCTGGACCGGCTCGACGCCGCTTCGTGCCGCACGGAGTTGGCGCATCTCGGGAACGGAGCGGCCCCCGTCGAGCTGTGGCCCTTCATCGCATACTTGCACGCGGAATACGGCCTACACTTCGGCGATCCAGCCGTGTCCTTGGCGGACCTTCATGCTGCACGCCGCGCGCATCAGCGCGAACTAGCCAACCAGGGCGCCGCGGCAGAGCTACTCACTCGCGCCGCCGCCGACCTGCTCATCGCCAGTGGCCAGCCTCAGCGAGCCAACCACCTGCTGGCCCGATCCGGGCCAACTCGCTCGGCCGTGTTGGCCGTCGCCCGTGCCCGGATCGCTTTGCTGAGCGGGAACAACGCAGCCACTCGCGACATCGCCGCCGACGCTCTGTTGATGCCGGAAACAGCGGCCCGCGAACGCGTGGAGCTGCTCGTCCTCGAGGCCCTCGCCGCGCACCGCATGAACGACCTTGAACATAGCCGGAAACAAGCGACCCGAGCCGTCGGACTGGCCAGCAACGGTCTGCTGGCGTCCCTAAGAACCGTGCAACCTGACGAACTGACCATCCTGCTCCGACTCGCCGACCGACAGCTCGACCCCGGCCAGCTCGCACTCGTGACCGCGCAGAGCGCGCCCTATCCGATTCGCGTGCAGCTAGTCTCCCTGACTCCGCGTGAACAACAACTCGCCGCTGCGTTGACCACCACCGCGTCTCGACAAAGCATCGCCGACGAGCTGCACATCTCCATCAACACCCTCAAGAAACAACTGGTAAGCCTCTACCGCAAGCTCGGTGCCACCTCTCGCGACGGGGCATGCGTGCGACTACGGGAGCTCGGACTAATACAGTAAGCGCCGCATGATCCCCCGCGGCGGCCAAACCGGCGCGGGATGGACCGGATCAAGATCAATCCCGATTTGGTCTCGGTCGGCCGCCATCACAGACGCGGAACACCGACGTCGCCTGCATCCCCACTAACCTCCGAACCGCGGCCGGCTGCACAGCCGAGGGTTCTTCTTCTCAGCGGCGTCATGGGAGGGGAGGACCAACTGCAGGACCAACTTCGGGCCTAAATCACGACAACTGCGTACGCCGATGGACAATTCAGGCATCCCACCGGGCGTCCACCTTCCCGGGTCTCGTAAGCGCCCGAGAGCACCGACATGGACAGCATTGACATGACCGATGCTGCACTTCTGCAACGCGTCAGGGCAGGCGACATCGACGTACGCAGAGCCCTATCAGCGTTATGTCAGGGTCGCAATGCGGTGCGCCCTGAAATCGATGCAGCAGGCTGTACTTCAACAAGCACGAGACGAGACCAACGCGAAACCACCCCTATCACCCACTCGCGAAACTAATCCGGCTGGCAGTCGGCCTCGAGGACCCATTCGACCTCCTCCACGACATCGAATCAGCACTCAACATCGCGACGAAAGGCCACGAGAACGAATGAAATTCTTCGAAGACTTCCACTCGGGGGACGTGTTCGAGCTGGGACAGGTAACTGTGACAGCCGACGAGATCAAGAGCTTCGCGTCGCAGTTCGACCCACAACCCTTTCACGTAGACGAAGCAGCGGCAGAAGCCAGCCCCTTCGGTGGCCTGGTCGCCAGCGGCCTCCACACTGCCAGCCTCTTCATGAGGCGATACGTCGCCGTGATCCTGGCCGACGCATCGGGCGGCGGATCCCCCGGAATCGATCGCATCCGCTTCCTCAAACCAGTCCGGCCGGGTGACCTACTCAGTGCCCGGCTCACCGTGCTCAGCACCCGCCCTCTGATGGGGCGGCCTGACTTCGGACTCGTTGAGCCCGAGTGCGAACTACTCGATAGCAAGTCCGAGCCAGTTCTCTCCATGACGATCCACAGCATCTTCAAACGCAAGCAATCCGCACACCAGGAGGCGTGAGATGGAACCGGTTTCTCGGACGGCGCAATGGACCGCAGCGGCTCGCGCTGCCGAATCCAGGCGGGACGACCGACTGTTCGTCGACCCATACGCCGACAGACTTGCCGGAAAGGAAGGGGCCGAACTCCTCGTCAGATACGAAGGATCCGGCACC
>JAVEEN010000146.1 GCA_030840445.1 Pseudonocardiales bacterium
CGTCACAGCTCGCAGCTAACGTGCGTCGTGAGAATTCGTGCGACCTACCAGGACTCAATCATGATGCGCTCGCCGGAGTGACGATCTCGCGTTTGACGATCTTGCCGGTCGGCCCTTTGGGCAGGGCGTCTACCAGCCACAGCTGCCTCGGGTACTTGTACGCGGCGACTCGTTCCTTGACGAAGTCGCGCAACTCCTCCGGAGCGACCCGGCAACCCGGCTTGAGTGCGACCGCCGCGGCGATCTCCTCGCCGTGCACTGGGTGCGGTACGCCGATTACAGCTGCCTCCAGCACGTCCGGATGCTCGTAGAGCACCTCTTCGATCTCGCGCGGGTAAACGTTGAATCCGCCACGGATGATCAAATCCTTCTTGCGGTCCACGATGAAATAGAAGCCGTCCTCGTCCATGCGCGCCAGGTCGCCGGAGTGGAACCAGCCGCCCTTGATGGCCTCAGCGGTGGCCTTCTGCCGGTTCCAGTAGCCCTTCATGATGTTGTGCCCGCGGATCGCGATCTCGCCGACCTCACCGGCCTGCACATCGTGCCCGTCGACATCGACGACCCGCATCTCGACGCCGTCGATCGGGTAGCCGATCGACCCTGCCTTCGCGTTACCGAGGCGATTGAACGACGCGACCGGCGATGTCTCCGACAGGCCGTAGCCCTCGAGGATGTCCGCGCCGAACTCCTCAGAGAACCCCTTCAGTACCTCGACCGGCAATGCGGCTCCACCCGACACGCACACCCGTAGCGTCGAGGTGTCGGCCACCCCCGGGCCTTCGGCAAGCATCGCAACGTACATGGTCGGCACGCCCTCGAAAACGGTGACCCCGTCCCGCTCGATCACCTTCAGCGCTGTCGCGGCGTCGAATCGCGGGATCAGCGTGACGCTCGCACCGACCAATACCGACGTATTCAACGCACAGGTTTGACCGAAGGCATGGGACATCGGCAGGCAGCCCATAACGACGTCGTCCGGGCTCAGATCCAACACCGTCGACGCGGTCACGGATGCATTCGCCCGCATGCTCGCGTGAGTGAGTTCAGCGCCCTTCGGAGAGCCTGTGGTGCCCGACGTATACAGGATGACCGCAGTGTCGTCGTCGGCGCGGGCCGCGACCTCCGTGAAAGGCGGCCACGAGGCGATCTCGTCGAGCGTGCTGCTTGTCACCTCCACGAACTCCGCACCCACAGCGGCCGCCCCGGCTGCGGCCTCCTCGGCGGCGCTCTGCCACGCAAAGACCAGCTTCGCACCGCAGTCGCCGAGGTATTGACTCACCTCGCGAGACTTCAGCAGCGGGTTCATCGGTACCACCGTGCCGCCGGCACGCAGCACGCCGTAGTACAGGACTGGGAAGGCCAGCACATTCGGCAGCATCACGCCCACGCGGTCACCGGGTTCGACCCCGTGCTGGCGTAGCCAGCCGGCGACCCGGGCCGCCCGGTCGTCGAGATCGGCGTAGGTCAGAACGTGGTCGTCGAGCCGCACAGCGGTCCGGCTCGCGTGCTGTCCAGCCGCTTCCTTGACGTTGATCGCGAGATTGGTCATGTCTCCTCCAAGGAGAGCGCTGTTCTTGGCATGAACTGGATTGAACCAAGCCTCACGTTGTCGCGATCCAGACGCCATGTTGCTGCTGCCGACAACGTCGTGGGCAGCCTTCGCAGCGGAAGCTCTGTCGTCAAGCGGGTGCCGGCTTGGTGATCGCGAATGTCTGGAGCAGCTCAGGGTGCCCCTGGATCGCGGTTCTCTGCATATAGTGATGGAGCGCGCGGAGGCCGCCGAGCTCTTCACCGCTACCGGCGCGGCCCGGCCCGCCGTGCAGCATCTGCGGCATCGCCACTCCGTGACCTGTCGACTCGGCGGCGTCTGCGGCGTTGAGCACGAGTAGCCGGCCGTGCCAAGGCGCGAGTCTGGTGATGAGGTCGGAGACAATAGTTGCGTCTGCGCTGACGATCGAGCCCACCAGGCTGCCGTCACCGAGTGCGGTCGCGTCCGTCAGCTCGCCGACGTTCCGGTAGGGAAGCAAGGTGCTCACCGGGCCGAATGGTTCGACCTCGTGAACCGGAGCGGCGAACACATCGTCGCTGCACAGGAGGACGGGTGATAGGAATGCTCCTGTCTCGGGGTCAGCGCCGACGACATCGACCTTCGTAGTGTCACCGAATATCGGCCGAGCAACCGTGATGAGACGAGCGACCGCGGTTCTTACCTCGTCGCGTTGTGCCAGGCTGGCAAGTGCGCCGAGTTCTACGCGCGTATCAGCGGGGTGTCCGATGACCACCTTCGCCAGTCGTCCTACGAGCGCGTCGGCGACCGCGTCGCACAGAGGTGCTGGCACGAATGCACGGCGGATCGCTGTGCACTTCTGTCCGGCTTTGACGGTCATCTCGGTGATCAGTTGGTCGACAAACAGTGAGAATTCAGGGTCCACATCCGACACGTCCTGCCCGAGGATCGAGCAATTCAGCGAGTCGGCCTCTGCGTTGAACGCGACCGAGCGACCCGCGATGACGGGGTGGGTACGCAGCGCGAGGGCGGTTGCGGCCGACCCGGTGAAGCCGAGCGTGTCTTGCGAGGTGAGGTGGTCAATCAGGTCGCCCGGCCCTGCGCTCAGCAGGGACAGCGAGCCTTCGGGCAGCAGACCGGATCCGATCATGAGACGCACAGTCAGCTCGGTAAGGTATGCCGTCTGGCTCGCAGGTTTGACGACTGACGCCATGCCGGCGAGGAAGGCGGGTGCAAACTTTTCGAGCATGCCCCAGACCGGGAAGTTGAAGGCGTTGATCTGTACTGCTGCGCCCAGCTTGGACGAGTAGATGTGCTGGCCCGCGAAGGTACCGCCCTTGCCCAGCGGCTCGATCTCGCCGTCCAGCAGAACAGTCGAGTCGGGAAGCTCGCGAGCTGCTTTGCTCGCGTACATCGCGAGCGTTCCGATGCCGCCGTCGACGTCGACGGCCGTGTCGCGACGGGTGGCTCCGGTTCGGGTGGACAGTGCGATGAGTTCGTCGAGGTGCCCTGACAGGTGCTTGGCAAGCGCCTTGAGAATCGCGGCACGTTGCCTGAACGTGAGCGCGCGTAGCGCGGGTCCGCCGACAGTTCGAGCGTGCTCGAGCATCGTCTTCGTATCGGCGCCTCGCGTCGGGATCGTTGCCACGACTCCGCCGGTAGCTGCGTCGAGCAGTGGACGCTGCTCCCCCGTGCCGTCCTGCCAGTGTCCTTCGCTGTAGCTCTGCAGTGCGTGTGTCATCGCGACCTCCGGGCAGCGAACGCAGTCATGCGCTCGTATTTGTCGTCGCTGTCGAACAACAGCGCCTGAGCAGTGATATCGAAGGTTGTTGTGGCGGGTCGCTGACTGCGGAGCCCGAGCTGTGTGAGCGCGCGCAGCCGCCGCCCGAGCGCTGGGCCGTCAACGAGCGCGATCGTCGGCCAGCAGTGTGCCTCCAGCCGCTCGAACAGGCCTGCGTTCATCGCCAAAAGCGCAGCGTCTGCGCCGCGGTTCTTCAGCTCGGCAATGTCGGCGCCGGCCGCTTGGAGCACGGCGTCGATCTCGCCGACCATCGCCTCGTCGAGCGCGTTGTGCTTCTCCGGACGGTCGCGCCCCAACCACCAGAGATCGCCGTCGCGCCGCACGCGGAGCGAGGTCATTCCGCGCGCTCAAGGAGCACGGATATGCCTTGGCCCACGCCGATGCACATTGTTGCCACAGCGCGACGAGCCTTGAGGCGTTGGAGTTCTCGCGCGGCAGTAAGAACCAGCCGTGTGCCGCTCATGCCAAGCGGATGGCCGAGCGCGATGGCGCCGCCGTTCGGGTTCACGTGGTCGGCGTCGTCGGGCAGTCCGAGCTGTCGGAGTACCGCGAGTGCCTGAGCGGCGAAGGCTTCGTTCAGTTCGATGATGTCGATGTCGTCGATGTCGAGCCCCGCGCGAGCCAGGAGTTTCTCGGTAGCAGGCCCTGGTCCCAGCCCCATCACCCGCGGCGGGACTCCTACCGTCGCGGCGGAAACGACATGGGCGATCGGAGTCAGCCCGAATCGCTCGAGTGCATCATCGGAGGCGATGAGCAACGCAGCGGCACCGTCGTTGACACCGGAGGAGTTGCCGGCCGTGACGGTCCCGCCGTCACGGAATGCAGCTCGCAGCCCGCTGAGTGTTTCTCGGCTTGTCTGACGGGGATGCTCGTCGCGGGCGACGATCGTCGGCTCGCCTTCGCGGTTCGCGACGGGAACCGCCGCGATCTCGAGGTCGAACCTGCCTTCAGCCTGGGCCTTCGCGGCGCGCTCCTGTGAGCGCAGTGCGAACGCGTCCTGAGCTGTGCGGGATATCCGGCGTTCCTGGGCAACATTCTCCGCCGTCTGGCCCATCGACTCGGTTCCGTAGGCGGCATCGAGAGCCTGGTTGATGAAGCGCCAGCCGATGGTCGTGTCGTACAGCTCGGCCATCCGTGCGAATGCGGACTCTGCCTTGGAGATTACGTACGGCGCTCGAGTCATATTCTCAACGCCACCGGCGATGACTAGGTCGGCTTCTCCGGATCGAATCGCGCGCGATGCGATCGCAACGGCGTCGGCACCTGAGCCACACAGACGGTTGACGGTGGTTCCGGATACACACTCCGGCAGGCCGGCGAGAAGAAGCGACATGCGGGCGACGTTGCGGTTGTCCTCTCCTGCTTGGTTGGCGCAACCGAGGACGACGTCGTCGACACAGGACCAATCGACGCTTCCGTTCCGCTTGGTGAGTTCCGTCAACACGTGTGCTGCGAGGTCATCGGGGCGGGCGCTGGACAGTGCACCTGCATAGCGACCGATCGGCGTGCGCACCCCATCGACGAGATATGCGCGACTCACGTCAGCGGCTCCCGCGCTCGAAGAGCCAAGCGCGGCCAGCGTCGGTGATGACCCGTTGGTCGCCGTCGGCTCGCAGCAAGGGCGGGTCGTGTTTGTACATCGACGCGACGAGCCGGGCGTTCGGTGCGACGCTGCGGGCGATCTGGTGCGCCTCCAGCTTGTGCAGGCTGCCGCCCGGCGTGGCCGCGAACGCGGCGAGGAGCCTCGCCTGCGCGACCGGTTCGTCGCGAGCTTCCGGGTCGGTTGGGCGGGGTGGGATCCGCTCGTCGAGCAAGCTGAGGACCTCGGTGCTGAGCGTGCGGACGAGATCGCGGATGCGCGCGTCTCGGACGATGCTCGCCGCCGTCTCCGGTTCCGTCCGTCCGCTGCCTTGCCAGGTGCGCTGCGGATGTCGGCGCAAGTACTCCTGCTCAAGTTCGAGCATGCGCTGCGTGTGGGTGCGGAACTGTTCCGCGGTGCCGTGCAGGAAGGCCCAGTGCCTGGTGGCGTGGGCCTGGACGCCTTGGCGCTCCAGTTCGTCATTAGTGAGCTGCGTGGCCAGCACGCCGTACTCGTCAGCCATCGTGGTCTCCTTTCCGTGCGCGTGGTCTCACGCAATTCGATGTAGCTCGGTGCGGTAGCGCTTCGCCATCGCCCGGTAACGGCGAACGGCGTCATCGACCCACAGGTGCAGATCCGGCGCAGCGCGGTGCTTCGAGGGAACGCCGAGAGCGATGTGGCCAGCGGGGACCATTGCGTCCTCTGGGACGAGCGCTGCTGCGCCGACGGCGGCGCCGGATTCGACGCGGGCTCGGTTGAGCACGATCGAGCCGGAGCCGATCAGGCAGTCGTCGCCGATGGTGCAGCCCTCGAAGTGAACGTTGTGGCCGACGACGCATCGTGTCCCGACGAGGGTCGGCCACTCGGCGGTCGTGTGGACGGCGGATCCGTCCTGGACGGAGGTCAACTCGCCGATCTCGATGCGGCCGTAGTCGCCACGCAGCACGGCCGTCGGCCAGATCGATGCCTCGGCGCCGATCGTGACCGCGCCGATCACGACGGCGTCGGGATGGACGAAGGCTTCGGGATGGATGTCGGGAACGAGGTCACCGAGGGCGTAGACGGGCATCAGCTCACCTTGAGGTTGTTTCTGGCGATCCCGCGGATGCCCGGCGAGTCGGTACCGAAGTCATCCGACGGGCGAGTCGGCTCCTGTTGGGACGTGCGTAGTAGGCCTGCAGGCGTGACGGTGGCAGACCGGGTCAGCTCGATCCAGACGTGCTCGTTGCTCAGCGTGAGGAACCCCGCGGCGTCGTACCACCAGCCGCGTCCGCCGTGCGCGAGCACGAAGTCCAGGGTGCGGAGGTCGCACAGCACGTCGTCGAGCATCAAGTGACCTCGTAGTTCGAGACCAGCTCGGTGTCGACGCCAACGCGGCCCAGCTCGGTGGCTCCGAGTGCAGTACCGATCGGCTCGCCCCGCCCGGGCAGCAGGGCTGTGAAGAACCGCGCGTTGTCGGCGACGAAGTCGTGCTGGTCATCGGATACACGGCGGTCCTGGCTGATCGCCTCAACGGGGCAGACCGGCTCGCACGCCCCGCAGTCGATGCACAGCGTCGGGTTGATATACATCTTCCGGTCGCCCTCGTAAATGCAGTCCACAGGGCACTCCTCCATGCACGACTTGTCGGTGATGTCGATGCAGGCAGCGGCGATGACGTAGGGCACGGCTCCCCCGTTTTCAGACTGCGATTGATAGCGAATCGGACGAGTGGCCGGGGAACAGTTGCTCGTCGGGGTTGATGAGCACGGCCGCGTTGTTCACGGCGGTTGCCGCCTCGCCGAATCCGACGGAGATCAGGCGGACCTTGCCTCGGTACTCCGTGATGTCGCCCGCGGCGTAGACGCCGGGAATGTTTGTGGCCATCGTCGTGTCCACCGGGATGTGGCGATTGCCGACGATCTCGACTCCCCAGTCTCGGATAGGGCCGAGGTTGGCCGTGAAGCCGAGCGCGGCGATCACCGCCTGCGCGGGGAGGGTCATTGTGGAGCCGTCCTTGCCCGTGATCTTGACCTGTTCGACGCCATCGGTACCGAGGAGCTTGCTGACCTCGGAATCGATGATCACCGAGACAGTCGAGGCGTGGAGTTGCTCGACGGTGTGGGCATGAGCACGGAACGCCGGCCGCCGATGCACCAGCGTCACCGAGCGCGCGATCGGCTCCAGGCTCAGCGCCCAGTCACATGCACTGTCGCCGCCACCGACCACGACGACGTCCTGGCCTGCGTGCGCGTCCAGCGCGGGAACGAAGAACGCGAGACCGCGACCGAGGAATTCGGATCCAGCGGGTAGCGGGCGGGGCGTGAAGGTACCGATGCCGCCGGAGATCACGACTGCCCTGACGCGTATCAGAACGCCCTTGTCTGTCGTGATCTCGATCGTTGCGTTGCCGGTTCGCTGGAGCACCTGCGCACGTTGGTCGAGCACGTACGTCGGCGCGAAGCGCGTAACTTGCTCGACGAGACCGGAGACGAGGTCGCGTCCCTTGATCGACGGAAAGCCCGCGATGTCGTAGATCGGCTTCTCGGGGTACATCGCCGACACCTGGCCACCGGGCTCGGGAAGCGAGTCGATGATGACGGTCGACAGGCCGCGCAAGCCGGCGTAGTAAGCCGCGTACAGCCCGACCGGGCCCCCGCCGATCACGGCGAGGTCACGGTCAATGGCTTCCTGGCTCATGAACTGTTCGCTTTCACCGATGGCCGTAACTCTGGCGAGTCCGCCGTGAACGTCAGCACTCCTTGCTCGGGCTGCAGCCCTAGGCGGTGCAGGGCGGAAGCCGTGTGCATGACTTGGTTGTCCAACTCGGCGCAGGTGACGTCTCTGGCTGCTCCCGTCAACGCAAGCCGCGCCCCGTTGCCGGGGGTGACATGTCGGTCGAGCACGTACTCCGAGGCGTTGAATAGTTCGGTCATGTTCTCTCCTTCACCGGTCCGTGATCCGGGTGCTGCATTGCGACGTGACCGCGCAAGCTCGGTCACGACCGGTTGCCGTCAGGCGAGATGGACGTAGTCGTAGTCGAACGGCTGACCGTTGATGCCCTGGCGCGGCGGCGCGATCCAGGCGGCGATCTTGCCTCGCTCGTGCACAGGCTGCATCAGCGAACGAACATAGGTCTTGTCGACCGCGGTCGGTAGCCAGTCCCCCTTGCGCAGTTCCCATTCGGCCGACGAGAGCTTCGTGCCTTCGGGGGTCGCCTCGACCCCGGCGAAGGCCCCGACCTTACGGTTGAACGCGACATTGGGCAGATACAGCCGCTGCGGCATGTTGGCGTCGTCCAGAATCTTGTTCCAGCGGTCGACACCGTTCTGACAGTCTGAGATGTATTCGCGGCGCAGGTCGGTGTTCAGACCGACGAGCGCCGACACCTCGCTCTGGCCGATCTCACCGTCGTTGATCGAGTCGACGAAGATCGATTCGCTGGTCAGTTGGTGGTCGTCCTTGCGCCGCTCTTCCGACCAGCGGCCCTTCAAACCTGCGGTGAAGTAGTTCGCCACGTTGGTCGATGTCTCCGAGCCGAACAGATCCAGGGAGACGCTGTAGTGGAAGCTCGCGTACTTCTGGAGCACGTTGAGGGAGATCCCGCCATGCGCGGTGACATCGTCGGTGTCGTGCTGCTTCATCAGTTCCACGGTGCGTTCGACGACCCGGTCGATACCCGTGGTGCCGACGAACATGTGGTGCGACTCTTCCTTCAGCATGAACTCGCAGGTGCGGCTCAGCGGGTCGAACGCCGATTCCTTCAGGGTGCCGAGCTGGTATTTGCCGTCGCGGTCGGTGAAGTAGGTGAACATGAAGAAGCTGAGCCAGTCCGGCGTCGCCTCGTTGAACGCGCCGAGGATGCGCGGGGCGTCGTCGCTGCCGGAGTTGCGGTGCAGCAGTTCCTCGGCTTCTTCCCGGCCTTCGCGGCCGAAGTAGGCGTGCAGCAGGTAGACCATCGCCCACAGGTGGCGCCCCTCCTCCACGTTGACCTGGAAGAGATTCCGCATGTCGTACAGCGACGGCGCGGTGGCACCGAGGTTGCGCTGCTGCTCCACGCTCGCAGGCTCGGTGTCGCCCTGGATGACGATGAGACGTTGCAGATCCGCCCGGTATTCGCCGGGGACCTTCTGCCACGCCTCCTCACCCTTGTGTTCCCCGAAGGCGATGCGGCGATCACGGTTGCGTTCGGCCAGGAAGATGCCCCAGCGGTAGTCCTTCATAGCGACGTGGCCGAAGTGCGCCCAGCCCTCACGTCCGACGTTCACGGCGGTGCGAAGGTAGACGTCCTCCGTCGGCAACGTCGGCCCCATTGACTCCCACCAGTTGAGGAAGTTGGGCTGCCACGATTCAAGCGCGCGCTGCAACCGTCGATCCTCGTGCAGCTCGACATTGTTGGGGATCTTCTCGGTGTAGTCCGCGGTGGTCGTCATGCTCAGACTCGCTTCCTGTCGAAGTCGGCGCGCTGGCCGGTGCCGAACTTGCGCAGCGCGCCGTCGGCGCCGGATGCGTTGGGGCGGTAGAAGATCCAGTTCTGCCACGCGGTCAGCCGACCGAAGATCTTGGTTTCGATGGTCTCGGGGCCGGCGAATCGGTAGTTGGCCTCAAGTCCGGTCAGCGCGTCCGGACTGAAGCTGGACCGCTCCTCGACCGAGATGCGCACTTCGTCTTCCCAGTCGATGTCGTCGGGGGTGAACGTCACGAGGCCGAGCCCGGCGGCGGCATCGGATTCGAGCGGCGTGCCGATGCGAGCCCGTACCGCCTCCAGGTCGGCGTCCTGGCCGAGGTAGCGGGTCTGCAGACGGGTCAGCCCATTGCTCATCGGCAGGGCGCCGAAGTTGATCGAACCAACGGCGATCGCGGCTGGCGCGGCGCCCGGGTCGACATCCTCGAACGTGCCCAAGAGCTGGAATGATCGATCCGCGGCCAGTGCCAGCTCTAGGAGGGAGCCGGCGAAGCAGCTGCCCGGCTCAATCAGCGCGATCAGACTCCGACTCGTCACGTCAATTCGCTTGAGCGTGCGCTTGAGGTAGAGCAGGATCTCGTTCGCCAGCCAGTCCTCGGCGTTGTCCAGCAGTAGCTGGTCGTAGGCCCGGACTCGAGCACCGTCGCCCAGGGTGCGGAACACCCACGTGCCTAGTTCGGTCTCGTTGGTGCGCAGGTCGAGGATCAGATCGTCGAGCTCGCGTGTCACGGCCAGCGTCCAGAAATCCACGCCGTGCGCATGGATGGCCGCCGCATCCGCGGGTGCGTCCTGCTCCGGCCCGAGCACGGTAATTGCCACCTGCCGCGTCTCGCGGTCCAGCTTCGCCGACACGTACCGGTACCCGATGGCATCCGGTGTGCGGGTCTTGGCCAACGGCGTCAACGTGACGCCCTCGGCATCGTTCGGCCGGGTGGACGAGGTGGCGAACTCCGCGGCCCGCGCCGCCACGACCTCGTCCCACTTAGGACGTGGCACAGCCTCGTCGATCAACCGCCATTCGACAGCCTTCCTGCCACCGATCCCTTCGGACTTGGTGGAGAAGTAGTCGGCCAGGTCCCGGCGCACGTGGCGCTTGTCGACCACCCGGGTGAGGCCGCCGGTGCCCGGCAAGACTCCCAGCAGTGGGAGTTCAGGCAAAGACACGGCCGACGATCGGTCGTCCACGAGCATGATGTGCTCGCAGGCCAGGGCCAGCTCGTAGCCACCGCCCGAGGCTGTTCCGTTTAGCGCCGCCACGTAGGTTTGGCCGGAGTTCGCGGTGGCGTCCTCGATACCATTGCGGGTCTCGTTGGTGAATTTGCAGAAGTTCACCTTCCACGAGTGCGCCGAGCCCGCGAGCATCCGGATGTTCGCCCCGGCGCAGAAGATCTTCTCCTTGCCGCTCGTGAGCACGACAGTCCGTATCTCGGGGTGTTCGAACCGAAGCCGCTGCACGACGTCGTACAGCTCGATGTCCACGCCGAGGTCGTAGGAGTTCAACTTCAGCTCGTAGCCGGGGACGAGACCGCCCTGCTCATCAACGTCCATCGTCACGGTCGCGACGTCGCCGTTAAGCGCGATACGCCAATGCTTGTACGTGTCCGGGGACACTCGGAAGTCGATCGCGGGAACTGATCCCGGATCCGCGACGGGTGTTCCGTTTGTGGGGGCGAGGGCATCGTGCATAGCGACGATCGTCATGGGTTGTCCTCCTGCATGGACGGCCTGGCTCGACATCTATGTTCCACATCTTTATTGCTATGTGTCAAGTATTTGTAGCAAATCACTCAGTTGGCGGCGTGAGCCGTCGCACGATTCGAAGATCCCGAGCTTCTCGCCGAGTCCGTACGCAAAGCTGACGACGCCGCCTGGACATTCATCGACGTGGTCGGGCGTCTCAGCATGCAAGAGAAGGCGAGCCGGCAGGCCGTGATGCGCGCAGCCGATGGATGGGTGGTCTACGACCTCGCCCAGCGCGAGTGAGCGGCCCGAGGATCGGTCGGTGTCCGGGCGAATCACAACTCAAGCCACGAAGGTCTGGCTCCATCTACAGCTACGGGACGACTGCGTCAGGTCGGACAGTCTAGATTTTTCCGTCGGCCGCTAGATTCAGCTCGCTCCAACGCTGGGACGCCGGCCCATGCCACCGCCCCCGCAGCTTGCGATAGAGCTTGCTCGCTGGGACGCCGGCCCAGTTTTTTGGGAGCATCTCACGAGGTAGTCCCGGATCGATGAATGGAAACCGCCGCCACTGATGGCCTATTTGGGCACGAGCAACAAAGTAATCGTCCGGGTTGCGCGGCTGCATGCTGCTGAACTCATCGATGAATGTGCGGTATTCGACGGCGACTCCAGGTAGATCCCACGCGTCGCGGATTACCCGATGGATGTCGCCGATCGCTCCATGCTCGGCAACCAGCGAAAAAGAGGGAAGCTCTAGTTCAGCCATCAGCCTCTGCGCAACCTGCTCGGCGGCCGGGTTCGTGCTGACCCACAGCGTAGGCGCGATCGACGCATATCCCGCCCAGCCCAACCGCGTCGTAATCGTGTGGCGGATAGCTCTGTCGCGCTGTGGCACGTCGACGCTCACAAGGTACATCCGACCGTCCCAGGCGCGATCCTCGCGGTTCAGCGACTCGAGTCGGTGCATCCCCTCGTCCATCAACTGGTAGCCCGTACTCGACAGTTCCCACAGCGAGCGGCGTCCGACTTTGACCGTGTTCAGCAGCCCTGACGTACGGATACGGATCAACGCTTGGCGGATCGCCTTCTCGTTGAATCCGAGTAGGCCCAGCGCGTGCACGAATGCTGCGGTAGAGACCGGCTTGGGATCCGGATACACGTAGGTGGCAAGCAGAGTCACCAGTGCCGAGCGGGCGCTATCCATGTGGTTCAGCCACTGCTGCCTCGGAACCTGCAGCTCAGCCTCTACCGACATCGACCACCTCTCGCCCAACGCAGGATACCCGATCCGGTCGGGGCCACTAGTTACTCGACAGGCTTGCGCGAAAGAAGGGACGCCGGCGGGCTGGCCGCCACCTAGACCGCGATGTCCTGCCAGGCCAACTTCGCCGCCGCTACGCAACTCGCATAGCGATTCTTGAATAGTTCCGCCGCCTTGGCCCCACTCCAGCCATCGGGCAGCAGGTCGGCGGGAAGCCCCGGGTCGATCCAAGGAAAGCGGCGCCAGGCATGCACCAGTTCGAGGACGTGCACGAGCGGATCGGCAACGAGCGGATCGCTGAAGTCGGCGATGAACTGCGAATATCGCTCCTCGATCGCGTCAAGGTCCCACGCCGCACGGGCCATCGCCTGCAGGTCGCCGCCGTCGTGCGCAGC
>JAVEEN010000326.1 GCA_030840445.1 Pseudonocardiales bacterium
TCGGCGGAGCTGGCCGGGAGCAGAGAGCCCGCCAGCCAGCCCACTCCGAAAGCGATGAGCCCGGCCGCCAATGGGTTACCGGCGGCCTGTGACTTGACGGTGGCCGGAGCACCGGTGACCGCCTCGCTCAGGCTGGAACCCGCGTCGCTGGCGGTACTTCCGAGATCGCTCGCCTTGTCGCCGAGGTCGCTGGCCTTACCCATCACCTTGTCCCGTACACCGAAGATCGCGCCCCGGGCCTTGACTACCTTGCGCTTGGCGACGTGCGCCGGGTTCACTGTGTCGGTAAGCGTATTGACGTTGTCGGATAGGTTCGCCCGGGTACGTTCGATATCGGCACGGATCTGATCGGGGTCGTTGGTCATCGGGTCTCCTCGTTTCCGGCAACAGCGCTCGGGATTTTCTTGACGGTCTGGGTGGTACGGGGCACGCCGTTCACGGCCTTGATCTCGTTTCGTCCGGTCGTGGCGAGGACCGCGCCGATGATTGCCCAGACGGCAGCGACGATCAGGGCCGACCAGCCGTGGCCGGTGTGGTTACCGAGGCCCCACCACGCCGCGATGGAGATGAAGAGCAGAACCAGGTGGCCCGCCACGCCGGCGCCGGCCAGCAGACCGGCACCCTTACCGGCCTGGGCTGCCGACTGCCGGATCTCGGCCTTGGCCAGCTCGACCTCCTGACGCATGAGCGTCGTCAGGTCGGCGGTGATCTCGGTCAGCATCTCCCCGACGGAGGCGCCTTCGCCGTCCGGATTGTGGTGTGTTTCGTACGGTGTCTCGTAAGGGGTGGTCACAGCGCGCCGCCTGACGTGCGGAACCCGGATCCGTCGTCCTCACTGGAGGCGTAGGGCCGGACGACCTCTGGCTCGGTGGTGCCGGCCGGCACTGAAACCCCGGGCGAGTTGTAGGACGGAGTCCCGTACCCTGCTGTGCCGGATGCCGCCGTGGTGTACGAGGGAGTGCCGTACGCCTCTGTGGTGTACGAGGGAGTGCCGTCCGCGTCCGTGCCGTACGCCTGGGTGCCGTACGGGTCCGAGCCGTGTGAGCGCGCCTGCGTGCCACCGGAGGTTGCTTGCTCGGCTCCGCCGCCGCTGTCGGAGGAATCCTTCAAACCACGAGTGAGCCGGCCGGCCAGCAGTCCGGCGCCGACCGCCGCGACCAGGAATGCGCCGGGGCGTCGCCGCGCGAAGGTCTTGAGTTCGGCCACGAGCGCACCGGGTTCGCGATCGGACAGCCACGAAGCCATGTCCTGGGCCGCTCTCGAACCGTGCCGAGCCAGATCGGTGGCGATGCCCGGGTTCTCGCCGCCCTCGGCCATGCAACGCAGTTCCTCACCCAGGGCGGCGATCTTCTCGGCGAGTCGGTGCTGTTGAGCTGCAGCCTGTCCGGTCAACTCACTCCGGGCCTGATCGAGCAGGTCCTTTGCCTGGCGGCCGGCCTCGGCGGTGACGTTCGACGCCTGCTCCTTGGCAACCCCGGCGACGTGCTGGGTGGCCTCGACGGCTCCCTGCTTGACTTCGGAGGCCTGCTCCTTGGCGGTGTCGGCGGTGTCGACCGTGCCCTGATCATTGGCGTCTGCTCCGGACGCCCCGGACAGATAGGGCGGACCGGCTGGTTGGTGGCCGACCGCGCCGGGCATGGCCGCCGTCGCGACGTCGGACTCCGGCGCCAGCGGCGTTGAGGTGTATGGCGGCGTGTATCCCTCGGTCATGGAAAACCTTCTTTCGTTGATCGGGCGCAGAACTTCGCGAACTCCGCGGAACCCGAAGAGCCGTGCGGGCGACATCCTGAGCGGTGGCCGAACGCACGCAACGGCCATCCGAGGGGACGGTCGATCCGGAGCGGTCAGTCAGGAAATTCGGCATAGCCCGAGCCGGGTACCTCGACGCCGTCCGGAAGATGTTTTCCACCCCAGCGCCGAGCTGTTCTCAAAGCGGCTGGAGGTTGAGCCACGCGCAGCAATAACCGGCTGCGTCTATCTGACGGTAGAGCCTGGGGCTGCGAAAGTGCAACCGCGAGGCGAAAAACCTGCCGGCAATTAACGGCTAGCACACCAGGCGCTAGCCGCCGATCAGCGCAGCAGCCGGGCTGATATCGAGTCCGGCCGTCCATGTGCCGGCCAGGTCGGCCAGTTGCGCGGCTATCTGGTCGTCGTCACCACTTCCTCGCTGACGAAGAGCGTGTGCCAGCTCCCGAGCGCTGGCCGCCGCGAACGGCAGGAACCCTGCGTCGCGATTGCGCTGCAATGAACTGGTGAACGACTCGATCGCTCGCGGTGACCGGCGTGCACCAGGGCGAGTGCATGCAGGTCACGAAACAGCTCGAAGCCGGTGGACGAGCGACAACGGCGACCAGGGCGAACGATCGTCGCCCTGCTCGCCGCGGGCGCGGTACAGGCTTGCCGCCATGACGACAGGCAGAACCGGCCACGGAACGCGCCTCGGCGAGCTCGTCGATAGTCCGCCGAGTGCGGCCTCGACCGCTGCATGCTCGATCCGGTCACGACCCCGAAAGACGTCGCTTTCAGCTGATCGGCATGTTGATGAACGTGAGGAGGCCGGTACCAGCTCCGTTGCGAACCCACGGCCACGAACCGGGCACGTTGAAACCCAAGTAGCTGACTGCGGTGGCGGTGAAACCGGGTGGGATTGTCAGCGTCACGGTGCCTGGTTGTGCGGTGACCTTTGATGGCCAGAGCGGCCCGAACTGGGTCGTGACCAGAAAGCTGAGGTTTGCTCCTCCTGCATCAACGGTGATGGGGTCGGTTGCGCTGGCCAGCTTGATGGTGATGGTGTCACCAGCTGAATTCTTGCTTATCGATGTCGGGGCCGGTGCTGTGGCGTTGGTTGCTGTCCCGCCGTAACTGTCGTGTTCGACCAGCGCGGAAAAGCGGTGGCCCAGCTCCTGATAGCCGTCGCCTAGATAGCGGAAGTGGCAGCCGTCATAGGCATTGAGACCATTGGTGCTCATCACCTGAACCTTCGGCATAGCTGCCGCCACCCGTTGCTGTTCCTGAACAAGTAGGGCGCCGATTGCAGCGTCCGGTGTACACCCGGTACGGATCTGGGTCAGATAGATATGCGCGAGGTTGGGAAATGAAGCGTTCCACGCCGCCGCCAACTGGGTGAACGCGGGCGTCCAGGCAGCGAAATTTGCTGCATCAGATTCACCCTGGTAGACAAGAATCGATTTCACCGAACCAGCCAGGTTGTAGGCATTGAGCCGTGACATCAACCGCTTGTAATTGTTGCCACTATCACCGGCCTGAGCATAGTCAGGTTCGAACCAGTTGATCGGCTTCCCGGCCTGCGCTCCGGTCACGACGGCCACTGGCGCGTGACCGGCGTCGACGAGATCGCGCGCCATCCTCAGCTCCCACGACCCGATCGAGCCAGAAGAGTTATGGCCACCAGATGCTGTAGCAACACGCCAACCGTGGTCAGCATCCGAGGCGGCGGTGGTGTCCCACGCCCCTCCGACGGTGCGGATCCAGGAACTACCCGCCTCAGCATCAGCCTGGGCGTTATCAGCGGGATAGACCGGGGTCTCCGCGTTGGACTGCCCGTTCACGACGAACACATCCCCGGAAACGACATCAGCGGCCTGAGCCTCCGTCGCACTCCCACCCGCCGAATTGGCGCTCAGCACGAACGAGGACGACTTGAGCCCCACCGGCACCACCGCACGAATCGTCACAGGTTGACCAGCAGACACCGCCGTCGTGGACGTCGCACTCAAAACGCCATCTGTAAAGCGCCTTAACGTCAACGACGTCACGTCCGTAGACGCAGGCGTCGCAGTGAACTGAATGGGAGTCGAAGTCGATTCCGTCGATACCCGCGGGTAAAGCTGATTGTCCACAGGGAACCCAACCAACCTGACACGTGGCGAAACCCTGAACTGAGCGAATCCCGCACCACGCGCAGTGTCAAGTAAGTCCAAAGACAGGGCCGACGAGTTCTCTGCGACCAGGTTGTAGGCATTGAGCCGTGACATCAACCGCTTGTAATTGTTG
>JAVEEN010000341.1 GCA_030840445.1 Pseudonocardiales bacterium
GGTTCTACGAGTCACCGGTCGACCTGCTCGGTCGCATCTCTGAAGTCGGACGGACCGTGCACACCTTGCCCCGGGAGTGGAGCGACTACTTCACCCGCGCTGCGATGCCGGCGGTCCGGGTGGCCGATTTCAACATGTCGACGGTCAGCCAAGCTTCCTGATCGATGAATGTGACGGCTCCATTGCGTGGTCGTCCAGCTCACTGTGTGAGCACCAACTCATCGCTCCGACTGCCTCTGTAAGCGCTCCCAGAGGTTACTTTCGGATATCCCATTGCGGGGACAGACGGATCTCGGCTCAGCGCGGCAGGCAATTTCCGCGCGCATCCGGGCATTGGTCCAACCGCGATCGCCCGAATCCAGTCAATGTCGACTGCCAAGGAGTGACGTCATGACAGCCACCCTCGATCTCGAGACCGCGCCGACCAGCCACCCGGAACTACTACGATGGGTACGCGAGAGCGCCGAACTCACCCAACCCGATGAGATCGTCTGGTGTGACGGTAGCCAGGACGAGTGGACCAGGATCACCGAGGAACTCGTCGCCGCCGGTACCTTCGTCAGGCTCAATCCGGACAAGAAGCCGAACTCCTTCTACTGCGCCTCGGATCCGACGGACGTGGCCCGCGTCGAGGATCGGACCTTCATCTGTTCGCGTGACTCCGCCGACTGCGGTCCCACCAACAACTGGATGGACCCTGTCGATATGAAGGCGCTGCTCACCGAGCGGTTCCGTGGCTCGATGCGTGGCCGGACCCTGTACGTCATCCCGTACTGCATGGGCCCGTTGAACGCCGCTGAGCCGATGCTGGGCGTTGAGCTCACCGACTCCGCCTACGTCGTAGCCTCTATGCACATCATGACGCGGATGGGCACGAAAGCGCTGGAGCTGTTCACCAAGGACGGTGTCGCGCAGCCCTACGTGGCCGGACTGCACTCGGTCGGTGCGCCGTTGGCCGCCGGCGAGCAGGACGTCAGATGGCCCTGCAACGACACCAAGTACATCGTGCAGTTTCCGGAGGAGCGGCTGATCTGGTCGTTCGGTTCGGGCTATGGCGGAAACGCCCTGCTGGGCAAGAAGTGTTACTCGTTGCGGATCGCCTCGGTGAAGGCCCGCGATGAGGGCTGGCTGGCCGAGCACATGCTCATCCTCAAGCTGACCAGCCCCGAGAAGAAGCAGTACTTCATCGCAGCCGCCTTTCCGTCAGCGTGTGGCAAGACGAACCTGGCCATGCTCGAACCCACTTTGGACGACTGGAAAGTCGAGACGATCGGCGATGACATCGCCTGGATCCGGTTCGGCGAGGATGGCCGGATGTACGCCGTCAACCCGGAGAACGGCTTCTTCGGAGTGGCGCCCGGCACTGATTGGCACACCAACCCGAACGCGATGCGCACCATCGCCAAGGGGAACTCGCTGTTCACCAACGTCGCCCTCACCGACGACGGTGACATCTGGTGGGAGGGCATGGGTGAGCCCCCGGCGCACCTGACGGATTGGAAGGGCGAGTCCTGGGATCGCGACGCGGCCGACGCCGGTCTCACGTCGCATCCGAACTCCCGCTACTGCACGCCGATCGAGCAGTGCGACACCAAGGCCCCGGAGTGGGATGACCCGCGGGGCGTTCCGTTGGACGCGATCTTCTTCGGCGGTCGGCGCAAGGACACCATCCCGCTGGTCACCGAGGCCCGGGACTGGCAGCACGGCGTCTTCATGGGCGCCACGCTGTCGTCGGAGACCACCGCTGCCGCGGTCGGCCAGGTCGGCGTGGTGCGCCGGGACCCGATGGCCATGCTGCCGTTCATCGGCTACCACGCCGGTGACTACTTCAACCACTGGATCGAGGTCGGCAAGAGCGCCGATGCGGTGAAGCTGCCGAAGGTGTTCTACGTCAACTGGTTCCGCCGCAACGAGGACGGCAAGTTCGTGTGGCCTGGCTTCGGCGAGAACATTCGGGTCCTCAAGTGGGCGATCCAACGCATCGAGGGCACCGCGGCCGCCGTCGACACGCCGATCGGACGGGTGCCGACGCCGGGCGCGCTCGACGTGAGCGGATTGGACATGTCGCCGGACGATCTGGCTGACGCACTCGCGGTCGATATCGAGCAATGGCGTAACGAGATCCCCGGTATCGAGGAGTGGTTCGCCAAGATCGGCGACAAGGTACCCACCTCGCTGCGCGACGAACTGGAGTCGCTGAAACTCCGACTGTCCTGAAACCGGGACCGCCCTGAAACTCGGACTGTTCTGATCCGGCCGGCGGCCTGGCTAAGGTCGGCCGAGGGTGAGACGCACCTGCAGGCCGCCGAGCGGACTGGGACCCAGCCGCAGGTCGCCGCCGCTGGCCTCGGCACACCGGCGGGCGATGGACAGCCCGAGGCCGGACGATCCCCGATCGCTCTGGCCGCGGGGCGTGGGCGGCGCGAGGAGCCCTGGGCCGGCATCGTCGATGTCGAGTACTGCGCCCGCCTGATCCCCCGGTCCGGCGACCAAAGTCACGCCGATCGTCGCGCCTTCGGGAGTGTGGGCCACGACGTTCTCGAACAACGCGTCGACCGCGGCCGCGAGGTCCTCGGCACCGGCGCGGACCGGCAGCGGCCGATCAGGCATCGAGGCCCGCACCGGTCGCTGCTGGTCTTCGGCCAGCGGTAGCCAGAACGCCAGCCGCGCGGCGATCACCGCAGTGGCGTCACACAGCGGGGCGATGCCCTCGCGCTGCGGGCGGCGAGCCGCATTGATGATGGCGGTGAGGGTGCGCTCCAGGGCGTTGACATGTTCGCCGAGCCGCGCCGCCTCGTCCCGGTCCGCCAGCGAATCCACATCCAGTCGCAGGGCGGTCAGGGGTGTACGCAGCCGGTGAGACAGTTCGGCAACCGTCTCCCGCTCCTCGGTGATCAACGACTCGATCCGGTCCGCGAGCCGGTTCAGGGCCGCACCCACCGCGGCCACCTCCGATGGCCCTTGCTCGGGAGCGCGGGCCGTTCGGTCCCCCAGCGACAAGCGATTCGCCGTGTCCGCCGCGCGCAGCAACGGCCGCACCAGGCGCGCGGAGACCACCTCGGCGGCGAGCAGACTGACAACCAGCAGGCCGACGCTCGCCGCTGCCAGCAACAGCCACCAGCGGTGGATGCGGGACTGATAACTCGCCGCCGGCACATAGCTGCGGACCTCGTAGTTGCCTGTGCCGCTCGACACGACCAAGCCGGCGATCTGCCCACCGGTCGTACTACTCAGCACCGGGTCCGACACCTGATCTGACGGCTTGCCACCACCGCCACCGTGTCCCGGCCCGCCGCCGTGGTTTCCGTCCGGACCGGACGGCGGTGGCGTACCGGCCGTCATGGCGGCGACCGGGTCCGGGGAACCGCTGGGCGGCAGCTCCCCGAGGTCACGGCCCGCCGGTGTGCGGACGCTGGTCCGCCGCTCACTGCGCCTGGCGATAGACGCCAGGTACGAGGTGATCTCGGCATCGGTGGGAGAGCTGTTACGCAGGAAGACCGCGACCGACGCCACCTCGTCGGACGCGGCCCGCAAGGCGCGCTGTTCGACGGTCGATCGGATCAGGAAGGCGATCGGGAGGGCGAATGCCAATACGACCAGGACGGTCAGGCCAACCGTGAGGGCACGAATCCGGCTTCGCATCTGCGACCCGTCAGGCTTCCTCGGCCGGCGCGGCGAGCTTCACGCCGACACCGCGAACGCTGTGCAGATACCGCGGCTGGGCGGCGGTTTCTCCGAGCTTGCGTCGCAGCCATGACAAGTGGACGTCCACCGTCCGATCGCCGCCTCCCCACGCCAGTTGCCAGACGTCGGCCAAGAGTTCACGTTTGGTCACCACGTCGCCGGCCCGGCGCGCCAGGGCGAGCAGCAGGTCGAACTCCTTGCGCGCCAGTTCGACCGGCTTTCCGTCCAACGTCGCTTCCCTGCTTCGAGGGTCGATGGACAGCCCGCCGATCTGCAGCGGCGGGTCGGACTCCGGCGCTCCGGCTCGCCGCAAAACCGCCCGGATCCTGGCGTCGATCTGGGCGGCGGTGAAGGGCTTGATGACGTAGTCGTCAGCGCCGGCATCCAGCAGCCGGATCACCTCGATCTCGTCGTCGCGGGCGCTGGCCACGATGACCGGGATATCACTGACCGCCCGCAGCATGGCCAGCACATCGTGGCCGTCGACGTCCGGCAGTCCGAGGTCCAGAATGATGACGTCCGGCCGTCGTTCGACGGCTGTTGCCAGCGCCGATATCCCGCCGGCGAACATCTCCACGGTGTGACCGGCGTCGCGCAGGGCCCGGCTGAGCGCGGTCCGTATCGCCGGATCGTCCTCGACCAGCATCACCTGAGCCACAACGGGCACCGTATCCGATGCCCGCTGTGGCCGTCGGGATCAGTGATGCCCCTGCGGGTCACCCTGGCCCATCCCGGTCTCGACCTTGAGCACGGCGAGATTCTTGTCGAACTTCACGGTCACCAGCGTGCCGTCGGACTTCTTCATATGGGCTTCGTACGCCCCGTCGCCGGCGTCACTCTCGATCCGGATCACGGTGCCGCCAGGGACGGCCTTCAGGGCAGCCGCCCGAAGGGTCGCGTCCTGCGCGCTCGTGACGGCCTTCTCATCAGTGCGGACGGGCGAT
Organism: Pseudonocardiales bacterium; assembly: GCA_030840445.1. GTDB lineage: Bacteria > Actinomycetota > Actinomycetes > Mycobacteriales > Jatrophihabitantaceae > Jatrophihabitans_A. The sequence continues at coordinate 4,629 of JAVEEN010000341.1, forward strand.
GAGCCGCCCGGTCCACCGCCGTGGTGATCATTGTCCGTCGAACCGCTCGACCCGGACGGATCGGTCGAAGGCGTGGTGGTGGACGTGGCGGCGTTCGCCGTGCCCAGCAAGGTGGCCCCGACCGCGCCCCCGCCGACCGTTGCTGCGACGAAGGCCGCCGCCAACGCAATTTTCTTGAGCTCCATGCTCAGGTCCTCTCTGATTGGTACCGATTGCCTGTAACCGACTGCCTGTAACCGATTGCCTGTATCCGGTGGAACGCCTCCAGGGTGGCCACGCGCGCCTCAGCCGCAGGTCATTCGAACGTTAAGAACACCTCAAGCCGTTCGTTCCGAGAAAGGGGCCGGCACCGGCTGGGTAAGCGCTTATTCGCCGCCGTCATCGCGTGGAAGCACGGCCGACATACGCCGCCGGGACGCTTGAAGGACACGCTTGAAGCTGGACTCAGGAGGTCACGATGAGCGCGTCAGACCAGC
>JAVEEN010000360.1 GCA_030840445.1 Pseudonocardiales bacterium
CAGAATCAGCATGAACAGCAAGGACCAGATCATCCGGTGCGCGAGAATCTCGATCGCGTTGGCCGGCTCGAGCAGCGGCCAGTACAGCGGGAAGAGACCCCACAGCAGATACGCTCCAGCCCCGTAGGCCAGCCCGGCCCGACGCTGTTCCGGCGATGTCACAACGGGGATGCCCAATCGACGGACGCTGGGCCGCACGCTGGGATGGACGCTAATGCGCGGCCGATCAGATGACCGCTAATGGACCGACCATGCGTCCTTGCCGCGCAGCAGGGCTTGCAGAGCGTCCTCGTCGCCGGGCGCCTGTGCCTTGGCCGTGTCGAGCTGGTTGTTGAGAAGTTGGTCGTAGCTCGGACGGGTGACGTCACGGAAGACGCCCATGGGGGAGAGGCGGGTGTCGGGTTGCGACAGGCGGGAGAGGGCGAAGGCATAGGAGGGGTCTTCGGTGTGGGCGTCATGGGTGACGACACGAGGGTCGCCTTCAGCTACGCCCTCGGCGACTGAAAGTGCCCCGGTGGCGGGGTCGCGGATGACGGCCTTGGAGTTGTCCTTGCCGAACCGGATTTCTGCACCGTGGTTCAGGCCGATGATCCAGTCGCCTCGCGTGTCGGCGTCCTTGAGCAGGTCGAACGCGCCGTCGTTGAAGATGTTGCAGTTCTGGTAGATCTCGACCAGGGAGGTGCCCTGGTGTGCGGTCGCGGCCCGCAGCACCGAGGTGAGGTGTTTGCGGTCCGAATCCAGGGTCCGGGCGACGAAGGTTGCTTCGGCGCCCAGGGCAAGGGATACCGGGTTGAACGGGTTGTCCACCGAGCCCATCGGGGTGGATTTGGTGATCTTGCCCTGTTCGGAGGTGGGCGAGTATTGGCCCTTGGTCAGGCCGTAGATGCGGTTGTTGAACAGCAGGATCGTCAGGTTGACGTTGCGCCGCAGTGCGTGGATGAGGTGGTTGCCGCCGATGGACAACGCGTCGCCGTCGCCGGTGACGACGAAGACCTTCAGATCCGGTCGGGAGGTCGACAGGCCGGTGGCGATGGCCGGCGCGCGGCCGTGGATGGAGTGCATGCCGTAGGTGTTCATGTAATAGGGGAACCGGGACGAGCAGCCGATCCCGGACAGGAACACCACGTTCTCGCGGGCGATGTTGAGTTCGGGCATGAAGCCCTGGACCGCGGCCAGGATGGCGTAATCCCCGCAACCCGGGCACCAGCGAACTTCCTGGTCGGTCTTGAAATCTTTGGCCTTCAGCCCCAACGACGCCGACCCCGGCCCATTGGGCGATCCGTGCACTGTGTCAGTCATCGGAAGTGAGCACTCCTTGCAGCATGTCGGCCAGGTCGGCGGCGCGGAAAGGCATGCCGCGGACCTGGGTGAGGGAAATGGCGTCGATGAGGTAGCGGGCCCTGATGAGCAACGCCAGTTGGCCGAGGTTCATCTCGGGGATGACGACCTTGTCGTAGGAGGCCAGCACCTGACCCAGGTTCTTCGGGAACGGGTTGAGGTGGCGCAGGTGGGTCTGGGCGATGGAGTAGCCCGCGCGCCGGGCCCGGCGGACCGCCGCGCCGATCGGGCCGTAGGTGGAGCCCCAGCCCAGCACCAGGACCTTCGCGTCGCCGGTCGCATCATCGACGACCAGATCGGGCACGGTGATGCCGTCGACCTTGGCCTGCCGGGTGCGGACCATGAACTCGTGGTTGTCGGGATCATAGGAAATGTGACCGGTCTTGTCGGCCTTCTCGATCCCGCCGACGCGATGCTCCAGGCCCGGGGTGCCCGGTACCGCCCACGGCCGGGCCAGGGTGTCGGGGTCACGCAGGTAGGGCAGGAATTCGGTCACCGTACCGTCCGGGCCGGGCTCGCCGTTGGGTTCGGTCAGGAAGTCCACGCTCAGGTCCTGCAGGGACCCGACCTCCGGTATCTTCCACGGTTCGGAGCCGTTGGCGATATAGCCGTCGGACAGCAGGAACACCGGGGTTCGGTAGACGGTGGCGATCCGGATCGCCTCCAACGCCGCGTCGAAGCAGTCCCCCGGTGACTGCGGCGCGATGACCGGCACCGGCGCCTCACCGTTGCGCCCATACATGGCCTGCAGCAGGTCGGACTGCTCGGTCTTGGTCGGCAGACCGGTGGAAGGGCCGCCGCGTTGCACGTCCACGATCACCAGCGGCAACTCCAACGACACCGCCAGCCCGATCGTCTCGGCCTTCAACGCGATCCCCGGACCGGAGGAGGACGTCACCCCAAGTGCCCCGCCGAAGGAGGCACCCAGCGCGGCGCCAACCCCGGCGATCTCGTCCTCAGCCTGAAACGTCCGAACCCCGAACCGCTTGTGCTTGGACAACTCATGCAGGATGTCCGACGCCGGGGTGATCGGGTAGGCGCCGAGGAACAGCGGCAACCCCGCCCGCTGTGCACCGGCGATCAGCCCGTAGGCCAGCGCCAGATTACCGGCGATGTTGCGGTACTCACCGGCCGGCAACGGAGCCGGCTTGACCTCATAGGACACCCCGAACGCCTCGGTGGTCTCCCCGTAGTTCCAGCCCGCGCGGAACGCGGTGATGTTCGCCTCGGCGATCTCCGGCTTCTTCGCGAACTTCTCCCGCAGAAACGCCAGCGTCCCCTCGGTCGGCCGGGAATACATCCACGACAACAAGCCGAGGGCGTACATGTTCTTCGACCGGCCCGCGTCCTTACGCGACAAACCCGAACCGTCCAGCGCATCCAGGGTCAACTGCGTCAGATCCAGGGCATGGACCGTGAAATTCTCCAGCGTCCCATCCGTGATCGGATCCGACGTCCAGCCGATCCGGGCCAGCGCCCGCTCGGTGAAATCGCGGGTATCGACAATGATCGTCGCGCCTTTGGCCAGATCCCCCAGGTTCGCCTTCAACGCCGCCGGGTTCATCGCCACCAACACATCGGGACGATCACCCGGCGTCAGGATGTCATGATCAGCGAAATGCAGCTGGAAGGACGACACCCCCGCCAACGTCCCGGCCGGCGCCCGAATCTCAGCCGGAAAATTCGGCTGCGTCGACAGGTCATTACCGAAATTTGCCGTCTCCTGCGTGAACCGATCCCCCGTCAACTGCATCCCATCACCGGAATCCCCGGCGATACGGATCACTACACGATCAAGTTGCTGCACTTCAGTGGACATGCGGGCGGTCCGCCTCCTGAATACGTTCGTACCGAGTTCGAGCGGGGGCGTCGCGCTCGCGTCCGAACTGCGGCGCCGCCAACGTCCCATCCTACGTTGGAGGCTGGCGGCGGGGGGATCGCGACTGGGCCGGTTTCAGTGGTTTCCCTCTCATCCGGCTCATCCGGCGGTGCATCGGCATCGAATAGCGACATCGATCCGAGATTTCGCTTAACGGTCAGCGTCTTGTCCCTTTTGGCAATGTTTGATCAACGACTTTCCGCTTTGAGGTCTAAGACGACGGCTCCCCGGGTAGATCAAACCGCGGTAGCTGATGAACCGCTGCCACGCTGCATCGACCGGCAAGCATGCAGGAATACGCGCTTCATGGTGTGATCACCGGAGGGGGCATTCATGGACAGCGATCTCAGTGAGATGGAAACGATGGAATTACCAGCTTTCGAGCTCGATTGCCGGGATTGGCTGGTTGCCACCCCGCAGGACGGCACCGTTCCTGAAGAGATCGGCGGCGCACCCGTTGTCGCAGTGCTCAGCACGGTCGTGATCGGCTCCGGCAACTTCGAACCGGCCAGCGCCGTGCTGAGTGTGGGGTTGCTCGACGAACCGGTCGACGCAATCCGGCTCGACGCCAATAGTCCGGTGGCAGAGTTGATCGATGTCGACTTCGGCGAGGGCTCCGCGCGATATGTCGTGCCTGCCCCGGACAGCAAGTTGGCGTTGTTGGCCGAATTCAATGCCGGCGAACGCAGTGACGACGTTCTCCTGCAACGGTTCCAGAGGTTGATGACGTCGTTTCGGTGGGCCAGCTGAGGCGCGCCCAGTGCACCCTAAGTCAATGTTGTCTATCGGAGCGATAGACATTCGCTTTTCCGTGAATTGACTGCCATACTGACGACATGAGCATCGGGCGGACGGCTAGTGGTCGACGGCCCGGCGGTCGCCCGGTGACCCGCTCAACGCCGTTCTGGCAGGTGTCCTTCTGGACCAGTCGGCGGGCCGATGCGTTCGACCAGGACTGTTGTCGCGATTGCCACACCGGGCGCTGAGCCCGGATAGCCATCCCGACCCGCCGATTCCTGGAGTAAGACCCTCATGAAAGCGCCTCGACCTCGGCCTGTCACGGCCGAGTCCACTGTTTTTCTCAAGTCCGCGCTCAACCCGATCGAACTGGTGGAATACACCCGGTTCATCGCCGACGAGGTCATCGCCGGTCGCTATCCGTACATCCGGTACGACGAAGATGAGCGCTGGCATCAGCGTCTGTACCGCGACCCGCGGGTGGACGTCTGGCTGATCAGCTGGTTGCCGACTCAAGGCACCCAGCTGCACGATCACGGCGGTTCCTCAGGGGCCTTCACGGTACTTTCCGGCGAACTCGGCGAAGCGGTCTACCAACCGCGCCGGCCGGGTGGCATCGCGTTGTGGGAGCACCGCCGCGGACCCGGCGCCGGCATCGGTTTCGGCGCGGCCTACGTCCACGACGTGCGCAACCTCAACGCGGAGCCCGCCGTCAGTGTGCACGCCTACTCACCGCCGCTCACCGCGATGAACTTCTACGACGTCGAACCCGATGGAAGCCTGCTGCGGCTTGCGAGCATGGCCACCGACGACCCGGAGCCGGCGACCGAGTTCGACCATCGTGGTCAGCCGGCCGCATGAGCGCGCAGACCTTCGATCAGTCCTTCGCGTCGGTGGAGGACCTCCTCGTCGACGCCAGATCCCGTCTGCAGCGGTTGCATCCCGCGGAGGCGGCTCGATCGGTAGCGGCCGGAGCTCGTTTCGTCGACATCCGGCCCGAGTGGCAGCGCGCCCAGGAAGGCGAGATCCGGGGCGCCCTCATTGTCGAGCGCAACCACCTGGAATGGCGGCTGCACCCCCGATCCGGGGCCCGCCTCGTCTGGGCTACTGCCGGTCAGCGCTGGATCGTGGTGTGTTCGGAGGGGTACACCTCCTCGCTGGCCGGCGCCGCTCTGGTGTCGCTAGGGGTGCCGGCCACCGATCTGGTCGGTGGCATCCAGGCGTGGATAGCCGCGGGCTTCCCCGTTGTGCAGGGCCCGAGCCCGATCGAACAGATCGCCGGCGACCGCTCCTGCGTGGGGCCCGGCTCCGGCTTACCGGCCGGCGGTCATTGACGGCGGGCGAGCTCCCGTCGGGCCACGTCTATGACGTACTGGCCGTAGCCGCTCTTGGCCAGCGCCTCGCCCAGTCCGAGTGCCCGCTCCGCGTCGATCCAGCCGTTGGCCAGCGCGATCTCCTCCAGGCAGGCAATCCGGACGCCCTGCCGGTGCTCCAGTACCTGGACGAACTGACCTGCCTCGAGCAGGGAGTCATGCGTGCCGGTGTCGAGCCAGGCCGTTCCGCGCCCGAGGTCTACCAGTTCCGCGTCACCACGTTCGACGTAGACGTTGTTCAGATCGGTGATCTCGAGTTCACCTCGGGATGAGGGCTTCAGCGACGCGGCGATGTCGCACACGTCGTTGTCGTAGAAGTACAGGCCAGTGACGGCCAGATCGGATCTCGGCACCACCGGCTTTTCTTCGATGGACAGCAACCGTCCGTCCTCATCGGCCTCGGCCACGCCATACCGCTCGGGATCCCGGACCCGGTACCCGAAGAGCTTGCAGCCCTTCGTGAGTTCGGCGGCGTCCGAGAGCGTCCGGCCGAGGAGGTGTCCGTAGAAGATGTTGTCACCGAGAACCAGCGCCGCCGACTCGGAGCCGACGTGCTCCCGGCCGATGACGAACGCCTCGGCCAGTCCGTTCGGTTCCGGCTGCACCGCGTAGCCGAGGCTGATTCCGAAATCCGAGCCGTCGCCGAGCAGCCGGGTGAACTGCTCCTGGTCGTGCGGTGTGGTGATGATCAGGATGTCGTCGATGCCGGCCAGCATGAGCACGGACAGCGGGTAGTAGATCATCGGTTTGTCATAGACAGGGAGCAGCTGCTTGCTCACGGCGCGGGTGATCGGGTGCAAGCGGGTGCCCGACCCGCCCGCCAGGATGATGCCCTTCATCGATCGTGCCTCCAGTCGGGATGACCGTCCGTCCGTGCTGGCCGGTGGCCGCGAAGGACGGGAGATCGATCAGCGGTAGTTGTCGAACTGCAACGCGACGCCGAAGTCGCCGGCTTTCAGCAGGGCGATCACGGCTTGGAGATCATCGCGTTTCTTGCCGCTCACCCGCAGTTGGTCGCCCTGGATCTGGGCTTGGACGCCCTTCGGGCCGCTGTCTCGGATCTCCTTCGCGATCTTCTTCGCAACGTCGGACTCGATGCCCTGTTTCAGCGACGAGGTGATCACGTACTGCTTGCCGGACGACTTGGGTTCGCCCGCTTCGAGGGATTTCAAAGAGATGGACCGCTTGATCAGCTTTTCCTTGAAGACCTCGAGTGCGGCGGAAGCGCGCTCCTCGGTGTCGGCCTTGATGATGACCCCGAGTTCGCCCGACCAGTCGATCGAGGCGTTGGTGCCGCGGAAATCGAAACGCTGGGATAGCTCCTTGGCCGCCTGGTTGAGCGCGTTGTCGGCTTCTTGACGGTCGATCTTGCTGACGACATCGAAGGACGGGTCGGCCATAAGACACCTTCTCTCTTCCGGTTCGTTCGTCCGGCGGACCTCCCTGGATGGGTGGCGCCACAAACTTGTCCGAAACGAAGGTATCCGAGGCCGTCGGGTGCACGCCGGGCAGCGGTCCAGCTCCCGGACGGTGGCTGTCCAGTTCCCCTGACGGTGGCGGTCCAGCTCCCGGACGGTGGCGGTCCAGTTCCCCTGACGGTGGCGCTCCAGCTCCCGGACGGTGGCGGAGTTGAGCCCGGTTCCCCGACGACGGGGCTTCGGCCGCGACCAGCGTCTCGTGTACCCTCATCAGGCGCAGCAAGCGTTACAAGGCGGTTTGCCCGAGTGGCCAAAGGGAGCAGACTGTAAATCTGCCGGCTATGCCTACGTTGGTTCGAACCCAACAGCCGCCACAGGCTCCGTCCCCCGGTTCAAGGGGGTCGGAGCCTTCTGTTCCCCCGCTCTACGACGTGAGCCAGTTCTCAAAAAAAAGTTCGCGGATCTAGTTGCAGGGGGTTGCGGGTCGACTACCGAGGGTTCATACTTGAGGTGCCCTGGTGGTCGTTCCCCCGTGCGATCACCAGGGCTCAACTATGTCCGGACAGGTTTAGCCGTCACGCGGACCTCACGGTGCAGGTGTCGGAGCCATCCCTGTTATCCCGAGCGCGGCAGTGCCTGGAGTCGGGCTTCGGGTGATTCTGAGCTCGGTGGGTCTGTCGTGTACAGTTCACCCGGCGTTCGAGGTAGCACAGCGAGCGGACGGTGGGCCTGCGAATCAACGTGTCGTGAGGTTGGCCGACCTGCTTGTTGTGCGATTTTTCACGTCAGCTTTGTACGTCAGCACCGCCCCCTTAGCTCAGTCGGCAGAGCGTCTCCATGGTAAGGAGAAGGTCTACGGTTCGATTCCGTAAGGGGGCTCTGGTTCCCGGCATCGGGAGGTCTGCACCGGTTGGGCGGGTCGCAACGAGGCCGGCAGCTCTGGATGGATTTCAGAGCGCCTGATGTTGCACAAGGCGGGGTAGCTCAGCCTGGTAGAGCAAGCGGCTCATAATCGCTGTGTCGCCGGTTCAAGTCCGGCCCTCGCTACTCAGTACGACGAAGCTACTCAGTACGACGAAGACCAACCATCGATACCGAACAACGACCGCGCGAATCGCACGATTCACTTACTGAGATTCACTACTGAAAGGCACGACCCGTGGCAGCCACCGACGTTCGTCCGAAGATCACCTTGGCATGTCAGGAGTGCAAGCACCGCAACTACATCACCAAGAAGAACCGGCGCAACGACCCGGATCGCTTGGACCTGAAGAAGTTCTGCCCCAACTGCGGCAAGCACACCGAGCACCGCGAGACCCGCTGAACCAGCGGTTGCACCGCTTGATCGGCTGAACTCCCGCGGCTGAGCCAGCCTAAGCCAGCTTGAGCCGGCTCGCCCGCCGCGCAGTTCGACCGGGCCCGTATGGCGTCGTCCCACAGTTGTGGGCGGCGCCATATTCGCTTCGGCGACCGGTCCGCTAGCGTGCCAGACATGCCGCTTGATCAAGCCTTCGTAGGCCGCCTGTATCCGCCGACCGCGCCCTACGAGGTCGGGCGCGAGAAGATCCGGGAATTCGCCGAGGCAATCGGCGATGACAATCCGCTCTATTTCGACCCCGAGGCGGCACAGGCCCTGGGCTACCCGGATGTGATCGCGCCGCCGACGTTTCCGATCGTCATCACGATGCGAGCGGCGGCCCAGATCCTCACTGACCCCGATCTCGGGCTGGACTACAGCAAGGTCGTGCACGGCGAGCAAAGTTTCCGTTACAGCCGGCCGGTGCAGGCGGGGGATGTGCTCCAGGTGAGCGTCTCGGTCGAGGGGATCAGAGCGGCGGCGGGCAACGATCTGCTGACCACGCGCGCCGAGGTGACCACAGTGGACGGCGAACACGTGGTGACGGCCCTGTCGACCATCGTCGCGCGCGGAACGGCAGGGGAGTAGCGCATGTCCGTCACGCTCTCCGACGTCCAGGTGGGAACTGAGTTACCCGCCCAGAGTTTCGATATCCAGCGGGTGAGCATGATTCGCTACGCCGGCGCCTCCGGGGATTTCAACACCATTCACTGGAGTGAGAGCTTCGCCAAGAGCGTCGGCCTTCCCAACGTGATCGCGCACGGGATGCTCACCATGGCCGTCGCGGTGCGGGTGGTCACCGATTGGCTCGGGGACCCCGGTGCGGTCATCGACTACGGCGTCCGCTTCACCCGTCCGGTCGTGGTGCCCGAGGACAGTGGCGCCGCCCTGGAGGTCGGCGGCAAGGTCCGGTCGGTGGACGCCGAGAACGGGACGGCCGTGGTGGACCTGATCGCCTCGGTGAACGGCGAGACGGTGCTGGCCAAGGCCCGTGTGACGGTTCGGCTGGCCAATGCCTGACGGTCTTTCTGACGACTCCACCGATACCGACGTCAAGATGCTCAAGAACGCCGACGACGAACGCTATGAGATCTGGCTTGGTGATATCCGGGTCGGCCTGGTCGATTACTACGAGCGTGGCGGCGTTGTCGTCATTCCGCACACCGAGACGCTGCCGGATTTCGGCGGACGGGGTCTGGCCAGCCGGTTGGTCAAGTTCGCCCTCGACGACATCGCCGAACAGGGCAAGAAGGTGAACCCGGCGTGTCCGTTCGTCGCCGTATTCATCAAACGCAACCCGGAATACGCCGAGCTGGTGAGCCAGCACGCGTAGCCGGCATCCGCGCCTGGCCGCCGACGCGACAAAGCTGGATTAGCCGGCTAGGCCTGCCGGTCCGCCGCGTGTTCTTCGCTGGCGAGCCGGATGCACGTCGCCACGACTTGCATGGCCAGCGTGACCTCTGCCAGCTCCGGCCGGGTGGGCGCGAGCCGGATGTTGGTGTTGTGCGGGTCCCTGCCACCGGGGTAGGTGGCTCCCGCCGGAGTCAGGCTGACGCCGGCTTGACCGGCCAATTCGATCACCCGGTCGGCGATCGGTAAGGCCGTGTCGAGGCTGATGAAGTACCCGCCGCGCGGCTCGGTCCAGGTGGCCAGGCCGCTGTCGCCCAGTTCCTGGTGCAACACGTCGCGCACCGCGGCGAACTTCGGGGCGATGAGCCTCGCGTGCGCCGCCATCAGACCCTGGATGCCACCCGGATAGGACTCCAGGAACCGCACATGCCGGAGCTGCTCGACCTTGTTCGGCCCGATCGAGAGGTTGGACAGGTAGGAACCGAAAGCGGCGATGTTGTCCTGGCTGCTGGCCACGAAGCCGAGACCGCCGCCCGCGAAGGTGATCTTGCTGGTCGAGGCGAAGACGAAGGGCCGATCCGGATTGCCGGCCTGCTCGGCCAGCCGTACGAAGTTGACCGGCTCATCGCGCTGGTCGGTCGACAGATGGTGAGCGCGGTAGGCATCGTCGGCGAAAATCGTGAAGTCCGGGTTCGCGGTCTGCATCGCGACCAGGCGCTGCGCCTTGGCGGCGGAGATCGTCTCGCCACCGGGGTTGGAATAGGTCGGGACGAACAACAGGCCACGGATTTTCGGATCGTTGGCCGCCAGGGCTTCGATCGCATCGACGTCAGGCCCGTCAGCCTGCATGTCGACGGTGGCCAGTGCGAACCCCAGGCCTTCGAGCAAGGTGAAGTGGCGGTCGTATCCGGGCGTCGCCACGATGATCGTCGGCTGGCCGCCGACCCAGGGCTGACCACCGCGCGGTCCGCGGAGCAGCATCATCGTCAGGACGTGAGCCTGCACTTCCAGACTCGCGTTGTTCCATACGAGCAACTGAGCCGGCGTGACGTCGAGGTAGTCGGCGAAGAGGGCACGAGCTTCGGCCAGGCCGGCGATGCCGCCCGGGTAGTTGCGGACGTCCACGCCGCTCGGCGTGCGCACATCTTCCGGGCCGACTGAGAGGAGCAGATCCGCGGCCAGGTCGAAATCCGAGTCCGACGGCTGGCCCCGTTGCATGTTCAGCTTCAGACCCTGCGTCTTGTATGCCTTGTACGCCTCGCGTGCCTGCTTGGAATCGCCGGCCTCCGGGATCGCAGGCGTTTGCTGGCGGGCGTCGGTGCGGGTCGGAACGGTGCTCATGCCACGATGCTATCCGGTGCTATCCGGTGCTATCCGGTGCTATCCGGTGCGTTACGGCCGCTTCCGACCCCCGTTATGGGTGCGCCCGGCCGTTGGCTCGCCGCGTCCTGGGGTCACCGGCCGTTCGATCGTCCGGTCCTGGAGATACCCAACCGAAGCCCGGCGGGTGGCGGCTACGACTTTGGAGTCTTTGCACTGACCCCCTACACTTACTCCTCGGGTCCAAGTTGGCCGTGCGCAAGCATGCGCGCATCTCGCTGTTTCCGGCGCGGGTGATCGTGCTGCGCCGGCGGGTGCGGACCCACCCTCGGCAGATTCGGCTCCGGCTGACCTGCCGTAGGGGCGTGGCTCAATTGGTAGAGCACCGGTCTCCAAAACCGGCGGTTGCAGGTTCGAGTCCTGCCGCCCCTGCGCCGTCATTGTCGGCAGTGCCGTCCGGCCCGTCTCGGGCAGGTCGCGGCCGGCCGGCTGGCCGTTAACGAAAGGAAGCACACGTGACCGAGACGCAGGAAGCACCTGCCCCGTCCTCGCGCCCCGACAAGGGTTCGGGCGGCGGTGGCCTGCGCATCCTGTGGCGCTGGCTGCCCATGCTCGTCCATGCCTTGCGTCGGCGTACCCGAGAGACCGTCGCGGAGATGCGCAAAGTGCTCTGGCCGTCCCGCAAGGAGATGACCACGTACACGATCGTGGTCGTGATTTTCGTATCGGTCATGGTGGCGCTGGTGGCTGGTTTGGACCTCGGCCTCGCGAAGGTGGTGCTGGCCGTCTTCGGCTGAGTACCGCGTGAGCCCTGACCGATACCCCGTACGACCCGAAAGCAAGGAAGAGAGCCTGTGACCGAGTTCGACAACGACGCCCGTCCGGACGCCGACGCGAAGACCGCCGCTGACGATCGGCCGGCCGAGTCCGTCGTCCTGCCTTCGCTGGACGTCGAGGACGAGGTATACGGCGTCAGCCCCGAAGAGAAGTTCAACGAGAACGCCGAGCAGAGCGCCGACGACGCGTGGCGAGAAGCCGCCGCTGAAGTCGAGGCGGAGCTGGAAGCCGACGATACCGCTGAAGCAGCCGGTGAGCCGGTTGAGCTCGACCCGGTCGAGGAACTGCGCGCCGAACTGCGCCGCGCACCTGGTGACTGGTTCGTGGTGCACTCCTATGCCGGTTACGAGAACAAGGTGAAGACCAACCTCGAGAGCCGGATCTCCTCCCTTGACATGGAGGACTACATCTACCAGGTGGAGGTTCCGACGGAAGAGGTCGTCGAGATCAAGAACGGCAAGCGCCAGCAGGTCAACCGCAAGGTCTTCCCCGGCTACATCCTGGTGCGCATGGACCTCACCGACGACTCCTGGGGCGCCGTCCGGAACACTCCGGGCGTGACCGGATTCGTCGGCGCGACCTCCAAGCCGTCTCCGCTCTCGATGGACGAGGTCATCAAGATCCTGGCTCCGGCCAGCCAGAAGTCGGCCGCGCTTCCCAAGGGCGGCGGAGCTGCCGAGGGTGGCGCCCAGGCCATGCCCGAGGTCATCGACTTCGAGGTCGGAGAATCGGTCACCGTCATGGACGGCCCGTTCGCGACCCTGCCCGCGACCATCAATGAGATCGACGCACTGCACGCCAAGCTAAAGGTGCTGGTTTCGATCTTCGGACGCGAGACTCCGGTCGAGCTGTCCTTCAGCCAGGTTTCGAAGATCTAACCCGGGCAGCGGCCGCTCGTGGCCGGTGCCGGCGACAGTCCAGCAATCCAGCAACCAAGAAAAAGAGAAAAAATGCCTCCCAAGAAGAAGCTCACGGCGATCATCAAGCTGCAGATCCAGGCCGGCGCTGCCAACCCGGCGCCGCCGGTCGGTCCGGCGCTCGGTCAGCACGGCGTGAACATCATGGAGTTCTGCAAGGCCTACAACGCCGCGACGGAGTCCCAGCGCGGCCAGATCGTGCCTGTCGAGATCTCCGTCTACGAAGACCGCTCGTTCACCTTCGTGACCAAGACCCCGCCGGCCGCACGGTTGCTGCTCGCAGCCGCCGGCGTGCCGAAGGGTTCGGGTGAACCGCACAAGACCAAGGTGGCGAAGGTCACCATGGCTCAGGTGCGCGAGATCGCCGAGACCAAGAAGGAAGATCTGAACGCCAACGATATCGATCAGGCTGCCAAGATCATCGCCGGTACCGCCCGCTCGATGGGCATCACCGTCACCGATTAGTACCCGATCGTGTAACACCGGGCAGCTCATACATGCCGAGCGTTACACGATCGCTGTAAGTCCCCGTGGGAGGACGCCGATGGTCGGCGCCCGCCTGACCACAACAGAAACAGGAGCCACATCATGACCAAGCGCAGCAAGGCCTACGAGGCCGCCGCCAAGCTCATCGACTCAGAAACGATCTACAGCCCGCTGGATGCCGCCAAGCTCGCCGTCCAGACGTCACCGACCAAGTTCGACGGTACGGTCGAGGTCGCCATGCGCCTCGGCGTCGACCCGCGTAAGGCCGACCAGATGGTTCGAGGCACGGTCAGCCTGCCGAACGGCACCGGCAAGACCGCCCGAGTCATCGTTTTCGCGACCGGCGAGCAGGCCGCCGCGGCCACCGCGGCCGGTGCGGACAAGGTCGGCAGCGACGACCTGATCCAGGAGATCACCGACGGCTACCTCGACTTCGACGCCGCGATCGCCACGCCGGACCAAATGGCCAAGGTCGGCCGGATCGCCCGCATCCTCGGCCCGCGCGGCTTGATGCCCAACCCCAAGACCGGCACGGTGACGCCAGACGTGGCCAAGGCCGTCAATGACATCAAGGGCGGCAAGATCACCTTCCGCGTGGACAAGCAGTCGAACCTGCACCTCATCATCGGCAAGGCATCGTTCACCGCCGAGCAACTCGTGGAGAACTACGGCGCTGCGCTGGACGAGGTCCTGCGAGCCAAGCCCTCCTCGTCCAAGGGCAAGTACCTCAAGAAGGTGGTCTT
>JAVEEN010000383.1 GCA_030840445.1 Pseudonocardiales bacterium
CGGACCGGCGGCGATGACATGGTCATAGCCGCGGCCGCGGTAGGCCACGTCGATGACCTCGCCGTGCAGCACATTGGTGGTTGGCTGCTCGGTGCCGTCCGGTCCCGGTGCGATCCGGGTGGCCGCCTGGCGGATCAGTAGCCGGACGGCCTCCCCGCCATGCACGGGACCAGTGCCGCCACACTGACAGCTGCGCCGACGCACAGCGCCAGATGTAACGACTTGGACATACGGTCTCCTCACGACCAGCGTCACAATCAACGCGATCCAGTTCTAACGGTCGTTACAGATCGTGGAGGACCGACGTGGCCTGCCGGTGAGGCTCTGATGGCCAGAAGATGAATAGGCAAGACCTGTGAAACCGGGACAGGGCGGCTGCGGGACGCGGCTATCCAGGCAGCGAAAGATGTCCCCTTTCACTCCTTTTGTTGGCTTGCGGGTCAGCTTCCGTTCACCTGGGCTGGGTAACTTTCGGTCCTGCCGCACACCGCGCCAGAACGTGGCACCGACATAACCCTAGAAGGGCCGTTTCCTCATGTCCAGACTGTCCAAAACCACTAGCGCTGTCGCGCTCGGTCTAGCCGCCACGCTGGCCGCGACCGCGGCGTCAAGCGCTGCCGAACCGCGCCAATCGCCTCCATCGGCAGCCGCGACTCCGATCAAGCACGTGGTCGTGATCTATCAGGAAAACGTGTCCTTCGACCATTACTTCGGCACGTACCCGGCGGCCGCGAACACCTCTGGTCAGCCGTTCCAGGCCGCGAAGCACACCCCGAGCGTGAACAACCTGGTCAACAGCAAGGGCGCCGGCGGCAGCGGCAACCTACTCACCAACAACCCGAACAAGGACGCGGCTGGCAACCAGATCAACCCACAGCGACTCAATCCCGCCAACCTCAACGACGTCCTGACCTGCGACCAGGGCCACAACTACAACGCCGAACAGAAGGCATTCAACGGCGGAAAGATGGACCAGTTCATCACCACCGTAGGCAACGCCTCGGGTACCAACGGACCCGGCCAGCCCTGCAAGGCAAGCGACGTCATGAACTACTACGACGGCAACACCGTGACCGGTATGTGGAACTACGCCCAGCAGTACGCAATGAGCGACAACTCGTTCGGCACTACCTTCGGCCCCTCCTCGCCGGGAGCCATCAACCTCGCCTCGGGTAACACCGGCGGGGTCGGGCTCATGATCAACGGCGCCAACACCAACGGTGACACCGTGCCCGACGGCAAGGGTGGCACCTCCCTCATCGAAGACGCTCAGCCCTATTACGACGACTGCTCCACCCGCGATGCAGTCTCACTGACCGGCACGAACGTCGGTGACACCTTGAACGCCGCCGGACTCAGTTGGGGCTGGTTCCAGGGCGGCTTCCGGCCCACCACCACCTACGCGACCGCAACCGGCGGTACGCAGCCGACCAGCACGTTTACCCCCGACCAGTTCAAGGGCAAGTACGCGGTTGCACCGCAAGCCGATCAGGGCCTGTGCAACGCCGTGCATCCGGTAGGCGCGGCGGTTGGGGGCACCGGAGGTACCACGCCCGGCGGTAGCAACTACGGCAACAAGGACGACTACATCGCCCACCACGAACCGTTCCAGTACTACGCCTCCACCGCAAACCCGCATCACCTCGCGCCGGCGTCACTGACCGCTATCGGTACCGATACCCAAACCATCAGCGCCGGGGTGCCGCAGTTCAACACCGCAAACCATCAGTACGACACGAGTGACTTCGACTCCCTGGTCGCTGCTATCAGCCACGGCTACGTCTCGCCGGACAAGCTGCCCGCAGTGAGTTTTCTGAAGGCGCCTGGATATCAGGACGGACACCCCGGGTACTCCGACCCGATCGATGAGCAGCAATTCGTGACCAACGAGATCAACGCACTTCAGAACACCCCGGCCTGGTCTTCTACCGCCGTTGTCATTGCCTACGACGACTCTGATGGCTGGTATGACCACGTCTACTCGGGTGTGCACAATCCGTCCAACACCGCAGCGGTGACCACCCCGCCCGGGCCACAAGACTTCCTGACCGGAACCGGACTGTGCGGCAACACTGCGACGCAGTCGCCGATCGCCGGGCAGAACGGCCGCTGCGGCTATGGCCCGCGCATGCCGCTGCTCGTGATCTCACCCTGGGCCAAACAAAACTACGTCGACCACACGCTGACCGACCAGTCTTCCATCCTGAAGTTCATCGAGGAC
The DNA here is from genome assembly GCA_030840445.1 of Pseudonocardiales bacterium. GTDB lineage: Bacteria > Actinomycetota > Actinomycetes > Mycobacteriales > Jatrophihabitantaceae > Jatrophihabitans_A. The sequence goes on from JAVEEN010000383.1 coordinate 2,222, forward strand.
AACTGGAAGCTGGCGAGAATCGCCGGGTCGTTCGACTCCATCGCGGGCACTCTCAACCAGCTGTTCGACTTCCACGGCCAGCGCCCTGGCAACGGCAAGCTGTATCTCGATCCGACGACGGGGCAGCCCTCGAAGAGCTGATCGGGCACATCGCAGGTCGGCCGCACCGTCGGCCAAATAGTGACGACCGGAGCGCCCGCTCCGGTCGTCACTACGTCGTCGAGGGTGGTGCTGCAATGTGCAGGGCACGGTCGACGCCGTGGCCTGCCATCACTCACATCACCCGGTACTGGAAGTTCCATCGGAATTCACGGGGCCGTTGTCGCATCCGCTGCGGTACTTGGGCAAGGTGGCTGGCATGAGCAATGACGAAGAGATCTTCGCGTCCGGATTTTCACGCCGCGGCTTTCTGACGACGGCGGTCGCAGCAGGCGCCGGCGTGGCGTTGGCACCACTGCTTTCCGGCGCGGCGCAGGCGCGTGCGGACGTTACCCCGCGTGCGCCTGGTGGTCCGGTCACGACACCTCGGGTGAATGGGCTACACCTTCAGTTCGGACAGGACGCCTCCGGTGAGATCGTCGTGTCCTGGCACACTCTCCAGCCGGTTACGCGGGCACGGGTCATGCTGGGCGAGCAGGACGGCCGATACCGCAGCAGCCACAGTGCTGATGAGGCCAGTTACACCGACGCCAAATCCGGTCAGACCGTCTACGCATACCATGCGGGCCTGACCGATCTGACGCCGTCACACGACTACGTCTACGCGGCAATCCATGACGGCGCGCAACCCGAGTTCGGTTCATTCCGTACCGGCCCCCGGGGCCGCACGGCGTTCACCTTCACCAGCTTCGGGGATCAAGGCACCCCGACCACGGGCAGGAAGTACGTGCCGCCCGCCGGCGTGACCATCCCCAACCCGCCCTACGTCAACGACAATCTCGGCTCCCCCGCCGCCGGCGACACCACCGCGGGCGTCGAGCGCGTACAGCCTCTGTTCCACTTGTTCAACGGTGACCTGTGCTACGCGAACCTGGCCGACGACCGAGTGCGGACCTGGACGGACTTCTGGGAGAACAACACCCGCAGCGCCCGTCACCGGCCCTGGATGCCATCGGCCGGCAACCACGAGAACGAACTCGGCAACGGCCCGATCGGCTATGCGGCCTATCAGACTTACTTCGCCCTTCCGGTGCAGCCCGGCCAGACCGACATCACCCGCAGCCTCTGGTACGCCTTCACCGTCGGATCCGTGCGCGTTATCAGCCTGGCCAATGACGACGTCTGCTATCAGGATGGCGGCAACAGCTACGTCCGCGGTTACTCTCAGGGCGCGCAGCGAGCGTGGTTGGAGAAGGAACTGCGGTCGAGCCGATCCGACAAGGACATCGACTGGATCGTGGTTTGCATGCACCAAGTCGTCATCAGCACCGCGGATCAGTTCAATGGCGCGGACCTTGGCGTGCGCCAGGAATGGGTGCCCCTTTTCGACCAGTACGGTGTCGACCTCGTTGTCTGCGGTCACGAACATCACTACGAGCGCTCTCACCCGATCCGGGGTCAACAGCCGAATGCGACTCTGACTCCCATTCCTCGCGACACCACCACCGATGTCATCGACACCACCAAGGGCACCGTGCATATGGTGCTCGGAGGCGGCGGCACGTCGGCGCCATCCAACCAACTCTTCTTCAACCCACCGGAGTGTCGCGTGATCACATCGGTCACGACCCCCGACCCGAAGACCGGCAAACGCGCACCGGTGTACACCCACGAGGACGCACCCTGGTCGGCCGTTCGCGACGCGGCCCACTCCTACGGTTTCGCCGCGTTCACGGTCGACCCGGGCACCCACGCCGGCGGACTGACCAAGCTGAAGGTGAGGTACTACGACGTCACCGGGCCACAGGGGCAGCTCGCCGCGTTCGAATCGTTCACCCTGCAGCGCCCGCGCAGCGATGGCGGTCACCGCTGAACGTCGATCTGGTGCAACCTGGGATCGCCTCGGCGCCGTAGCCGAGCGGTGGTCGGCCGCCACCTCGGCGTGGGTCCGATCCGCCGGAGAACGGCTCCGACCGTCGAGGCCTGCTCATGCCCACGATGATGGCCAGGCTGACGGATCTCCCACAGCGTGTATCTGTGCTCGAAGTCATGAAGCAACTGTTCAAGTAGATCGGCATACGAACTTTGGGAAATCAGTGCTTGTCCTAGCGTTATCGACGTGATGACCATG
>JAVEEN010000008.1 GCA_030840445.1 Pseudonocardiales bacterium
CCTAAGCCGGCGCGCTGTACGCCCAGACCGACACCACCGGAGACGAACGCCGAGCCGAGGCTGGCCGAACTCAGCTGCCAGCCGATGACCCGCGGTGCTGCGGTGTGACCGACGCGCTCTGGCGTCAGGCTGGTGAGCAGCGGCAGCAGCGGGCCAGTCCCCCCAGCGAGAAGCACTAGTCCGATGACGCTCCATGCAGGAGTGGGCGACCACCAGAACACGCCACAGCCGACGACGCCGGCCACGCACCCGGTGACCATCCACGACGATGCGGCACGAGCGCCCCAGATTCCGACGGACAGGCGTGACAACGTCAGTGCTGTCCAGTACCCGAATAGGCAAAGGCTGGCGACGCCGGCCGTCTGGTGCAGCGAGTCGGTGAGGTAGACCGCGGCCCAGGCAGCAGCAGCGATTTCCAGACCGCTGACGAAGAAGAACACCGCGAGTCCGACGACGAGCGGAGCGCGGCGGCCGCTGGCGGCGGCCGGCGTATCCGGGACCTGCTCCGTTGCCAGTGATAGCGACCGCCGGGCACTGGCGCCCAGCCAGCAGGCGAGGACCGCCACCTGCGCCACCGCGAGGGTGAGATAGGCAACCCGCCAGGAGGCCGCCGAAACGCACGCGGCGACGATCAGCGGTGCGCCGGCGGCGCCGGCACCGTAGCAGGCATGCAGCAAGCCCATCAGCCGGCTGTTGCCGGCCATCGACACGATGCTGCTCAGGCCTGAGTCGACGAGTCCGCCGCACCCGCCGAGAAGGGCCACGCCGACCAACGCGGTCCAGAATCCATTGCCGAGGCCGATTGCGAGAGCTCCCAGCACTGCCCCGGCCGACGCGGAGATCACCGCGACTGACGCGCCGTAACGGCGTACCAATCTGCCACTCGTCAACGTCATCATGAAGAAAGCGCAGGTACCAGCGATCAGCAGGACCGACAGTGCGCTGACCGGCTGGTGGTGGGTGCGGCGCATCGCGGGCCAGGCGACGCCGAGCATGCCGTCCGGTAGGCCCAGGACGACGAAGGCCGCCATTGACGTCGCGGCGAACGTTGTTGCTGTGACCGCGGGCGCCGATCGCATCAGGCGGACAACAGCCCACCGTCGACGATCATCGACTGTCCGGTGACGTAAGCCGCGCTGGGCCCGAGAAGATAGACAACCAGGCTGGATACCTCGGAAGGAACGCCTTGGCGTCCGGCCGGAATGCGCTCGACGATGCTTCCCAGCGCGCCATCGGGATCTGATTGCATTGCCCAGTAGGGGGCGTTGAACGGTGTGTCGATCCAACCCGGACACACACAGTTGACGCGCACGCCAACGGAGCCGAGCTCCACCGCGAGCGATCGGGTGAGGCTGACCAATGCTCCCTTGGACGCGCTGTAAGCGAACGCGCCTCTGCTGCCGCGGAAAGCGGCGGTGGAACCGGTGAACACCAGGCTTCCACCGGTCTCGGCCAACGGCCCGGCGGCCGCCTGGGCAAAGAGAAAGGGCGCGCGCACATTCACGGCCATGGTGTGGTCCCAGTCATCGACGGAATACTCGGTGACCGGTCCGACCAGGTGCACGCCCGCTGTGACCACGACGCCGTCCAGCCTGCCGAACGCGTCGAGAGTCGCGGCCACGGCGCGTGCTGGGGATTCCGGGTCCGCCAGGTCGTGACGGCCCACCCGGAATCGGCCCGGAAGCTCAGCCCGCTCATGCTGGCCGGCAGCGTCGACGTTCAGATCGGCTACGTAGACGTCCACGCCGGTCGATCGCAGCGCCTGGACGCACGCGCTTCCAATGCCCGTCGCGCCGCCGGCGACCAATACGCTCGTCAAGGTCGATCTCCTTCGAGTTGGACGCCGTCGCGCGTTCTTGCCGCCGCGATCGTGCGCAGCAGGTCGTGCGGGCCGCCTGCCTCGTGGCCGTTGTAAGGCCAGACCGTCATCTCGCGCGGGCCGCCGTAGGCGTTGTATGCCGCAAAGACGGTCGAGGGAGGCGAGACGAGATCTCCCAGCCCGACACAGAAGCTCGCCGGACATGTTGCGCGCTGGGCGAACGACACCCCGTCGAAGTAGCTGAGCGTCGCCAAGACCTGGTCTGCCATGCTCCGGTGGATCGCCAACCAGCGCCCGATCTCGCCGAACGGGTCCCGGTCGGTGATCTCCAGCGCCCTCCGGAAGGCGCACAGGAAGGGTACGTGCGGTACCGCCAGAGCGATGTCGTCACGCAGGCCTGCTGCAACCAGGCAGAGCGCGCCACCTTGGCTTCGGCCGGTGACCGTGATTCGGCTCGTGTCGACGCCATCGAGGTGCCGTACGACGTCGACGAGGCGGTAGGCATCGACATAGAGGCGCCGGTAGTAGTACTCGTCGCGGTCGAGCAGACCCTTGGTCATGAATCCGGGAACCGCCGGTGCGCTGCCGAAACCGTCGGCAGTGTCCCCGGAACGCGTCGTACTGCCTTGGCCGCGGGCGTCCAGCAGAACATGCACGAAGCCCGCCGATGCATACCCGAGCGACTCCACCGGCAGCCCCCGACCGGAGCCATAGGCTGGGTACTCCACGATCGCGGGGAGCCGGTCGGCCTGGCCAGAAGGCCGCAATACCCAGGCGCGGACGTCGGATCCGGCGTAGCCGGCGTAGGTGAGATCCACCGCCTCGATCGTCTGCATCCCGCAGTCCACCCGCTGCTGTCTGATATTCAGTGGCTCCGAGGCATGCTCACGAATTGTGGCTCGCCAGAAGTCGTCGAAGTCGTCCGGTTCCTCGAGTGGGTAGTCGTAAGCACGCAGTTGTTCGAGGGGAAGGTCGACCTGCATCTGAGGCCCGCGAGTCAGACGCTGGGAACTACCGCGTACGCGCGGTAGTTGGCTGATCCCGCCCCAGCGGCACGGTTCTTCAGCAGTGCCCCGCGGTTGTACACAGCCGAGGTAGGCTTGAATTGCTTTTCCTGCAAGGGCTTTTCACGCTCGGGTTTGCCCTCCAGCGACATCAGGATCGCCTGCAAGAACTGCGGCAGGTCGTTGGGCAACTGCGACGTGATGAGGTTTCCGTCGACGACGACCGGCTCGTTGATCCAATTGCCACCCGCGTGAATCACATCGTCCTTGATCACCGGGACCGACGTGACGTTTCGACCCTTGAGAATCTGCGCTGTGGCGAGCAGCCAGCCCGCATGGCAGATCGCCGCCACGGTGCTGCCCGCTGCATCGGCCGCCTGGACCAGCTCGACGACGGGAAAGTTTCGGCGCAAGTACTCGGGGGAAAACCCACCTGGCACCACGACCGCATCGAAGTCTTCGGCCGTCACCTCGTCGATTCCCGCCTCGGCCACCGCGGGGTAGCCGAGCTTGCTGGCGTACACCTCGCCGGCGGTCGGCCCGACAATCGTCACACCGACGCCTGCCTCACGGAGCCGCATCACCGGATACCACAGCTCCAACTCCTGGTACATGTTCTCCACGAGCACGGCGACCCGGGCATTCTCGAGTTTCATTGAGTCTCGTCGCTTTCTAGACCTTGATGGACAGGATCCGGCGGGGGTTATGGATCATGATCGCGTCCAGCTGCTCGTCGGTGATGCCCTTGCTCTTCAGGCGAGGCACCCAGCTGGTGAACATGTAGCTGAGATCGACTTTCTCGTTGGCCAGCTGGGGATCGTCATCAGTGACCGTTGAACGGGGATTGAAGAACCAGCGATCGAAGGACAGCACAATTCGGTCCAGGTAGCCGTCGGAGAGCAGCTCGAGCAGCGCATTGGCCATGGCCTCGTCGAGCTCCTCCGCACTGCCGACGCGCCAGGGGATTCCGATATGGTCCAGCTGAACGTTGGCACCCATCTTCAGCACCTCACGCATCATCTCCAGTTGAGGCGGTACGAAGGCGTGTCCGATGATCACCCGGGAGAGATCCATGCCCTCTTCGTCGAGGATCTCCAGTTGTTCGCGGCCCGGATTGGTCACCTGGAAGTCCATCGGGTCGATGTGGGTGTTGATGCCGCAACCCACCTGCATCGCTGCGTGAGCCGCTGCGCGGATAACGCGGTCCTCGACCTCGTGCACGTGGCGGCCGTTTGCACCACGTGGGCTCGGCGCCGGCGTGACGCTTTCCTGGCCGGTGGCGATCTTGATGGCGCCGGCCTTGTACGGCGTCTGCTGCCACGCGAAGACCATTCCCTCGGTGAGATCCCGGACGAAGAACTCGGTGAGTTCCTCGCGGGTCTGGCGTCGCCAGTAGTACGGAATACCCATGCGCTCCGGGAAGAAGCCGGTGATCGCGACTACGTTCAGGCCTGTCTGCTTGGCGACGTCAACCAGGAATTGCGGGTGCCGCCCGACCTCGGGTGGCGTCATGTCGACGAGGGTGCCGTAGCCGTAGTCGGTCATCCCGGCCCTCACCTGCTTGGCGACACGGCCGATCGCCGCGTCGTAGTCGAGGACGGTTCGGTGGTCGAGCTCAGCTCCGGGATAACCGTAGAGAAGGTGCTCGTGGGTCAGGATGCGACCCGAGGTCTCGATCGGCACGTCGCCGAGGACCGTTCGAAATACCTGCATGTGACTCTCCGGGGTCGGTGTAGTTAGGTCGGCGGCGGATCAGCGTGCGAGATCGGCTTGGAGGCGTCGCACGAGTTCCGGAAGCTTGTCGGCGTCGGCTACCAGCCGGCCGTCGTCAGTCATGCCGGTGAGCTCGGTAACCAGGGCGGCCCCTGAGCTGGCGCCATAGATCCGTCGGCCTGCGCTATGTGTATCCCGGATCAGCTGAAGCTGGGCCTCGCTGGCTGGTGGTCGACCTTCGACCGCTCCAGGAACGATCAATGCGTCCAGTTCGGCAGCGCGGACCTGCGACGGTTCGGCGTCGCCGATCACGGGATAACCCAGGAAACTCTCGCATCCATCGGCAGCGGAGGCGACCACGGTCACCGTGGCGCCTTCTTCGCGAGAGCGCAGCAGCGGGTACCAGAACTCAAGTTCCTGGTAGCCGGGCTACGCCAGGACCGCAATCGAGAGACCACGCAATGTCATATCCCACCTGATCTTTCGTATCTGTTGACTGCGACGGCCGCCGTGCGGCGGAGGCAAACTGGTCTATGAGGTGAACCAGTTTGATACTAACCTGTAAATCACGCGGACGGCTAGTCCGCAGCAGTGGGGAGTCCTGGCAACCGCTATCGGTTGGACGAAAGGCTGTGCTGTGAACCTCGTGATATTCGACTGCGACGGCGTCCTGGTGAACACGGAGGCGGTCGCCGCGCGGGTCGGCGCCTCGGTTCTGAACGGCATGGGCTGGAATCTCAGCGTGCAGGAGGTCATCGAGCGCTTCCTGGGTTGCACGGACGAATACTTCCGGGCTGAGGTCGAGGCCCATTTCGGTCGGCCGTTACCCGAGGACTGGGATGAGCAGTTCGAATCCCAATACGTTGCCGCCTATACAGCCGAGTTGAGGCCCGTGGACGGCGTCGTGCAGGTATTGGACGAGCTCCGCTCAGACGGCGTGCCTACCTGCGTTGCGTCCAACGGAAGTCACGACAAGATACGGCGCACGCTGGGTACAACGGGGCTATTCGATCGTTTCGAGGGGCGAATTTTCAGTGTGCAGGACGTGCCCCGTGGCAAGCCGGCCCCGGACATCTTCCTGCACGCCGCAAAGAGCATGCGCGTGTTCCCACAGGACTGCGTCGTGGTGGAGGACAGCCCACGAGGGGTAGCGGCTGCCCGGTCAGCTGGTATGGCGTGCATCGGATTCGCAGACCTCACCCCCGCACACAAACTGGCGGCTCCGGGCGTCACGGTATGCAGCACAATGACCGACGTGCTGCGCCAGCTGCGACGTACCGCGACGGCCGGAGGTGCGCGGGAGGGCGGCACTCGGGGTACCTGCCTGTGAAACACTCGGGGTACCTGCCTGTGAAACATAGGTACCGACACGGGCATTACCCCGTCGTCACTGTCAGCGGTGCGGGTCACGATGGGGTATCCGATCGGCGAACCGCCGACACCGATACGCACCAGAGGTGCGAAATGTGTGTGCACCAGCCTCAATGCCCGCCTGCCGAGGCCCTTGATCGTGAGGCCGCTCATGTGGTGGCCGCGCACCCTGAACAGGGCTGGAGCCTGCTCTGCAACGGGGTGTTGCTTTTCGACGACTCCGGCGAGTTGCTCCCAGATGGGCGCAGCATCCCGCCGCACGGATGGGCCCGAGAGATCAGCGCGGCCTGACGTCCTCGTGGCGGTGCGGCCGAGGAACAGGCGCGGTCCGACCTGCTCGTGATGGCGGCTCGGCGACCGCGGACGAGGCGACGGCCAACGGGACTTGGGGCCTATTGCGTTCGACGGCTGGCCGGAGAACAGTGGACGCCGTCCGGTGGCGCCACCGGGGCGCCGCCCACGAGCTTGGGAGGTGGACCGTGTACGCACGTTCCACGACGATTCAGGCGAACCCGTCATCCATCGACGCAGGCACAGCTCACGTCCGCGACGAGGTGCTACCCGCCCTGAGGCAACTCGACGGCTTCATCGGACTGTCGATGATGGTCGACCGGGACTCGGGGCGATGTATCGCCACGAGTGCTTGGCAGAGCGAAGACGCGATGCGAGCGAGCGCGGACCAGGTCCAGCAGGTCCGTAACCGGGCGGCCGAGATTCTCGGCGGTACTGCGGAGGTTGAGGAGTGGGAGATCGCGGTGATGCATCGCGACCAACCGACGCACGACGGCGCGTGTGTGCGCTCGGCCTGGTTGCGAACCGACCCGAACCGGATGGACGATCTCATCGACACATACCGGATGACGGCGCTTCCGCAGATCGAAACGTTTCAGGGCTTCTGCAGCGCCAGCTTCATGGTCAACCGGACCACTGGCCGCGCAGTTTCCTCGGCATGCTTCGAAAGTAGGGCAGCGCTGGAGGCGAGCCGAGCCCGTTCGAAGGAGATCAGGGACGCCGGAACCCAGCAGGCCAACGCCACCGTCCTCGAGGTAGGTGAGTTCGAACTGGTGGTCGCGCACCTGCGTGTCCCCGAGATGGCCTAGCCATCTGGGGAACTTGGCCGGCATCCGCCCTCGGGGCAGCCAGCACCTTTTGCTCAGGGTGGTTGGACGTAGCTCTCAGTGACGCTGCTCGCTACTATTCATCCTGCCAAGAAGCGGCACCTGCTTGACGCCCCGAGGCGGAACGATGACCGAACTCCCGCGGGTTGACATCGCTCAGTGGTTCGCGGTGTTGGCCAAGGACTTCACAAGCCAACCGGATACCGACACCACCGCCTCCCGGATACTGGACCTGCTGGTCAAGGCGAGCGGTTGCGACTGGGCAGCCATAGCCCATCTCAAGGACCATGGTGGGTTGTCCTTCGACTACTCCACCGACGCCTCGTTGATCGCGCAAGTTGCTGATATCGCGATGACTACCGATCAGGGCATCGCCTCGGAGGCGTTGCACACCCGCGGAGCGATTCGTTGTCAGGACTTGGCTTCCGAGTCACGCTGGCCCGAATACCGCACGCGCATGATGGCCGAGACGCCGATCCGCTCCGCCGTGGCTTACTGCCTGAGCCTGGACGACGTGGTGCATGGCGCCCTGATGATGTACTCGTCGCATCCGTTCTACTTCACTGACGAGGTGTGTGAATTCGCCGCGGTTTACGCCGACCATGCGGCGATCGCACTCGCCAACGCCAGAGATCACGACAAGAGCGCCAACCTCGAAATGGCGCTGCTCAGCAACCGCGAGATCGGCGTGGCGATGGGCATCCTGATGGCCCGGCACGCTGTCAGCCAACAGCAGGCCTTCGATCTGCTGCGGAGTGTTTCTCAGACCACGCATCGCAAGTTGCGCGACGTGGCCGCCGATGTGACGTTGACGGGCGAGCTACCGGAATGGCGTCGGTTACGTCCGGCCTGAGCGAATCACTACGGGTCGGACATCTCACAAAGTCAGCTCTTCAGATGATCAGCTTGCGTAACGCGATCGGTAAGCGCTAACTTTTCGCTGCCATGGTGTTCGGGAATTCGGTGTGATGCCGAAGCGGCCCTCGCCACTGTAAGCGGGAATGTGCGGGATCCAGCAAGCCACTGGGCGTGAGCCTGGGAAGGCGGATCCTGACGTCGGAGAGATCCGGCACCCGTGAGCCAGGAGACCGGTCATGGCACCAGTTCGGCCCTGTCCACGAGGTGTTGGAAGAGGAATTCGTGCTCCTGCCCGCTGTTTCGTCCCCCCGTCTCGGCCGAAGCGAATGGCGCCACATCGCTGGCATCCTCGCCGTCATTCTCGCGATGAACGCCGTGGCTTGGTCGGTGCTGGCTGTAGCCGTCGCCCCGCAACACCTGATGCTGGGCACCCAGGTCTTCGGTGTCGGCCTGGGCGTCACCGCCTTCACCCTCGGCATGCGGCACGCCTTCGACGCCGATCACATCGCCGCCATCGACAACACCACCCGAAAACTGCTCGCCGACGGAAAGCGTCCGGTGTCGGTCGGCTTCTGGTTCGCCCTCGGGCACTCCGCCCTCGTCATCTTGCTGGCCACGCTGATCGCGGTCGGCGCGAAGGCCGTGTCCAGCCTCACCGAGTCCGGTTCCCGGGTCCACCAGACCCTCGGCATCATCGGGACCTCGGTGTCGGCGCTGTTCCTCTACCTGATCGGCATCCTCAATCTCGTCGCACTCGTCGGAATCGTCCGCGTCTATCGCCGGGCCAGGACCGAGGGTTACGACGCCCACGCGCTGGACCGGGCCCTGGACAACCGCGGGGTGATCACCCGGATACTCCGCCCGCTGATGAAGTCGATCAAGCATCCGGTGCAGATGTTTCCGATCGGGCTGTTGTTCGGACTTGGATTCGACACCGCGACCGAGGTGACGCTGCTCGTGCTGGCCGGTACCGGCGCGGCCAGCGGCCTGCCGTGGTACGCGGTCCTGGTTCTGCCGATGCTGTTCACGGCCGGCATGAGCCTGTTCGACACGCTGGACGGCGCGTTCATGAATGTGGCCTACCGCTGGGCCTTTGCCAATCCGATCCGCAAGATCTACTACAACCTCACCATCACCGGCCTGTCGGTCGCGGTGGCGCTGTTCATCGGCACCATAGAACTCGTCGGGGTGCTGCACACGAAGCTCGAACTGCGTGACCCGGTGTCCGGTTGGGTAGCCGGTCTGGACCTGGGCAACGTCGGCTTCCTCATCGTCGGGGTGTTCGTGGTCGTCTGGGTGGCGGCGATCGGCTATTGGAAACTCACAGCCGTCGAGGACCGGTGGGCGCTTGCCCCAGCGTCCCCGCATGCCGAGACGGCCGACCTCGATTAGTCGGGTGACTTGTCCGCCTCGTCCGCCTCGTCCGCCTCACCGGCTGAGCTGTCGTGATGAGTGGCCAGCGGGGCGTAGCAGGCCAGGCCGATCGGGATCGGCAGCCAGAAACTGAACAATCGCCAGGCCAGCACGCCCAGGATCGCGATGCCGCGGGTGGTCTGGAAACCCACCAGGGTCGGCACCAGAATTCCCTCCACGATGCCCAGACCACCCGGCGTCAACGGTAACGCCGCGGCGACGTTGGCCAGCCCATAGGCGACCAGCAGGCCGACCGGGCCGAGCGAGTGTCCGAAGGCACGAACGGAGCACCACAGGGCAAGCGCGTCCAGCAACCAGTTCAGCGTCGCCCACAGCAGGGTCTGGCGCAGAAAGTTCCGATCCGTGCCGAGCAGGCGCAAGGTCGAGGCCAACGTTTCGATCAAGCGGCGACCGGACTCCGGATCGACGTGCGGCAGCCTGGACAGGAAGCGGGTGAGCAGATCGATGATGCGCTGTTGGCGGCGAAGGACGAGAATCGTCGCACCGGTGACGAGGACGACCAGCAGCAGGCCGGCCGCGGCGATCGGTGTGTAGAGCGCCTCGCCGCCGTGCAGGATGAGCGCGGCCACCAGCGCGATGCCCAAGATGACATTCAGCACGACGGCAGAACCGACGGTCTGCAGCGCTTTCCCGGTGACCGCCTGGCTGGGGGGTACCCCGGCTCGCACCAGCAGCCGGTATCCCAGGCCGACGCCGACCACGGAACCCGCCGGCACGACATGGCTGACCGCCAACGTGCTCAGGTCGATCTGCATGACCTTCCCGAACGTCAGCGGGGACCGCAAGGTGCGTTGGGTCAGTCGGGCGTAGGCGAGCAGTGACGCGCCCTCGGCCAACATGCCTGCGGCGAGCCACCAGCCGTTGACGCCGGAGAGCAGCCGCAGCGTCTTGCGGGCACCGGCGATCTGGGGAAGCAGGACATATTCCAGGACGAGCAAGATCGCGAGGATACCGAGGGCGGGCCTGACCACCTGGCGCAAGGGCACCCAATGCCGGCTCCGACCGGTTCCGGTCATACCGGACGGACTCCATCTGGCGTGGCCAGCGGCCCTTGGCGGACGTCACGTCGGACCGACATCACCATGGCTGAACAGTATCCGGGTGGCGCTGTTAAGCACTCACCCGGCGCGAGACGCGGCGGGGTCAGGCTGCCTTCGGGGGATAGGCGCTCCCCGCCACGTCCCACATCCAGTGTGCCTCGCGCGGGCACGGACGTTTTGCGCCCGTTATGAACCCGGTACCGGAGGCTGACGTACGGTGAAGTATGAGACGGCGCTGGCGATGGCTGGTACTGCTCGCGGCCGTTGCCCTGGTCACATCCCTGCCCTCGGTGGTGGGCGCGGTGCGGGACTCGCTGGGGGTGTCGGCCCGCCCCATCTCCGCGGCTCAGCTCCGGCTGAAGATCCTGCAGTCGGCGAACCTGGCCTATTCCGGCTATGCCGAGGCGGTCGGTGGCCTGGCGCTTCCGGTGACGGGCAACCAGTTCACCTCGGTGAGCGATCTGCTCGGCGGCCGATCGCAGCTCCGGGTGTGGTGGCGGGCCCGCGACGACTGGCGGGTCGATCAGATCAACCTGGTCGGCGAGACCGATGTGCGTGCCGGCGCCACCGGAACGTGGACCTGGAACTACGAATCCAACCTTGCCATCTTCGACCTCAACCCTGCTGCTCCGCAGGTTCGGCTGCCGGTCGCCGGCGATCTGCTGCCCCCCGAACTCGGACGCCGGCTGCTCAGCCAAGCGACGCCGGACGAACTCACCACGCTGTTCCCTCGCCGGATCGCCGGCCATACCGCCACCGGGTTGCGGCTGAAACCCTCGGACCCGCAGACCACGATCGATTCGGTGGACGTGTGGGCCGACCAGTCCACCGGGATCCCGGTCCGGGTGGACATCCACGCGTCCGGGTCTGCCAACCCGGCGATGACGACGGCATTCCTCGACTTCAGCACGGCCAAACCCACTGCATCGACCACGGCGTTCTCGCCGCCTCGTGGCGCCCGAACCGAGATCTCGGAACGCAACGGTCTGACTGACGTCATAAATCGGTTCGGTGATGCCGAGTCGCCGCCGACCTTGAACGGGGTCCGCCGCAATAGCTTGCTTCCCGGGGTCGGGGCCATCGGGGTCTACGGCCGCGGCGTCACCGAGTTCATCGCGGCACCGCTGCCCGGACGCACGGCGAGATCGCTGCGGAATCAACTGACCAACGCGCCCGGTGTGGCCAAGAGTCCGAGCGGTCTCAGCGTCTCGGTCGGCCCGCTGAGCCTGTTGTTGACCGGGCCTGCCGGTCAGGGCCGGACCTGGCTACTGATCGGCACGGTCAGCGACAAAGCTCTGGTCACGGCGGCGGTGGAACTGGCGAGATACCGGAGTGCTGGATGATCCGGACCGAGGGTCTGACCAAGCGTTTCCGCAGTGTGAGCGCGGTAAGCGGCTTGGATCTGGATGTGCGCGCACACGACATCTACGGATTCCTCGGCGCCAACGGTTCCGGTAAGACCACCACGGTCCGGATGCTGCTCGGGCTCGTCCTGGCCACCTCCGGGAGCATCGAGGTGCTCGGCCACCAGATGCCGAAGGCCGCGTCCACCGTGCTGCCGCGGGTGGGCGCCCTGGTCGAAGGCCCGGCGTTCTACGGCCACCTCTCGGGGCAGGCGAATCTGGCCATCTTCGACGCCAGCGGCCCGGCGGGATCACGCCGAACCCGGAGTGCGCGGATCCACGAGATGCTGGACACAGTGGGCCTCAGCGAAATCGGGCGCCGGCCGGTCAAGGCGTATTCGCTCGGCATGCGGCAGCGGCTGGGCCTGGCCGCTGCCCTGGTGCGGGCTCCGGAATTGCTGATCCTGGACGAACCGACGAACGGTCTTGATCCACAAGGGATCCACGAGATACGCCAGTTGTTGTTGGAGCTCAATCGCCTCGGCACCACCATCTTCCTGTCCAGCCATCTACTGGCCGAGGTAGAGCAGTTGTGCACCCGAGTGGGGGTCATCGACCGAGGGCGGCTCGTGGTGCAGGACAGCCTGGCGAACCTGCAGGCCCCGACGGGTCGAACGATGCTCAGTACCCCAGAGGTCGCCACCGCGATGGCGATCCTCAACGGGCGGGTGGTGTCGTCCGACGGCCCCCGGCTGATCGTGCAGGGCGCTGATCCGGCCGAGCTCAACGCGCTGCTGGTGGGGCATGGCGTCCGGGTGGACGAACTGGGCCCGGAGCGTCGCAGCCTCGAACAGGTCGTCCTCGAACTGACCGCGGCCCGTTCGGACCACACGGAGCGTCCATGATCGGAGTCGAACTGTCGAAGCTCTTTCGCCGTCCGCGGACCTGGCTGACCCTGGTGTTGCTCGACGCGCTCCCGACGGTGGTCGCCATCTTGCTCGCCACCACTCATCTCGGGCCGCGGCCGGGTCAGGGGCCGGCCTTCCTATCGGCCGTGCTCACCAACGGATCGCTGTTCGCCGTCGCGGCCTTGGCCATCGTGCTGCCGCTGTTCCTGCCGATCGCCGTCGCAGTGGTCGCCGGTGAAACGGTGGCCGGCGAGGCTCAGTCGGGAACCCTGCGCTACCTGCTCATCCGGCCGATCGGTCGGACGAAACTCTTGGTGGCCAAGCTGATCTCGGTGTTCTCCTTCGTCATGGCCGCGGTCGTCCTGGTGGCAGGCACCGGTTTCGTGGTCGGCCGGCTGCTGTTGGGCCATCAACCGCTCTCGGCCGCCGTGAGCTCGGTGTCGGGCTCACAGCTGACTCCGGCGCAGATCGCGTTCCGGACCTTGCTGGCCGTCGGCTACGTCGGCGTGTCGATGCTCGGCGTTGCCGCGATGGCGCTGTTCCTGTCGACTCTGACCGATTCGGCGCAGTCGGCGACCCTCGGTGCGCTGGCGTTCCTGATCGGATCTTCGCTGTTACTCACCCTCGACGCCGCAACGTCCTTGCAGCCTTACCTTCCCACCCGGTATTGGCTCTCGTTCGTGGATCTCTTCCGGGATCCGATGCTGCTGCGCAACGTCGAACGCGGTATCGGTCTGCAAGCCGTCTACGTGGCGATTCTGCTCGGCGCGGCCTGGGCGAACTTCGTCACCAAAGACATCAAGAGCTGAGGACATCAAGAGCTGAGGACATCAGGAGCTGAGGCGGCTGCAGTCCTTCGCATTCAGTGGTACCGGATCGGTCGCTGTGAGCTCGGCGGCGATCATGCCCGCTACGGTGGGGTCCGCCGGCAAGGCGCTGTGGAGGACGGTCGATGCTGAACAGACACCCTGAACTGTCAGGTTGAGCGCCCCGGCCAGTCGGGCCGAGTCGGGCGGGAGCACCACGTCATCGGCCGTGGACCAGATGGAGACGAATCGAGGCCCGTTCGCGGGATCGGGTGTGGCGTTCAGCTGGGCCAGCAAGGTGCTGGCCGGCGTGAGTTGCTGACAGGCCACCGGGCACGCCGAGGGCAGCAGCGACCCCAGGGTGGCCAGTTCGGTGCCGTGCTGTGGTGAGCCGAGGGTCACCACACGCCGGGCCACGCCGGCGCCGCCGTAGTCCCGCACCCACAGCCGGGCGACCACGCCGCCGGCTGAATACCCGACCACGTCCAGGGACGAGGCAGCGGTCTTGGCGAGCACGGCCTTGGCCGTGCTCGCCAAGGATCGAGCCTGCGCGCGCAGGTCGCCCGTACCGTTACCCGGCAACTGCACGATCTGCACCTGCTTGCCGGCTTGCTTCAAGCGCGCGGCGAGGGTTTGCAGCCCAGTCACCGAGCCGCCGTAGCCCGGCACCAGCAGGACCGGCCCGGGAACGTCCTGCGGCACCGCCGCGGCCGGGGATGCGCGGTCGGAGCTGCCGAAGACGGTGACGGCGACGATGCTGAGCACGGCCACCACCGTCGCCACCGACAGGAGGACGACCAGCCGCCGCCGGGCCGGAGAGAGGGCAGCAAGCATCGGTCCATCATGCGCTGGGCAGCTGAGAATTACCGTCAGTACGCTGGTTGAGTGGACGATCCCCGTAATTCTGACTCACACTTCGATCTTGCAATCATCGGCTCCGGCTCGGGCAACTCTGTGGTTACCGGTGACTTCGTCGATCAGCTGGTCGCCATCGTCGAGGACGGGACCTTCGGCGGAACGTGCCTGAATGTCGGGTGCATCCCGACCAAGATGTACGTCTACGCGGCCGACGTGGCCAGCACCATCGCCGAGTCATCGCGGTACGGCATCGACGCGACCCTGGACGGTGTCCGCTGGCCGGATATCCGCGATCGGATCTTCGGCCGGATCGATCCTATCTCGGCCGGCGGCCGCGAATACCGGACGAACGGTAGGAACACCGAGACCTTCCTCGGGCACGGCCGGTTCACCGGACCCAACTCGATCGAGGTGTCCACCGGCGAGCGTTTCACCGCCGATCAGATCGTGATCGCCGCCGGTGGCCACCCGTTCATCCCGGATGAGATCGCCCAGTCCGGAGTGCCGTTCCACACCTCGGACACCATCATGCGGCTGGAAAAACTGCCGGAACATCTGGTGATCGTCGGTGGCGGCTACATCGCGATGGAGTTCGCCCACATCTTCTCGGCCCTGGGCAGCCAGGTCACCGTCGTTGCGCGCGGGGAGAAGTTGCTCCGGCACCTGGATGCCGAGATCTCGGCCGCCTTCACCGCGCAGGCTGTTCAGCAATGGCAGGTGCGCCTCAACGCCGCGCCCGCCGACCTGGAGGGTGGCCCCGGCGAGATCCGGCTCACACTGACCGATGGATCGCAGGTGTCCGGCGACGTCCTGCTGGTGGCGACCGGGCGCATTCCGAACACCGCCGAGTTGGGTCTGGACGCGGCCGGCGTCCGGTTGCACGAGGACGGCCGGGTTCAGGTCGACGAATTCGGCCGCACCAACGTAGCGGGCATCTGGGCGCTGGGGGATGTCTCGTCCGAGCACCAGCTCAAACATGTGGCCAACCACGAGGCCCGGATGATCGCGCATAACCTGCTTCATCCGGCGGACCTGCAGAAATTCGACCACCGCTTCGTGC
>JAVEEN010000045.1 GCA_030840445.1 Pseudonocardiales bacterium
GACGTGCTGAACGGCTGAACGTTGCTCTCAAAGCGGATCCGGTATGCCACGCTGGCATCATGCGTCCTACGCTCTTCGAGTTCGCCGGCGGCGAACCGGCATTCCTCGCCTTGGCCGCGGCACATCATGAGCGTTGCCTGCGGGATCCCGAGCTGAACCACCCGTTCTCCCACCCGGGGCAGCATCCACAGCACGTCGAGCGGCTGGCCGCCTACTGGGCCGAGGTGATGGGTGGCCCGCCCCGATTCTCCGTGTCCTGCGGCAACCATTCCGAGATGCTGCAAATGCACGCGGGCAACGGAGATATGAGCGATCTTGGCCGACGATTCGTGGACTGCTTCGTCCTGGCAGCAGATGACGCAGGCCTGCCGAACGATCCCGAATTCCGGGCCGCCCTGCGCGCTTACATGCGGTGGGCGGTGGACGAGGTGCTGTCCTACCCGGCAGCAGACGCGACGGTTCCGACCGACCGTCCCATGCCGCGGTGGTCCTGGGACGGCTTGCAGAACTCGTGATCGCGCCGCTTACGCGGCGGGTCCGGACGCGTCGACCGGAAGGTCGGCCAGCTTCGTCAGTAGGTGCTGCGTCGCATGAAGCACGTCAGCCTCGTCGTGGCCGAAGTTGGTCACGAAGGCGAGCAGGGCACTGCGGATCAGCCGGAGTTCACTGGCGGTCAGTGGCACGGTCACAAGCGTCTGGGTGTCCATCGCGCAATCCTCTCGATCGGTCGATGACTTCATTGTCAGCCTGCTTCCCCCGCAATAACAGGTAGGTGGTTCACGACGCGCCGGGGTTGCCGTACAGCTGAGCCAGGATTGCGCCCTTCAGCCACCGCCGGAAATGGTTATCGGTCCAGCCGCGCTCAACGGTGAGCCGATGGTAATTGTCTGTTGCCATCAGCAGCCACAGGATATCGACCGCCCGCTGGCGACGCACGGTAGGGCGCGCGTGGCCGGTGAGCAGTTCGACGAAGAGCTGCGCGCCGCGCAGGCGCTGTTCCTCCGAGGTCAGCCAGAGTTCGCGCATCGCCGGGTCACCAGCGGCGGCCGCGCCACGCAGCACCTCCTGAATGCCGGCTGCGCGGCTAGATATGGCAGCAATGTGCGAGGCCATCGCGGAAACGGCAGCGTTCAGATCCTCGGCGGACCGGACCCGGTCCACGCTCGGCCGCTGGGCGACGGGAGCCGGATCATCGTCGCCGCCGATCGCGATGTCTCTGACAAGCCGGAAGACCTCGGCCTTGTTGCCGATCGAGGTAAACACCGTCGGCTTGCTCACGCCTGCCATCGCGGCGATCTGGTCGACGGTAGTCGCACCGTAGCCCTGCCGTACGAACAGCTCATGCGCCGAGCGCAGGATAGCTCGCCGGTTCTCGGCGGCCTGGCGCTGACGCAGCGGGGACGAGTACGAGCGGGGCTTGACGTGGGACACGGTTTGAGCCTACCGACCAGCTATTCGTTATATCTACAGTAAAGGGAACATTATGGAGCCCACCGATCTCGTCGAACGATTGACCGACGCGTTCAACACCAAGAATCCGACCGCGTTCGCCGAGTTGTTCACCGAGGACGCCGAGTTCGTGAACATCTTCGGCCAGCGGATGCACCGACGAGACGGGATCGCCCGTGGCCATCAGATCGTTTTCGACAAGCTGCTCGCCGGTAGCCGCATGACCGTGTCCGCTGTCGACGTCATGCACTTGGGTGATGACGTTGCGATGATGCACGCCAGCTGGAACCGTGAACGCCTCAGCGACGCCACCCCCGCAACGCTGCCGCCCGGGTCGGGCATCCTCACCTTCGTCGCTCGCCGCACCGATCCCGACAGCTGGCAACTGGTCGGCGCTACGAACGTCCAGGACGCCGTCCCACCAGGAGCGCCCACCCTCTGACGATCCCGTGAGCTACGCCGACGATGCCCGCTGGCTGCCCGCGACCCCTCACCTCTTGACGTGTCCGCCGGCCTGACGTTGAGATGGGCTACCGCACCTTGTTCGGCCCGCGGGAGAGGACCAGATCATGACGGCACGTCCGGCTGATTACACCCCAGCGCTCGAGGCGGCAATGGCTCACGCGCGCACATGGTTGGAGTCTGTCCCGGACCGGCCGGTACCGCCGCGAAGGAACGCCGACGAGCTTCGAGGCGCCTTCGGGGAAACGATCCCGGACGGACCGAGCGATCCCGGCGCGGTAATCGAGACTCTCGGAGCTCTGACCGACCCAGGACTGATGAGCATAGCGTCGGGCCGCTTCTTCGGGTGGGTCATGGGCGGGACGCTGCCGGCGGCATTGGCCGCCGACTGGCTGGTCAGTGCCTGGGACCAGAACGCGGGCATGCGCACTGCCACACCCGGCGTGGTCGCCGCGGAGGAAGCGGCGGCGCGCTGGCTGCTCGACCTGCTCGGGTTACCCGAAGGGTGCGATGTCGGATTCGTTACCGGCGCGACGATGGCCAACTTCAGTTGTCTCGCTGCGGCGCGCGAGCAGGTCGTCGCCGACGCCGGCTGGGATCTGCCACGTCTCGGCCTGAACGGCGCCCCCCGCATCCAGGTGCTTGTCGGCGCGGAGCGACACGCCTCGATCGATGTGGCATTGCGCTATCTCGGCCTCGGCGCACCGGTCGTCGTCCCCGCAGACGATCAGGGACGAATCGAGGTCGACGCATTGACCACGTTTCTCGGCGCGCGACCGACCATCGTCTGCCTGCAAGCCGGCAACCTGCACTCCGGTGCGTTTGACCCGTTCGAATCGGCGATCGCCGCGGCTCGTAAGCACGGCGCATGGGTACACATCGATGGCGCGTTCGGCCTATGGGCGGGCGCCACGCCCACCTATCGGCATCTGGTCGACGGCTATCACGGCGCGGACTCATGGGCCACCGACGCGCACAAGACGCTCAATGTCCCGTATGACTGCGGAGTCGCCATCGTGGCCCACCCCGAGCCGCTGCGCAACGCGCTCGGGGTGCACACCAGCTACCTGATCTCCGACGCGACGGGTGATCCCCTGGACAAGGTGCCGGAGATGTCGCGCCGCGCGCGGGGCGTGCCGGTCTGGGCGGCACTGCGTTCCCTCGGACGGAGCGGAGTGGCAGACCTCGTCGACCGCCTCATCCACAACGCCGGCAAGATGGCCGCCGGACTCGAGGCGATCGACGGCGTCGAGGTGCTCAACCGCGTCTGCTACACCCAGATCTGCTTCGCCGTCGGCGACCAGGAACGAACACATGCCGTCGCGAAAAACCTGCTCGCCGACGGAGCGACCTGGATGTCTGGGTCCAGTTGGGCGCACCGCGACGTCATCCGCGTCTCGGTCAGCAACTGGTCCACCGACGACGAAGACATCGCCGAGTCCATCGATGCCGTTCGCCGAGCAGTTGCGGCGACCACGTAGCGG
This sequence comes from Pseudonocardiales bacterium, assembly GCA_030840445.1. Classification (GTDB taxonomy): domain Bacteria; phylum Actinomycetota; class Actinomycetes; order Mycobacteriales; family Jatrophihabitantaceae; genus Jatrophihabitans_A. Next base: position 3,396 of record JAVEEN010000045.1, read on the forward strand.
CTCGGAGAATCTGCGCGATACAGGCGGATACCGTTAGTTCTCGGCCTTCGCCACCTTCGACGGGCCCAGGTCTGCGGCCAGCACCACTCGCGTGTCCGGACCTGGGACCACCAGCGCAACGTGGCCATCATCTTCCCAGCGCACCTGATAGGGCGGCGTACCGTCCAGCGAGCGCACCGACAGAATCTGCCCCCGCCGGGCATGGTGAGCGATATCGCGTCCCTCAGTTACCAGCCAATCGCCGACTTTGGCATGCATCGTTACCTCCTGCGGTAGGGCCCTGCAACCCCAGTACTACAACCGCTGCCTGCGGCCGTCGCGGCAACCCGTAGCCGCGCCTCGGGTCTCCCCGTTGAGCATGCGCGGACGACAGATGACGGTCAAGCGGCAACCGTGTCTAGCTGCGGGCGGGTGGCCGGGACATCGCGCCCAGCTCACGCGAGATAGCTCATGCGGCCTCGCGGACGGCGT
>JAVEEN010000063.1 GCA_030840445.1 Pseudonocardiales bacterium
AAGGCCCGGTTCGGCACCCCCCGCACCCTCTACGTCAACTTCGCCCTGCTCGCCGCCGACCTCGCCGTCATCGGTATCTGGCCGGGCCGGCCGACCCTGGTCATCGTCGCCGTGATCGTCGCCGGCGCGTTCCTCGGAGTGAACAACACACTCGTCACCACCGCGGTCATGAGCATCGCCCCGGTCGAACGTCCGGTCGCCTCCGCCACGTACGGCTTCGTTCGGTTCATCGGCGGCGGCCTCGCTCCCTACGCAGCCGCGAAGCTGGTCGAGCACTACAACGCGCACGTCCCGTTCCTGATCGGCACCGGCACGCTCCTGCTCGCCGCCGTCGTGCTCAGCACCGTCCACCGTGCCCTCGACGCGGCTGACCGAGGCGAGATCGCGCAACCCGAACTCAACGAGCTCGATCGCTTCGAGCGCGAGGAAGAGCTCCAGGTCGGCGCCGGCCTCGGCAACGTCGAGTAGACACGAGAAACCGTCGATCCGTACGGCTCGACTAGCGTCCGCGGATTGCGCCACCGGCCGGTCCGGATGTCCGTCGGTCGGACAGCACCGGTACCGGCCGTGGGCGCGGGGAAGGCACCACAGTTGCACGATCAAGCTAACAACCAGCGCCGGTAGATCACCGCACCTGAGATCTTGTCGTACGCACGGCATCTAGCAGTGTTCGCGACATCGTCGATATCGAGCACCGTGCGCGCAATGTCTGCGCGCAGGTCGGTCGATAGGTGTCAACCAAGGTGGGCGCAGATCCCATGAGGGAGCCTGCACGTTGCCGTCCACCCCTGGCGGGGCGGTCGCACTGAAAGCGTCCCGCAAGGTAGCTCCACCTAGCGTCCGGCCCTGACATTGACCGAGGGCTACCTCGCCATGACTTACCTGGAGGACACCTAATGGACGCACTCAGTAGATGGGTGACACGGCATCGATTGATCGTCGGACTGCTGTGGTTGGCAATCACGATCGTCGGGGTCGTTCTGGCGCCCTCGGTGTCGGGCCGGTTGAAGAGCGGCAACCATCTGCACAGCGCGGCTTATACCGCTGATGTGCAGATCGCCAAGCTGTACGGCGGTGCCACGTCCGACCCGGGTGTCCTGACGCTCAATCTGCCTGCCGGTCAGACGGTGCAGTCGCCTGGTGTGCAGGCCGAACTCAAGGCCGTGGACGCCGGGCTCTCGAAGGGAGCACCGACCGTGCGCATCGTGTCCTTCGCCTCGACGGGCAGCCAGACGCTGGTCGGCACCGGCGGCACGAGCACGATCGTGCTGGCTTACCCGCCGCGTGACGGCCAGGACATCGACACCGCCACGCTTGACACTCTCACCCACGCGGCCAAGGCTTCGGCGCCGAACCTGACCGTGCACGGTACGAGCCTCAAGGCTTTGGCTGCAGGCACCACCAGCAACGGCGGCAACTCCACGGTGCTGGGAGAGCTGCTGATCGGCGCGTTGGGTGCACTGATCGTGCTTGCCGCCGTTGTGAAGTACCCGGGGCGGCGCAAACCGTCCCGGGGACTGAATACCCGGGTCACGCCCGTGTCAGCTCGTCGGGCCGGGCGCGGTGTCGGCCGCTTGGCGCAGCTGCGCGGCGTTATCTGTGAACGCGGCACGCACCACCCACGCCGCGAGACGCCGCTGCGCTCTCCCGAGAGCCGCACACATCCGACACATCGGGCTGCGAGATCATGCTCAGCATGCGCTCTGACCCCGACTCCGCCCGGGCCGCTGAGCACGCCAATTCCACGGCCCCGCCTCCCGCGCACAAGTCACGAATTGCGCTCGCGCTGCTGCTGGCCGTCCGTGGAGTCCAGAGTTGGGCAACGGGGCGCCGACGGCCGAGCTGGCTGCTCGAGGTGCTTCTCGTTCTCGGCTTCTACGCCGGCTACGACTCCATCCGCGGTCTCCTCCGCAGCGACGCAGCGACCGCCGTACGGCACGGCGCGACGGTGCTGCGTGCCGAACGGCTGTTCGGGCTGCAGATCGAGCACCCGATCAACCATGTCCTGACCCACCTGGCCCTGATCGCGGTCCCTGCCTGTTTCTGCTACGCGTCCCTGCACTTCCTCATCACCCCCGGCGTCATGGTCTGGACGTATCTGCGCCGACCGGAGCACTACCGCACCGCACGTTCGGTCATCGCGCTCATCAGCGTGGGCGCCCTGATTGGGTTCGCGGTGTATCCAACGGCGCCCCCGCGGCTGCTTCCCGGGGCGGGGTTCACCGACACGATGACGGTGTACCGGCATTGGGGTTGGTGGGGCGCCAGCGACAGCGCCCCGACCGCGTTGGCAGGACTGGCCAACCAGTTCGCCGCAATGCCGTCACTGCACATGGCGTGGGCGGTGTGGTCCGGCGTGACGGTGTACCGCAACGCGACCAGCATCGGCGTCAGGATCCTGGGGCTGGCCTACCCACTGCTGACGGCTCTGGTTGTCCTCGGCACCGCGAACCACTATCTGTTCGATGTCTTGGCGGGCCTCGCGCTCTGGCTCGCAGCCGACCGGGGCATTAGCCGTTTGCACCGCCGGCACGCGCCGAGCGGACCTCTGAAGTAGAAAGACACTCCGGCGAAGGCATCCAGAACCTCCTGTGCGCAGCCCAAATCCTCGCCGTCTTCGCTGGCCTGGCTGGCACGGCTGTCGGGGACGGCGATCGGGCAGTTGCTGTTGTCGGCGACGTTCATCACCGATCTGGCCACGGTCGTGGCGCTGTCGCTGCTGATGTGGCTGGGTGATCGGGCGAACAGTCCTACCAACCGCGCTCGCGCAGCGGCTGTTCGTCTCGCACCTGGCCGACGCGCTCCATCGGGCCGAGGAACTCCAGGACGAGGACGAGGTCGCCCGGCCTCGCCAACAGCAACCGCCGGCGCGTACGAACCGTCGGCCGATAGCTAGGCCCCGCGAACGTCTGGCCTGGACGGGTGGCTGTACCCGATCAAGAGGGCTATGGCCCGATGTGTACGGTGAGGGGGCCGTCACGGCGGTGGGGCCCGCCGTCAACCGTCGCAGCGTTGCGGCCAACGGTCCCTACGGTTCCTCACCCACCTGGGAGGTCTCCGTGACGCGCACGTACGACGAACCGCCCGCCCTCGTGTGGTGCCTGCCGGGTACCCGCTTGCGAACGCAGAGCGTCCCCGAGTGACTGAGCTGCCGGTCGACCCGGACGTCGACGCCGCCGAAGATGCCAGACATGCTCCTAGTGGATCGCCGTTCACGCAAAGCCGCCGCACGGGGTGGCCGAAACTGCGGGCCGACGTCATCGGCGCGGTGTTCGTGGGCGGCTGCGTTGGTGGCGCGCTCCGTTACGCCGTCACCTCGGGCTGGGCGGCCCCGCCGGGGAGATTCCCGTGGGCGACGCTCGCGGTGAACATCACCGGCGCCTTCATCCTCGGTCTCGTCGTCATCATCGCCGCCGACATGGTGCCCTCCCGGTACCTGCGGCCGCTGCTGGGCACAGGATTCTGCGGAGGGCTGACCACGTTCTCCTCCGTCGTCGTCGCCACCGATGAACTGTTCGCCCATGGCCACGCGCGCACCGCGGTCAGCTACCTGCTGGCGACCATTGTTGCGGGTCTGGCCGCGTGTTCGCTCGGTCTACTACTGGGCCGCGGCATTGCCGCCAACCGGCGCCGCGCTCACCGGACCAGCCCGGCCCACACCGAGAGGAGCGCCCAGTGAGGCTGCAAGGCCAGGCCAAGAGGCTCACGATCTTCATCGGCGAGTCCGATCACTACCACCACCACTCGCTGGCCACGGAGATCGTCGAGCGGGCCCGCCGTAGCGGCCTCGCCGGCTGCTCGGTGTTCCGCGGCACCGCCGGCTTCGGCGCGACCGGGCACCTGCACACCGCCCGACTGCTCAGCCTGTCCGAAGACCTCCCCGTCGCGATCGTCATCATCGACGCCGCGGAGCGCATCGAGGAGTTCCTGCCCCAACTGGACGAGCTGGTCACCGGCGGCCTGGTCATCCTCGACGACGTCGATGTCGTCCGCTACATCGCCAACCCGGCCGGACGCAGCACCAGGAAGAAGGCGTGATGCTAACCCTTGCCGTCGCGCTGGCCGCCGGCGTCGGCTCCGTCGCGCGCTATCTCATCGACCAGATCGTTCAGCACCGTACCCGCGGCGACTTCCCGTACGGCACCGTCATCATCAACATCACCGGCAGCCTGCTACTCGGCCTCACCACCGGCCTCGCGCTGCACCACGGTCTGGCCACGGCCCCGACCCTGATCATCGGCGCCGGGTTCGCCGGCGGCTACACCACCCTGTCCACCTGGGCGTGGGAGACGCTAGCGCTGGCCGAGGCCGGTGGCCTGCTCGAGGCGTCGCTGAACATCGCCAGCAGCTTCACGGCCGGGCTGGCCGCGGCAGCGGCGGGACTCGCGTTGACGATGTTATGAGCGACAACCCGCCGCGACCGGCACCGCATCTCAATTGCGGCGGCGGGGGCGTTCTGCCCGAGCCGGACGTCATCGCTGCGGTTCGCCCTCATGTTCGGAACGGGCAGAGTGGGGACCGGGAAGGGGAAATGCGGTGCAATTCCGAGGCCAGTACCACGCCGACCTTGACCGAGTGTGGGGTTTGCTGTTCGACCTCGCCGAGCTGGCCCGCAGCGCGATGGTGCTGGCAGCCACAGCGCTGGCCGACGCCGACCTGGCACTGGCCGAGCGGGTCATCGCTGACGATGCCCTGCTCGACGCCCGCCGGCGTGAGCTGGAGGAGCTGGTGTTCACCGTGCTCGCCACCCAGCAGCCGGTCGCCGGCGATCTGCGGCTGCTGACGGCGGCGCTGCCGGCTGGCGCGGGTCTGGAACGGATGGGAGACCTCGCCGCGCACATCGCCAGGGCGGCCCGGCTGCGCTACCCCGACAACGCGGTGCCGCCGCAATTGCGGGACACGATCGCCCGGATGGGCGACGTCGCCGCCGGCCTGGCCGGCGATCTCGTGACCGCGATCAAAACCCGGGACGCCGAACTCGCCGCGACCGTGCCGGCAGGCGACGACGCGATGGACGCGCTGCACCGAAAGATGTTCACCATCCTGCTCGCCCCGAGCCGCGACCGGCGGGTTGAGACCGCCATCGACATCAGCCTTCTCGGCCGCTTCCACGAGCGTTTCGCCGATCAGGCCGTGGGGGTCGCCCGCCGCATCTACTTCATCCTCACCGCCCGGCACCCCGACACTCATCGCGACGGGTGATCCGCGCGTCCGCACCGCCGAGTCAAGGTCGGGTGTCGTGGCTGTTATCCGACTCTGTTCTGCAAGTCTGCAAGCGGCTCCAGCTGGCACAGCACGCGTAGGGTGACGAGCGGCGAACAGGTATATGGCCCTGAGGAAGGTGGAACCGCAATTGTCGCTGGATATCGACCGATCTCAGCCTGAGCACGTCAAGATTCGCTTCATCCTCGACGCCGGCCATCCCGCCGGACGCGTGTCGTTGGTCGGCTCGTTCAACAACTGGACACCCGGGGTGGATGAACTCGTCGACGACAACCACGGGACCCGGGGCGTGATGGTCGGCTTGCCCTACGGCGAAGAAATCGTCTTCCGGTATCTCGGTCCAGGCGATTTCTGGTTCGACGAGCCGGACGCCGACGAAATCACCGACCAAGGATCCCTCATCCACGCCATCGAACGCCCGCGGTCCCCGTAGCTCAGTTTGCGGCCGAACTGATCCAGCAACAGCGAGGGGAGCGCCCTCCCTGCGATCGCGCGGACCAGCCGTTGCGAGGGTTCACCTCGTGACTGCAACGGGCCCGTCCCGGATGAGGTCAACGACCTCCTTAGCCTCGATCCGTGGACGGATAGTCGCCGGTCGGCGCGTTGATCACGTGAAAGTGCCTTCTGGATCGGAAGAATCGGGAGTGTCGACGTCCTGATTCAGCCGGTCCGAGAAGGCACTGATAGTGAAG
>JAVEEN010000064.1 GCA_030840445.1 Pseudonocardiales bacterium
AGGACGGGATCATGGTCCGCGACGGTGGCGCCACCGTGATCTTCCAGTGGACCTACTCGCAGGCCAAACCGCGCGACGTCATCTGGAACCAGAACTTCGGCCATCTCGGCACCGGGTTGCCGTACGCTGTCGGAGCGTCGGTTGCCGAGGGCGGTAAGCGCCCGGTGATGCTGCTGACCAGTGATTCGGCGTTCCTCTTCCACATCGCCGAGTTGGAAACCGCTGCGCGGCAGAAGCTTCCGCTGGTCTGCGTGGTGGGTGTCGACCACCAGTGGGGGCTCGAGGTGGGCGTATACAAGCGCACCTTCGAGCAGCCGTCGCCGCAGCCCGGCGTGCACTGGAGCAAAGACGTCCGCCTCGACAAGGTCGCCGAGGGCTTCGGCTGCCACGGCGAGTACGTCGAGAAGGAGGACGAGATCGGCCCGGCGATCCAGCGGTCCTACGCGAGCGGCAAAACCGCCGTTGTCCACGTGTGCATCGATCCAAAGGCCAATTCCGAGGAGATGCCTAAGTATGACGAATTCCGCACCTGGTATGCCGAAGGCACCCAGTAAGAGAAGGATGATTTGATGCGCGAATACCTGAAGTTCTACATCGACGGACAGTGGGTCGACCCGTTGCGGCCCAATGCTTTCGACGTGGAAGATCCGGTAACGGAAAAGGTTTCCGGGAAGATCTCGCTGGGGTCGGCGGCCGATGTCGACGTGGCGGTCAAAGCCGCCCGGCGAGCCTTCACCGCCTGGTCGCAAAGCACCCGCGAGCAACGCCTGGACCTGTTGCAGGCCATCCTGGATGAATACCAGAAGCGTGCCGACGATCTCGCCGAGGCGGTCACCGAGGAAATCGGTGCGCCGCCCTCGTTGGCCGCTGGGCCGCAGGTCTTTCTCGGCATCGGCCACCTGACCACGGCCATCGACGCGCTGAAGAACTTCGCGTTCTCCGAACAGCACGGGGCGACCCTGATCGCCAAGGAGCCGATCGGGGTCTGCGGTTTGATCACGCCCTGGAATTGGCCGATCAACCAAGTCGCAGTCAAGGTCTACCCGGCGTTGGCGACCGGCTGCACCGTCGTCCTGAAACCTTCGGAGGTCGCTCCGTATTCGCCCTACATCTTCGCCGAGATCCTGGACGCCGCGGGCGTGCCGGCCGGGGTGTTCAACCTTGTCAACGGCGATGGTGCGGGCGTGGGTGCGGCCCTGGCGAGCCATCCCGACATCGACATGGTGTCGTTCACCGGCTCCACGCGCGCCGGTGTCGAGGTGGCCAAGGCTGCCGCTCCGACCGTGCAGCGGGTGACCCAAGAGCTCGGCGGCAAGAGCCCCAACATTGTGCTCGACGATAGTGGCTTTGCCGAGGGCGTCAGCGCCGGCGTGGCCAACATGATGCCGAACTCCGGTCAGAGTTGTAACGCGCCGTCACGCATGTTGGTCCCGAAATCGCGTATGGACGAGGCCATTACGATCGCTCGCAAGGCAGCCGAGCAGGTCAAGGTGGGCGGCGACGATGCGACGGCGATCGGGCCGGTGGCTTCGAAGACGCAGTTCGAAAAGGTTCAGCGCCTGATCGAGAAGGGCGTGAGCGAGGGCGCGACCGTGGTTGCGGGAGGCCCGGGACGACCGGCGGGGCTGGACAAGGGTTACTACGTCAAGCCGACCGTCTTCGCGAACGTCACGAACGATATGACGATTGCGCGTGAGGAGATCTTCGGGCCGGTGTTGTGCATCCTCGGCTACGACGACCTCGACCAGGCAGTGGAAATCGCCAACGACACCGAATACGGCTTGGCGGGTTTCGTTTCGGGAGCCGACCTCGAGAAGGCTCGCGAGGTGGCTCGCAAGATCCGGGCCGGTTGGGTGACGATCAACCATGCCTTCGACATGAACGCGCCATTCGGCGGCTACAAGCGCAGTGGCAACGGTAGAGAGTGGAGTGAGTTCGGCTTCCAGGAGTATTTAGAGGTCAAGAGCACGTTGGGATACGCGCCCGAATAGCCGCGCAGCCATCAAGGGAGATCGCTATGAAGTGTCGTGCCGCTGTGCTGCGCGGGGTTGGCGAGGACTGGGAGATCCGCGAGGTTGATCTCGATCCGCCCCACGCCGGTGAAGTCCTGGTGCGGATGGCCGTTGCCGGCATCTGCCACTCCGATGACCACCTGGTTACCGGCGACGTATTGCCGACCCCCGAGGTGCGGGCCTCAACCGGTATCCCGGAGCCGGACTGGTTCCCGATGCTCGGTGGTCACGAGGGCGCTGGTGTCGTCGAAGAAATCGGGCCGGGCGTGACGACGGTGCAGCAGGGGGACCACGTAGCGATGTCCTTCATCCCCGCGTGCGGCAGTTGCCGGTTTTGTGTGAACGGTCAGAGCTACATCTGCGACGCCGGCGCAAGCTTGGTCTCGAGGGAGATGCCAACCGACAGAACATGTCGCCGGCATCTCGGCGACGAAAACCTGATGGCTTACGGTCAACTCGGCACATTCGCCGAATATGCGGTCCTAACGGACAGGTCCGTGATCAAGATCGACCACACGATCCCCTTCCATGCTGCCTCACTGGTGTCGTGCGGCGTCAGCACCGGCTGGGGCTCCGCAACGGTTTCGGCGGGCACCGAGCCTGGTGACACCGTCGTCGTCATCGGTACCGGTGGTGTCGGGATGAATGCCCTGCAAGGGGCGCGCGCGGCCGGCGCGACCTATGTCGTTGCGGTGGACCCGATTGAGTCCAAGCGGGATTCGGCCAAGATCTTCGGCGCCACGCATAGCGCCGTCTCGGCCGAGGAGGCGATACCGTTGGTGGTCGACATCACCGCCGGCGTGATGGCCGACCGCGTCGTCGTGACCGCCGGCGTTGTGCACGTGGACTTGATCCCGTTGGCCATGAGGCTGCTTCGCAAAGGCGGGACATGCGTGGTCACCGGCATCACCCCCTATACCGAGCCCGTGGTGCCGCTGATCCTGCAGGAGATGGTGCTGTCGGCCAAACAACTCAAGGGTGCGCTCTACGGCGGGATGAATCCGCGCACCAGCGTGCCGTTGCTGTTGTCGATGTATCAGGCAGGTGCATTGAAACTCGACGAGCTGGTCACTCGGCACTACGAGCTCGACCAGATCAACGAGGCGTTCGCGGACCTGCGGGAAGGACGCAACATTCGCGGCATCATCGATTTCGCCGGGCTCTAGCGCCGACAAACCTTGGGAATCATTATCGGGTGTCGAAGCGGCGGGGAGTTCGGTCTAGCGTCCCTCGCCGCCCGCGGTCGGAGTTGCCGGGCGGACAGCATCTTTCGGCTCTGGCCGCGTCGTGTCTGCGGCTGATGAGGCCGGTGCGCCCCTAAACTAACGCCTGCACCAGCAGGGAGGGGCACCCGAGTATCGGCGGCAACAAAGCCACCGACCAGGAAACCGGTCGGCGCGCTG
>JAVEEN010000174.1 GCA_030840445.1 Pseudonocardiales bacterium
CACAACGGCTCGGCTGTCAGCCAACCGCAACGACTTCGCGCTCGTCTGCCTGCTCGGTCTGCTCGGCCTACGGATCTTCGAAGCCACCAGCCTCGACATCAGCGACCTCGGCGAAGAACACGGGCACCGGGTTGTGCGAGTCGTCGGCAAAGGACACAAGATCGTGCTTGTGCCGATGCCGCCAGCAGTGGCGCGCGCTGTCGACCGGGCCGTCGCCGGTCGGGACGTCGGCCCGATCCGGCTCAACCGCAACGGCGGACGCATGGACCGACATGCAGCAACCCGACGGCTTCACCGACTCCAGGACGCCTCGGGAGTGAAGATCGCTCGGATGCACCCGCACATGCTCAGGCATACCTTCGTCACCACCATGCTCGACGCCGGCGTCGACCTACGCGACACCCAGATCGCCGCCCGCCATGCCGATCCCCGGACCACGATGCGCTACGACCGCGCCCGCACCAACCTCGACCGACACCCCAACTACATCCTCGCCGCCTACATGTCCTCCGGTACGTGATCAAATGACCGGCTCTACCGATCTGCGCATGTCGCCGCGCTGTCGAAGTGCTGCTGCCTAACCCAACTGCTGGCAACGCCCTGTCGTGGTCATTGACTCCTGGGTACGTCGTCGCGAGGACCATCCATACATATGGCAGCCTCACGTCGTTGATCAAGAGCATCGGAAGGCCATGGCCCGCGATGCACTCGCGTCACCAAGTTTGCCGGCGGAGCCCAGAGCGTCGATCAGCCTGCCGGGCGAAGCCTGAAGATGCGGATCTCGCGCGGGGAACATGTTTGACGGTAGGTCTCGTAGCCGTTGTAGAAGTCAACCGCGGTCGTCCATGCCTTGGCGCGCTCGTCGTCGGACAGGAGCTCGGCCCGGTAGCTCCGCTTGGGGCCACGGAACTGCACAGTGCAGTTCGGCTGGACCTTCAGGTTGTGAGCCCAGCTGGGGTGTGGCAGCCGCCCGTAGTTTGAGCCGATGACCAGCAGATCCGGTCCGTCCGCGATCATCAGCAGCGGTTGCTCGCGCGGACGCCCTGACTTGGCACCGATCGTGGACACCACGCCGACTACGTTGAACCCGACCGAGCTGAAGCGACCGTTGGTCAACGGGATGACCCACTTGTCGTACCTCGGCGCGATGTGGCGCAAGTAGAAATAGCCGACCTTGCTCATCGCGAACATCTCAAGCAGAACCTCGTGCGGACGCAGCCGCCGCGCTCTGTATTCGCTGTATCGCCGCCATCGCACGTGCAAAGGTTAGTGTGACGAGCGGCTTGGCGTCACTTCGACGCTGAGCAGGCCACCGTCACATCGGATCTGTCACGCCGTCGGCGGCGACGCGATCAGGTTGGTTCAGTGTGACGGTTCGATCATGTGGGCTGGGTCGCAACCCGGCAAAACCTGGCCGTTCGCACCGACGGGGAGTGCCCGTGACAGTCGTCGCGTGGCCCTTGATCACGGCGCCGGTGAGCGGCTGCCGTGTTGAGCCAAACGTTGCGAGGCAACACCCCGCCCACGCGGGCGTCGGAGAGGTTGGCCTGGACGATCCGGATGTTGTTCGGCCGGATGAACCTTGCGAATCCCCTGACCGCGTGGGCCGAGGCCTGCGGTACGCCGCAGCTTGGTCGAGCCGGTCTCGCTGGATTACAGCCGGTTGAACTGTTTCGAGGCGACGGTGACGAGTTGGGTCTTGAGTCCTCTAGCCGACTTCGCGTTGCACACAACCTGCATGACGAACGTGCCAGTCACTGCTATCGCGACGGCGACCGATCGACTGCCGACGGCGGCCGCGAAGCCGGTTGCATGCGACGGGGACAGGCCAGGAATAGCGAAGCGGCTGGCGCCTCGGGGTGCGCTTGAGCCCTCTTCTCGAAGGCTGCGTCGATAGTCCGCGGCTGCCCCCGACGTGTCGACAAACTGGTAAAGGAAAACGATGATCTGATCATCGGCGGCGTTCATCCACAGTCGTTGGTATCCGCGCAGAAATCGTTCGGCCCTCAATGCCTTCACCGCGCCCGGCTCGCCGTCGTCGCGGGCTGCCTTGGCCAAGTTCGATGGTCCCGTGTCACCGAAATCATCTGGCTGCCTGACGAACCCTGCGGGAACCTTCGCAATCAGCAACGCTTCCAGCCCGGCGAAGGACGTCGGCCCATTACGGGGAGGCAGGGCGCTGGTCGACGAGCGCACCGCCGACGGACGGGCTCCAATCGCGGTCGGGTGCCCGGCCGTTGTCGAACTGCACCCACCAAGCACGACCACCGTCGCTGAAAGGACGACATACCGGAGACTCGATCTGCTCTCGATCATAAGGCGCATGGTCGCACGAGCTCGTCGCCTCGCATTCGCCACGAGAAACCATCTCGAGGTCCGGGGACAACTTGGAGATACACCGCGGATAGCGGGCGCCCGCTGCGGCAGAAGCCGTAGAGCTGCGCCGCTTCGCGGCATGGTCGCATTGCCGCGACGGCGACAGAACCGCTGATAGTCCCGCTCCCGCCGCGCTTACTGAGGCGGCTGAGTAAGCCGACGCATGTCGAGCGTGAACGACGCCGGACGTATTAGGTCCACGAGCTGCTCCTGGTGGCTCTCGGTCAGGTAAGTCAACGCGGTAAGCCTGTAGTCGTCCGGCCGCTCGCTCGACGGATCTATCTGGGCGGCGACCGCGACCACATGGGCATCTAGGCCGGCCTTGCGTAGTCGGGCGTTCAGTGCAGCGGGCGGGTTGCTCTTCTTACCCACGTTGCCGTAACCGGAGCTATGGGCGTAGTCGGTGTATTTCTTCGACCCAGCGTCCACAGCGGGAGTATTCCTGGTGACGAGTAGGCCTGCTGGATGCCAGGCCTGCCTGCCAGACATCCGCACATCGGGAGCCATGTCCGGTAGTCCCGGGACTCGGAGATCGATCCATCTGCGCGCCGGCGCCGTGAACGAGTAGAGGGGGTATCGCGCGCAGAGCCCACAACGAGACCATCTACGGGAATCTGATTGTGGAATTCAAGGTGGAGCAGCGTCGTGCGAATCGCCGTTGCCTTTGCCCGGGTCGAGTACAACTTTGCTGACCGGTCGTTTGTGGTGAGGACAAACAGCGACACGTTGGTTCGACGGCGACGACAAGTCCTTCAGTCCGAAGCGAGCCATCGACCGGAATGGTGCAAGTTCAGAGGGCAGGAGCTACGGGGCGCTATCCCCGGCCGGCCGCTGCAGAGGTTCTGCCGCCGTTCCCGCCGACATGGGCTCGAGGGTTCGGCTGGCGTAGGACGACGGGATACACGGGAGAACTTCCCCGTCCGGCCAGGTGCCGATGCTCTGTTGGTGGGAGCCCACGAGGCCGCACCGTTGACCGGTCCGCACACCGACACATCGGAGGAAACACATGTCTCGACTGATCAAGCTTGCCACGGTGGCGGTGGTCACCTGCGGGGTTGCCCTCGGCCCAGCCGCGCCTGCCTTCGCCGACGGGCGGCCCTACCAGGCTCCTGGCGTCACCAGCAGTAGTGCGTCCTGCGTGGGCGCAGCTCTCGACTTCGGAGCGCATTACGGCGTGAACGGGTCGACGTTCCCGACGATCACCCACGGCGAGGTCGGACCCGCGGTCTCCGGCCACGCGACCTCCGACGGCCCGGGCGCGGTGGGCGAGTTCAACAGCCAGCTCGCGCACAGTCACGGCGACATCCAGACGTGCCTGCCGTGACCGCCACGTCTCGGCGGTCGGCGACATCCGCTACGGCGCGATCGGCCACAGCGCCACGATCCATGAGTCTGGGACATTTCAGTGAGGAGAAAGTGATGCAGGGTCGGCTTTGGCGGGTCTTCGGGATTCTGGCCATCGGCCACGTCGTGCTCATGTTCGGTGGTCTGCTGTTGGAGGGCATGCTGCCGCAGCTGGGCTCATCGAAGGCCGATGCAGTCAAGGGCCTCGTCGACGGGGGGATGACGGCGCGCTTCGCCGGCGGCTACGTCGAGGCGTTGAGCATGATTGTCTTTCTGGTCGGCGCCCTGTTGCTCGGCCGGTTGCTACGCGGCCGCACCGACATCAGTGCGTGGCTGGCATCATGCACCGTCGCCACGGCCGCCATCACTGCAGGCAGCGCCCTGATCGTCGGGTTTCCGGCCGGTGCGGCAGCGATCTACGGCGGCCACCACGGAGCGGACCTGGGCACGATCACGACGATGAACGACCTGCGCAACTTCGCCTTCTTCCTGGCTGTAGCGGTGCAGGGTGTCTTCGCCGTGTGCGCCAGCGCCGGGATCCTCGCCACCCGCACTCTCGGGCCCTGGCTTGGTTGGGGCGGCATCGCAGTGGGCGCTGTCAGCCTTGTCTCGGTGGCAGGCGCGGGCGACGGAGCGCACAACTTCGGGAACCTGGCGCTGCTGGCCTGGTGGGTCGTCCTCGGCGTCGCGGCCCTGCGCCACCGGGTCTCCTCCGCTGCCGCCGCCGGCAGCCGCGATTCCGTCGCTGTTTGACCGCGCGGGATTACCTGGTCACGCGGACCATGAACCCCATGAGTGCCGCGCGGCAGGGACGGGGCCGGTGGATCGTCATTATGGTGATCGCCGGCCTCGTCCTCGCGGCCGGCTCGGTTGGCGTCTCGGCGTGGGTGACCGCCCGCGACCACCGACCCCTGGCCACTGCCGCGCTGGTCTGGGCGGCCTTCCTCGGCTTCGCCGTCATCGGAGCGGTTGTCGCGCTGGCCCGCCCCGGCAACCGGGTGGGCTGGCTGATGCTGTCCAGCGGCACCCTCTCCCTCCTTGGCGGCGCGGGCATCGACGTCGCCGACCACGACTTGCTGCGGGGCGGCGGGATACCGGGCGGGTCAGCCTTCGCCGTGATCGGCGGGGACGCCCGCTCGGCCGGGTGGTACCTCGCCGCGATTTGGGTGGCGCTCTACTTCCCGGACGGCCGGGCAGTGACCGGACGATGGCGATGGTTGCCCGGCCTGGCGATCGTCGGTCTGATCGCCGGATTGCTCGGCAGCACCTTCGCCACCCACGCTCAACTCAACGAGCTTTCCCGGTGGCACAACCCGCTGTCG
>JAVEEN010000082.1 GCA_030840445.1 Pseudonocardiales bacterium
CAGGGGGTGGCTATCCACGACAAGCACATCGAGGTGATCATCCGCCAGATGCTCAAGCGCATCACGGTGATCGAATCTGGTGCGACCGAGTTCCTGCCGGGATCACTGGTGGAGCGCGCGCTGTTCGAGGCCGAGAACCGTCGGGTTGTCGCCGAGGGTGGCGAGCCGGCTTCGGGTCGTCCGGTGCTGATGGGTATCACCAAGGCGTCGCTGGCCACCGAGTCGTGGCTGTCGGCAGCGTCCTTCCAGGAGACGACCCCGGTCCTCACGGACGCGGCCAACTCGGCGAAGAGCGACTCGTTGGTTGGGTTGAAGGAGAACGTGATCATCGGAAAGCTGATCCCGGCGGGTACTGGTATCGCCAAGTACCGCAACGTCGAGGTCAACCCGACCGAAGAGGCCCGCGCGGCCGCGTTCACGATGGCCGGCTACGACGAGAGCGACTACTACGGCTTCGGCCCTGGTGGTGGCCAGGCGGTGGCACTCGATGACTTCGGGTACAACGATTACCGCTGAGCACGAACACTGAGAAGTGACGCAGGACGGCCCGGTTCCCTTCGAGGAGCCGGGCTGTTCTGGCTCCGACAGACTGGCCTCGACCGGCCGACTGTGACCGGCCGAGTTACGGGTAACCGGCTGCGAGCGGTCGAGTTCGAGCGGCCGAGTTCGAGCGGTCGAGTTACGGGTAACTCGTCGGGTTACGCCAAGCTTGGCGTAACTCGGACCAGCTTCGCGTAACTCACGCCTCGGGTTGGCCGCAAGCTTGGCGTAACTCGGACCAGCTTGGCGCAACTTACGCCGCCACGGGTCGGGTAACTTTGGCCGCGGGGGAACGCAACAAGGGCCGCACCCGATTCCGGGGTACGGCCCTTGCTGGTTTAGCTCACGCTCGAGGCGCGGAAGGATTAGAGCGGGCGGACGTTCTCTGCCTGCGGGCCCTTCTGGCCTTGGGTGGTCTCGAACTCCACGCGCTGGTTCTCATCCAGGCTGCGGTAGCCCTGGCTGGCGATGGCCGAGTAGTGGACGAACACGTCCGGGCCGTCGCCGTCCGGCGCGATGAAGCCGAAGCCCTTTTCAGCGTTGAACCACTTCACGGTTCCCTGTGCCATGTACTTCTCCTAGCTCAATGCGGTTCGGGAACCGCACTGTGCGGACCCCGGGTTGCGGCCTTTCGCGTTCCCGGTTTCGGTAAAGCAAAACGCCCGCTGCTGGTGACCGCGGGCGTTCGAAAAACGATCGTGGAAAACTGCAACTACAACCAAGAAAACGGTAGCACGCCGGTGTGTCGAAACGCACCCCCGGATTCTCAAATCGCCAGGGATCGTCATCATTCCGCGATGTAAACCCTTGCACCTGACCACGGGCAGTCCTCGGCGGTCCGCACCGCGGCGGCCCGCGTCAGGGCAGGATCTGGATCTTGCGTCCGAGGCCCTGGGCGAACCGCTGCAGGCCGAGCGAGTAGTCCTCCAACGGAAGCCGGTCGGAGATGAATACGTCAGGATCGATAACACCGTCGGCGAACAAGGCCGCCGCCCGCTCATACGAATGCAGCACCGCCATCGATCCGGTGATGGTGATCTCCTGGTTGTAGATCTTGTAGGGCTCGATGGTGGCCCGAGTGGCGTAGTCAGACACCCCGAACTGCAGGAAAGTGCCACCCTTCCCGACCCGACTCAGGCCGTCCTGGATGGCCTTGGCGTTGCCGGTCGCATCGATGACCAGATCCCACAATCGAGGCCGGTCTATGTCGTCGGCCGACAGTGCCGCGGACGTGACTCCGAGCCTCTTTGCGGTCTCGAGCCTTTCCGGATTGAGGTCCACCACGTCGACCGATGCGGCGCCCACCCGCTTGGCTAGTTCGAGCATCATCAAACCCATCGTCCCGGACCCGTAGATCAGGATGCTGTTGGCCAGTTGCGATTTCAGGACGTCATATCCCCGCACGGCGCATGACAACGGTTCGATCAGGGCGGCGTCGGAGGTCCGGACGTGATCGGGCAGCTTGACGCAGTTGGCGGCAGGCGCTTTGGCGTACTCCGCCGCCCCACCGGGCTCGGACACGCCTATCGCGTTCCACCGCTCGCACAGGTTGTTCTTGCCCCGCCGGCAGTAATAACACTCGTTGCAGTACAGGGACGGATCGACCGCCACCCGGTCACCGATCCGCAGCTCGTTGACGTCGCTGCCCAGCTCCACGACCTCACCGGCGAACTCGTGCCCCGGGATGATGGGCAAGGTCGGCGCGAACTCACCCTGCAGAATGTGTAGGTCGGTACCACAGATCCCGCAGGCGGCCACATCGACGACCACCTCCCGCGGTCCGGGTAGAGGGTCGTCGACCTCGGTGATCTCTGACTGCCCGACGCCGGTAATGACAGCTGCTCTCACGATGGATGCTCCCCAGTACATGGAATCGCTCGCGGTATCTCACCGCTGTATCCCCAGCCGGAACAGTCAGAATAGAGGACCTCTGCAAGATGCAGGCTCACCCGCTCAAACGAGCGGTCCGAGGACAGCGACTGCCACGGCGAGGAGATCCAACCGGGAAGAGGAGATCAACCCGGAAACAGTTGCGAAACCCCGTTAGGCCGAAGAATGATCGGTACTCTGGCGCACCTGAATGTTGCCCTGCCCACCGTTCCGGCAACCGCGAACTAACCGAACCGCGAACTAACCGAACCGCATAAGCCCCCACCGTCTGGTCCGCACTGAAGGGAGGTCCGGTGCATGGCCTCACCACCCACGCCAGCTTGGCCCGGACGGTCCCGGCGGTACCCCGGCCGGGAGCGGCCCGGCACGGTGGCGGCTGAGGTCAGCGCAGTCGCGGCGCCGGAGGCCGGCCAGTCGCTGCAGCCGGCGCTTTCGGCCGCTGATTCGCCTGCTGATTCACCCGCGCCCAACACGGAGCGACTGGCGGGCGGAGTAGCCAACCGAGGACGGGTGTTCCGCATCGGCCAGACCGTGCACCGCCCGCAGGCACCCTTCCCGGCCGCCACCCATGCGCTCCTGAAACATCTCGATGCGGTGGGGTTCTCCGGTTCCCCGCGATTGCTGGCCACGGACGGCGATTCCGAGGTGTTGTCCTGGATCCCGGGGCAGGCGGCCCGGACCCCGCTGCCGTCCTGGGCTCTGGGCGATGCCGCGCTGGTCAGTGTCGCGTTGTTGCTGCGTAGGTTCCACCACGCGGTGGCCTCGTTCGACCCGGCCGGCCACAACTGGCCGGACGAACGGGTGCCCGCGCCCTACCGATGGCCGACGATCAGCCACAACGACATCCACCCGGGCAACATCATCTTCTCGGACGGTCGAGCGATCGGTCTGGTCGACTTCGACCTGGCGGGTCCTGGCTCCCCCATCTGGGACCTCGCGGCGGCGGCCCGATGCTGGTGTCCGCTGCTCTCCGACGAGGACGTCCCGAATTCGGTGGTTGACCGGCGCTTCGAGCGGTTCGCCCTATTGCTGGATGCGTACGGCTTGGCCGGTCACGCCCGGGTGGAGGTGGCCGAGGCATTGCTGGACAACCAGGAATGGACATTCCGGATCGTTGTGGACAACGTGGTGCGCGGGCACCTGGGTTTCCAGCACTATTGGAACAGCGTCGCCGGACGGGCTGAGCGGGGCCATCGATGGCTGACCGAACGGCGGCAGGACCTCATCGCGGCGGTCCGCTGAGGTCCAAGAATCCGCGCGGCCTCCCGGTGCCCGGCTCGATCCCGACCCGATTTTGATCCCAGGGCCCGCCCCGGTATTGTTTGACCTTGTGCCCGGAGCCTCCGGGTGCCCACCCGTGCTCGTCAGGGATGACTGCTGGCCGCAAGTCGGTCGTGCAGGCTTTTGACGGGTCCGGACCGTCCGGTATCCAGCGATCATTTTCGTGCGGATAACCATGGGATGGGGCGCGACACGCCCGACCCCGTGGACCGGAAGGTGACAACAGCAGAGCAGACACGTTGCCGGGGCTGGTTCCGGATCGCCGTCGAGAAATCGCCGGTGGCGCCGGGTGCAGCTACCGCAGACGTACCGCAGACGAGCGAGGAGATTGCAGGCCGCATGCCTACGATCCAGCAACTGGTCCGTAAGGGCCGGCAGGACAAGATCGGGAAGACCAAGACCCCGGCGCTGAAGGGTTCACCGCAGCGCCGTGGTGTCTGCACCCGCGTCTATACCACAACGCCCAAGAAGCCCAACTCAGCGCTGCGCAAGGTCGCCCGGGTACGGCTGACCAGTGGCATCGAGGTCACCGCGTACATCCCCGGTGTGGGCCACAACCTCCAAGAGCACTCCATCGTGCTCGTACGCGGCGGTCGGGTGAAGGACCTCCCGGGTGTCCGTTACAAGATCATCCGCGGTTCGCTGGACACCCAGGGCGTTCGCAACCGCAAGCAGGCTCGTAGCCGCTACGGCGCGAAGAAGGAGAAGAGCTAATGCCACGCAAAGGCCCGGCTCCGCGCCGGCCGCTGGTCATCGACCCGGTCTATCAGTCGCCCCTGGTCACCCAGCTGGTGAACAAGATCCTGCTGGACGGCAAGCGCTCCACCGCCGAGAGCATCGTTTACGGCGCCCTCGAGGGAGCACGGGAGAAGAACGGCACCGACCCGGTCGTCACTCTCAAGCGGGCGCTGGACAATATCCGTCCCGCCCTCGAGGTCAAGAGCCGCCGCGTCGGTGGCGCCACCTACCAGGTTCCGGTCGAGGTCAAGGCCGGCCGGGCAACCACCCTCGCGCTGCGCTGGCTGGTCGGCTATTCCCGCTCGCGTCGTGAGAAGACCATGACCGAGCGATTGATGAACGAGTTGCTGGACGCCAGCAACGGTCTCGGCGCGAGCGTCAAGCGTCGGGAAGACACCCACAAGATGGCCGAGTCCAACAAGGCCTTCGCGCACTACCGCTGGTAGCGGACCTGACGCCTTCCGGCCCAGGCCGGGGCGACGGCAGACCGCAGCTCCAGCGTCCAGACACGATATAGATCGATATAGAGAAGGAACGATGGCATCCAAAGCCGAGCTCGCCAAGACCCGAAACATCGGGATCATGGCTCATATCGACGCGGGTAAAACCACGACGACCGAGCGCATCCTCTTCTACACCGGTATCTCGTACAAGATCGGTGAAGTTCACGACGGCGCTGCCACCATGGACTGGATGGAGCAGGAGCAGGAACGCGGTATCACCATCACGTCGGCCGCCACCAAGTGCGAGTGGAAGGGTCATGCGATCAACATCATCGACACGCCCGGACACGTCGACTTCACGGTCGAGGTCGAGCGTTCGCTGCGGGTCCTCGACGGTGCTGTCGCGGTCTACGACGGCGTTGCCGGTGTTGAGCCGCAGACCGAGACGGTGTGGCGTCAGGCCGACAAGTACAACGTCCCGCGGATGTGCTTCGTCAACAAGCTGGACCGGACCGGCGCGGACTTCTTCCGCTGCGTGCAGATGATGAAGGACCGCCTCAACGCGACCCCCCTCGTGCTGCAGATTCCGATCGGAGCCGAGGCTGACTTCATCGGTGTCGTCGACCTGCTCGGTATGCGCGCCCTGGTGTGGCGTGGCGAGACCGAGAAGGGCGAGGACTACACGATCGAGGAGATCCCGGCCGATCTGCTCGAGCAGGCCACCCAGTGGCGCGAGACCTTGCTCGAGACGCTGTCCGACGTGGACGACGAGATCGCCGAGGGCTACCTCGAGGGCGAAGACATGTCCATCGAGAAGCTGAAGGCCGCAATCCGTCGCGCGACGCTGGCCGACAAGCTGAACCCGGTCCTGACCGGCTCGGCGTTCAAGAACAAGGGCGTCCAGCCGATGCTCGACGCGGTGGTGGACTTCCTCCCGTCGCCGTTGGACGTCGACCACGTCACGGGCACCCTGATGGACGGCGAGACCGAAGCCACCCGCCAGACCGACGAGTCGGAGCCGCTGGCCGCGCTTGCGTTCAAGATCGCGACCGATCAACACCTCGGCAAGCTGACGTACGTGCGGATCTACTCGGGCGTGCTGGAGAACGGGTCGCAGGTCCTGAACTCCACCAAGGACCGCAAGGAACGGATCGGCAAGATCTACCAGATGCACGCCAACAAGCGTGAGGAAATGCCTCGCGCCGGCGCCGGTGACATCATCGCCGTGGCCGGCCTGAAGCAGACCACCACCGGTGACACGCTGTCCGATGCGGCCAAGCCGATCATCCTCGAGTCGATGACCTTCCCGGCTCCGGTGATCGAGGTGGCGATCGAGCCGAAGACGAAGTCCGACCAGGAGAAGCTCGGCATCGCGATCCAGAAGCTGGCCGAAGAGGACCCGACGTTCAAGGTTCACAACGACGAAGACACCGGCCAGACCGTGATCGGCGGTATGGGCGAACTCCACCTCGAGATCCTCGTCGACCGGATGCGGCGTGAGTTCAAGGTCGAGGCCAACGTCGGCAAGCCCCAGGTTGCCTATCGCGAGACGATCCGCAAGGTCGTCGAGCGGGAGGACCTGACCTACAAGAAGCAGACCGGTGGATCCGGCCAGTTCGCGAAGGTCCAGGTGTCGGTCGAGCCGCTGGCGCTGACCGCGGACGGACCGACCTACGAGTTCGCGAACAAGGTCACCGGCGGTCGCATCCCCAAGGAGTTCATCCCCTCGGTGGACGCAGGCGCGCAGGAGGCCCTGCAGTACGGCATCCTGGCCGGCTTCCCGATGGTGGGCGTCAAATTCAGCCTGCTGGACGGTGGGTACCACGAGGTTGACTCCTCCGAAATGGCGTTCAAGATCGCCGGTTCGATGGTCATGAAGGCGGCGCTCCGCAAGGCCAGCCCCGTGTTGCTTGAGCCGATGATGGCGGTCGAGGTCACCACCCCGGAGGAGAACATGGGTGACGTGATCGGGGACCTCAACTCCCGCCGCGGCCAGATCCAGGCCATGGAGGAGCGTTCCGGAGCCCGGGTCGTGAAGGCGCTGGTTCCGTTGTCGGAGATGTTCGGATACGTCGGTGATCTGCGGTCCAAGACGCAGGGCCGGGCGAGCTACTCCATGCAGTTCGATTCCTACGCCGAAGTTCCCGCGAACGTGGCAAAGGAAGTCATCGCGAAGGCAACGGGCGAATAATCCGAACCTGGAGCAAACCAGCAGGCCAGCACGGCAAACCGAAGACCAACAACAGACATAAGAACCCGAAAGAGGGAGAGGATCCACAGTGGCGAAGGCGAAGTTCGAGCGGACGAAGCCGCACGTCAACATCGGCACCATCGGTCATATCGACCATGGCAAGACGACGCTGACGGCAGCCATCACCAAGGTGCTGCACGACAAGTACCCGAACCTGAACGAGGCTTCGGCATTCGACCAGATCGACAAGGCGCCGGAAGAGCGTCAGCGCGGTATCACGATCTCCATCGCGCATGTCGAGTACCAGACCGAGAAGCGTCACTATGCGCACGTCGACTGCCCTGGTCACGCCGACTACATCAAGAACATGATCACCGGTGCCGCCCAGATGGACGGTGCGATCCTGGTCGTGTCCGCCACCGACGGCCCGATGCCGCAGACCAAGGAGCACGTGCTGCTGGCTCGCCAGGTCGGCGTGCCGTACATCGTCGTCGCCCTGAACAAGGCCGACGTGGTGGACGACGAGGAGATCCTGGAGCTCGTCGAGCTCGAGGTCCGCGAGCTGCTCAACCAGTACGAGTTCCCGGGCGATGATGCCCCGATCATCCAGGTCTCGGCGCTGAAGGCGCTCGAGGGCGACCCGGAGTGGAGCGCGAAGCTGCTCACCCTGATGGACGCGGTCGACGAGTCCATCCCGCAGCCGGTCCGCGAGATCGAGAAGCCCTTCCTGATGCCCGTTGAGGACGTCTTCACGATTACCGGTCGTGGCACCGTCGTCACCGGTCGGATCGAGCGCGGTGTGCTCAAGGTCAACGAGACCGTCGACATCATCGGGATCCGCGAGACCAAGCAGACCACAACGGTCACCGGTATCGAGATGTTCCGCAAGCTGCTCGATGAGGGCCAGGCCGGCGAGAATGTCGGACTGCTGCTTCGTGGTATCAAGCGTGAGGACGTCGAGCGCGGCCAGGTCATCATCAAGCCGGGCACGACCACCCCGCACACCAACTTCGAGGCGAACGTGTACATCCTCTCGAAGGACGAGGGCGGCCGTCACACGCCGTTCTTCAACAACTACCGTCCTCAGTTCTACTTCCGCACCACGGACGTGACCGGTGTCGTTACCCTTCCTGAGGGCACCGAGATGGTCATGCCGGGCGACAACACCGAGATGACGGTCGTGCTGATCCAGCCGATTGCCATGGAGGAGGGCCTGCGCTTCGCCATCCGTGAGGGTGGCCGCACCGTCGGCGCTGGCGTCGTCACCAAGATCATCGAGTAAGCCAGAACCACAAGTATGCAGTCGCCGCGGCTCCGGAACCGCGGCG
>JAVEEN010000124.1 GCA_030840445.1 Pseudonocardiales bacterium
GCCGGAGGGCATGTCGGCTACGTAGACGATGCCGTTGCCCGGCAGCGGCACCCACTGCTCAGCCTGTGAGCCAGGGAGGGACACGGGCCAGGTGCCGCAGCCGCGGCCGGCCGGGCTCTCCGCCGCCGTGGTGTTCGGGCTCGTGACCATCATGTGGCCAGGAGTTCCAGGTACTGCGGGGACGAACCGGATCTTGGTGGAGCCGTAGTAGACGCACCCGGTCTTGCCGCCGAAGGACGTGGTGGCGTCGGTCTGCAGCTGACTGTTTCCGGCGGGCAGCGCCTGGTAGGGCGCGTTCGTGGTGCCGCCGGCGGCGTTGTTGAAGACCGGGAACCCGGCGGTGCTGGTGTCCCGGTTGTAGGCCGGCGGAACCGATCCGCTCGGTGCGCCGGTCTCCACCGTGTCGCCGAAGACGGGGCTGCCTGCGGTCGCGATGATGTCGTTGCTGAACACCTTGCCGTCCAGCTGGTCGGTGACGCCGCCGGCCCCACGGAAGTAGATGTTGCAGCCCGCGGACCGCGCCGTCTGCCAGCCGTAGACCGCGCAGCTGCTCGAGCCACCGGGAAGGGCGGGGTCCCGTACCTCGTAGTTGGTGAAGTAGAGGTAGTCGGCGAAGCTGTTGATCTTGAGCGAGGCGCGCACCGTCCGGACCTTCTTGTTGACCATCCCCGAGGAGATGACGGTGACCCGACCGGAGGTGGCCTGAACAGCGTTGTCGACCCAGTAGCGGTACTTGGCGCCGTTCGTCGCACCCGAGACGGGCACCCAGCCGGTCAGGGCCGGGTTCGTGGTCGGGTCAGGGACGTAGTTCGTGGGCGACTGGTTGAGCCGGATCAGGAAGTCGTCAATCCCGGCCTGCGCGGCTTGAAGCGACGCGGGCGAGTCCTGCCGGGCCCGAGCCTGGGCCATGCCACCGAGCGACATGCTCAGCAGGCCGACCAGGATGCCGGACACCGCCATCAGGATGAGCAGCACCATGATCAGCGCAATGCCCGAGTCGCTGTCGGCAGGGTCACCACGCAGGACAGCCCGGCGGTCCCTCAGCGCCCGCCTCATCGACCGGGTCATGACTTCCTCCATACGGTGTGGCTCTCGGGCGACATCATGGGAACGTCTTCCACTCGCCGTAGTCGTGGGTGCGGTTGACCAACGTGACGGTGTCCTTGACCTCGGTCGCCGGCACGACCGGGTTGCTGGCGTGAGCCACGACGACGTCGAGGTTGACCTGGTCGACCAGACTGCCGATCTTGGTCGGCTGAGCAGCCCACCCCCCCACTACCTGCGAGGCGATCGTCGGGGTTGCGGTCGGGTGCTGCCAATAGCTGAACGGCGCGCCGACGGCCGATCCGGACGGCGCGGTGACCACGACGTTGTGGGCGAGGACCTTCGACTGGGAAGGCGTCGACGAATAGGTGCAGCAGCTGGCCGTCATGTCGCCCGCGCCGCGGTACAGGTCCGCCTTCAGGTCCCCGTTCGTGGCAACGTAGAGGTGGACCTCTGTCGGGGGCACCGTCGAGATGGTGATGGGCCCGACGCCGCCCGTCTGCGCAGCCGCCCCGAGCGTGTCGGCGGCGCCCCAGCTGGTGAAGAACCACATGTCCTTGTACGTCGCGCCGTAGACGATCACACCGTTGTCCTTGACCCCCTTGGGCATGCGCTCGCAGGTGTTCTCCAGAGGGTTGTCATCCGCGCCGCAGATCGCGGTGGCCGACTGCAGGTACCGGGTCATCGTCTGGACGGCGATGGCAGCGTCCAACGTGTTGCTGTTGCGGGTGCTGCTGCTCCTGGCGATCTTCTGGGTGGTCACCATCAGCGCGGTGGCCCCGATCAGGACGATCATGCTGATCGAGATGGCGACCATGACCTCGATGAGGGTGAAGCCGCTGTCCGTCTTGGCTGCCCGCAGCCTGCCGCGCACGAACCCGGTCACGAGACGGCCAGCGAGAGCGAGGCGGGCGACGCCAGCGTGTTGGCGGGGGTGACGGTCACGGTGCCGGAAGTGACGCTTGAGCCGTTGGTCATCTTCACGGTCCAGGTCCCGTACGGCATCCAGGCGTGGACCGCGGTGCTGCCGACCCCCGCGGGGGTGGTACCCACGGGGTAGGTCCGGATGACCGTAGGTGCTTGGCCGCAGCCGCTCAGGCTCATGGTCACCACCTGCGGGGGAACGTTGACGCCCGGCGACTTCGTGGCGATCAGGTCGACCGCCCCGCCGCTGAGCACCGCGGCGGTGGTCGTGCCGCCCGGCGTCATGCTGAAGGTGTCAGGAGCGGCGTTCGCGCCGGGACAGTCGCCGATCCACCCGCTGTACGTGGCAAACGGGAACAGCCCCGTCACGGTGCGGGCGTAGGTGGTCCCGCTGTTGAAGTAGCAGGTCTGGGAGCCGTAGCACGTCCCGACCAGGGCGGAGCCTCCGGTCTTGAGCCCGGAGGCGGTGAGGGTGTACGGCATGTTGTTCGGCATGACGTACGCGCCGTAGGCCGCTCCGGTTCCGGGGAGCGACAGCGACAGGCTCGCGGCGTTGTCGTAGATGATCTGACCAACGGCCGTCTGACCGGCGGCCGGGTTGCCACCCAGCTTGGCTGCGCTCTGCTTGAGGTCGGTGCCCACCCATCCGAGGTCGTTGACCGTTCCGGTGTAGGCGGTGCCGGCGGTCAGGCCGGCGAAGAACGCGCAGCCGTCGCTGTCGGTCATGGTGCTGGCGGTTCCCGGGGTGAGGCTGACGTTGTGCCCCACGACGGGGCCGCCGGCGGCATTGGTGACCGAGATGCCGATGTTCGACGTGGTCGTGCCGAGCGGTGTCTTGGGTGAGACCTGGGTGTCTTCACGAACCGGCTTGATGCCGCCCATCCGGTTCCAGGTCGCCGTGACGGTGACCCGGACGACCGTCATGCCCGAGCCGGTCGCGACGCCACCTGCGCAGGGGCTGCTGCCGGCGCCCAGGGACACCGGCTCGATCGTCGTCGTGATCGTGTACGTCGTGCCGTTGACGACCGGGGCGGGTGAGAGGTTGGTGGTGCCGTACGAGGCGTTCGAGGCGGTGACCGCCAGTCGGGTCGCGTTGATCTGCTGCTCCACCAGCGAAGCGGCAACCGATCGTGAGCGGTTGCCCCGATCAAGGGACAGGACCGTGGTGAGCCCGGCCGCCACGACCGAGGCCAACATGACCATGACGATGATCGCCACCATCACCTCGATCAGGGAGAAGCCGTCATCGTCCGTAGGACGCGGCACTCGCGGCACACGCATCAAGCACACCCTTTTCCTCTTGGTCCTCCGACTCATCGGCATCGCCCAATGCCCGCTTGAGCGCAGCCAAGATCGTCACCCGATCGGGTGAAACCAGGGCTTGGCCGGACTATCGGGGCCGCGAGCTGGGCCAGGCAGGCGTCGGCCAGGGCGATCGGGGCGTCAACGGGCCCGGACAGCCAGATTCGGCGGTCACGCCTCGGGAGCGGAGCAGGGCGGCCCTACTCGAGGTAGTCGCGCAGCTTCTGCGAACGGCTCGGGTGGCGCAGCTTGGACAGCGTCTTGCTCTCTATCTGCCGGATCCGCTCACGGGTGACCCCGAACTCGCGGCCGACCTCCTCGAGCGTGCGCGGGTGGCCGTCGGTCA
>JAVEEN010000133.1 GCA_030840445.1 Pseudonocardiales bacterium
AGGACGCGGCGGATCGCCCCGGCAATGGCGGAACGCGGCGCGTGACCCGGCGGAACTGTGAGACAGGTCCGGCTGCCGCTCGCGGCTCGCAGGTAGTCAGTCAGCGGTCCCACCAGGTAGGCCTGAACCTTCAGATCCCGCAACGGATCAACACTCCCCGCGGACATCGGGGACGCCGATGCGGTAGCCGGGTTCGACGGCAGCGCGACCTCCGGGCGCGGCACTGGCGTCGATGGGCCGCGCCCGTGCACAACCGCCAAACCGACCGCGACAACAACGGTTCCGAGATAGGCGACAGTCCGCCACCACCTCGAGGCGGCACGGTCCCCACCCGGCGCCTGGGCGACTTGGGCGGCGCTCGTCAACGTCAGCGGGTAGTCCGCCTCGCTGTAGGGCTCGTCCGTGAAACGCCATTCGCCGCTCACCGTTCCAGCGTGCCCCGCCGACTCACCGACGGCAACAACAGCCGTTCGCACAGAGGCGTTGCATCTCAGCCCGACTCAGCAACGGCCACTTCCCCTGTCGTCATTGTTCGCCTGACGTCATTGAGGCGAGATCGTCTGGCGCCTCATTGTGAACATCCGGAATTGCCGCGTAGCGGGACTGTCGGGATCGCGCTCATCTAGCCGATGACAGTGCCCGTCGAGACTCCGCACTAGGATCACGTCGTGGCGACCCTAAGCCTGTACAACGCGGGTGAGCGCCTTCTCTGCGTACTGGCTGAGCCGCTGGGCGAGGACTTCTGGGTCGCGCCTCGCCAGACACTCCGCTTTGCCGTCCCAGACGACCAGCCCACCGTCAGCTGGTACGAGAACGGCGCGTCAGTGTGGGTCAACGAAGGAGACCCCTACGAAGTCGTCGTGACCACGGAATCAGGCGACATCGTGACATGCGGATATCAGCGACCACCCGGCGCGTTCCCTCAGCCGAAGACGCCGTAGTCGTCAAGTCCGCTCACTGGTCCAACCTCCCTAGTGCTGGCCGTGATTCGCGAGACGGTGTGAGTGCCGATCGCGAGGTGCGGTCGGTGGCACCTGGTTCCCGTCGGGTCATCGCCACATCCGCGTGACCGAGGGAGCTCCTGCATGAGTTCCGCGGGGCCCGGCGGCCCAGGACACGCGTGACTGGCGACAGGGCTGAGCGCGACCAGAGCGCCGATCAGTGAGCGACCGGCAGTCGTGTCCCGGAACCGTCGGGTGCCCAACCTGCTGCTGCAACAGCGAGGAAGGGACATGGATGAGTGTCGAACAAGAGCACCACGTTGGTCGAGTCACTGCGGGCATTGATTGGGCCAGCGCGGATCACGCGGTCGCGATCGTGGATGCGGCCGGGGTGCAGTGTGATCGGTTCAGCGTCGAGCATCGGGCCGCGGATCTGCGCCGACTGGTGAACCGGCTGCGCCGGGCGGGAGTGGTGGAGGTGGCGATCGAGCGTCCGGATGGGCCGGTCGTCGACGCGCTGATCGAGGCCGGCTTGGTGGTGTTCGTGATTGCGCCGAACCAGATCAAGAACCTGCGCTCGCGTTACGGGCAAGCCGGCAACAAGGACGACCGATTCGACGCCTACGTCCTGGCCGACGTGCTGCGCACCGACCGGGCCCGGCTACGCCCACTGACCCGCGACTCCGAACAGACCATCACGCTGCGAATGACCGTGCGGGCAAGGCAAGATCTCGTCACCACCCGGGTCGCGGTCGCTAACCAACTGCGTGCGCATCTGCAGATCACGCTGCCCGGCGTGATCGACCTGTTCCGCGACATCGACAGCAACATCACGCTGGCTTTCCTGCGGCGATTCCCCAACCAAGACAAGGCTGATTGGCTCTCACCGGCACGACTCGAGCGGTGGCTGCGCGGCATGGCCTACAACCACATCCGCAACCTCGACCGACTCTGGGCACACCTCAACGGAGCCCCGCGCGGCACCACCGGCCAGCAGGCCGTCGCACGCGGAAACATCACCATGGCCCTGGTCGCGACGCTGACCGCGCTACGGGCTCAGATCGACGCTCTGGACAAAGAGATCGCCGAACAGCTCGCGACCCATCCCGACGCGGCGATCTTCACCTCGCTGCCCCGCTCGGGCACCGTGCGCGCCGCCAGATTGCTCGCCGAGATCGGTGACGCACGCGGCCGCTACCCCACCCCGGAGTCCCTGGTCTGCCTGGCCGGCGCCGCACCCTCGACCAGACAATCCGGCAAGGTCAAAGTCGTCGCGTTCCGCTGGGCCGTCGACAAACAACTACGCGGAGCAGTCATCGACTTCGCCGGCGACTCCCATCACGCCAGCCCCTGGGCCGCCGACCTCTACGCCAAAGCCCGCGCCCGCAACCACGACCATCCCCACGCCGTCCGCATCCTCGCCCGCGCCTGGCTACACGTCATCTGGCGCTGCTGGCAAGACAACGTCCCCTACGACCCGACCAAACACCACGCCCTGCAAAGGGTTCTCGCCGCAACCGCTTGACACAGGGCTACTCATGCCCCGAATTCCGTGCATTTCCGGGCGCATGCATATGCGCTCACGGACACGTCTACTCGTACCTTCAATCGCCGCCAACGGCCTCGCCGGCCAAAGGCCTGGCGGTGTCGTGCATCCCGGCCTGAGCGCGAGATCGGCTCTGCGCGTCGGCACCAGGTGCTCGCCAATACTCGTCCCGCGTGATATGTGCGCTTCCCTAGGCCGATACGAGTGAACGGGCGTTTGGGCATACCCTCGATTTGGCTGCATTTCCTTGCCTTCACGCGCCGCGTTTGGGGCCT
This sequence comes from Pseudonocardiales bacterium, assembly GCA_030840445.1. Lineage (GTDB taxonomy): Bacteria > Actinomycetota > Actinomycetes > Mycobacteriales > Jatrophihabitantaceae > Jatrophihabitans_A. The sequence goes on from JAVEEN010000133.1 coordinate 2,763, forward strand.
TGCTCGCTGAGAACAAAGCGTCGGTCTACGCCATCATCACGCCAGTCACGTGACGCGAATTCGCGTTCGAAGCCGCGTGACCGTTTCTCGGCCACAAGGTTACGACCGACGGGCTGGGGCGGCAGCGGACGTAAAACCGTGTACCCACGGTAGGCGTCCTGCAGCGATCTAGTTGGGCATCTTGTTCAGCGGTTCGCCAGACAGCAGACCGGCACGTTCAGCAATCGTCGCGGCCCGGGTACGGGATGTGACGTCGAGCTTTCGAAGGATGTGCGTGACGTGAACACTCGCGGTCTTCGGGCTCATGTACAGCGCGGCGCCGATTTCGGCATTGGTGTTGCCCTCGGCCAGCAGCCGCAAGACGGCTAGTTCTCGAGCGGTCAGGCCAAACCCGTGAACCGCCGCCGCTCCGCCTGGCGCAGCTTGCTCGTCGGGCCCCGAAGCCTCGGCAACGTCGGTAACGCGGATACCGGCATGACGGCCCAGGTTATGGATGGCTCGAGTCAGCGGCTGGTGTTCCTTCGCGCGCATGGCTGCCAACCGCAACGATTCCCCAGCCGCGTTCTTGGGCCCGCGCCTGCGCAGTGCCGCCTCGGCATGTCTGAAATGGGCATACGCCGCCCGGTGCGGCTGCCTGAGTCGGTCCCAAGCCACGGCCGCTTGCGGCCAGAAAACTTCGCCGGAGGAGTCATCCCGGACCCGACTCCACTCAGCCTCCCACAGCGGTGCAGCGGCCTCCGCGATACCGCCCCGCGTTCCCGCGGCGAACGGCTCCGGGGTAAAGCATCCGCGGATCGCGGTGAGCGCGTCGGCCTGTTCCCGCGCAGCGGCGAGCAGCTGCGCGTCACGGGTTGCCCGGCCCTGCTCGGCGAGATCGGCGCAGCCGCGCACAGCCAAGTTGAGCAACGGCGCGAGCAATGGCAACAACGGATCACGCGATACGTCGCCGCCGGTTGCCTGGATCGCTTCATTGAGCAGTTCACGACATTTTCCGACCGTCTCCTGCGGGCGACCTGCCCACAGCAGGAACTCGGCTTCCTGCACGAACATGCTCGCTCGCCAGGCAAGAGGCGCCGGGGGAAGAGTATGCAGCGTCGCCCAGCGCTCGTCGGCGCCGGCCAGATCGCCGCGCAGCATCTCAAGCATTGCTCGCGCCTCGTAATTCTGCCGCGTACCGACGCTGGGATCTCCGGCCGACAACGGGTCGATGAGGCGTCCGGCCGATTCCACATCACCGATCTCGATCAGCGACTCGAAGACGTTGGAGCGCAGCACCCCCACCCCGAACGACTGGTCCATGCCTCGCTTGGCCGCGATCCCGAGCGCCCGAGCGGTCGCGGCCTGGACCTCGGTTTGTCGACCACATGTGGCGAGAATGACCGAGATGCAGACCGCCACCCATACGTGCAGATCGACCTCATCGTCATCGGTGAGCAGTTCGTAAAGCTCGGACAGCTCCTCAATCGCGGGTTCGACAAGGCCGGCGTCAAACCCGCACAAGGCCTTGACCGCGCGAAGCTGGATGCCTGCGTCGCGGAACCCGCCGCGGTCGGCAAGGTCTACGCCTTGTCTGACAACGGCGAAGCATTCCTTTTGCTTCCCTTCGTTCTGCAAGATCACCGCCATGGACCGCAGGGTTTCGATCTGCCCGCGCGAGGGCGGAAGCGTCTCGTACAGCGCCAGGGCTTGTCCGAGCAGGTCCAGGCCTCGTTCTGCGTCGGAAACGCCGCGCATATCCCCGGCCCGGCGGAGCACGTCCGCCCGACTGGCGGGCTCGAGGTCGGTGAGGCGGGTCAAAGCCTCTTCTCTGAGTGCCAGTCCGGTTTCCTCATCGCCGGCCGCACCTAATGCGTCTTCGGCGGCTGCGTAAAGCTCGGCCATGGACATGCCGGCTATGAGCTGATCGCTGGATGCATCAGCGCACAACGTCAAGGCCCGCTGCCAGTGCTCGGCCGCCTCCTGAGGAGCAAACACCGCATCGGCATGCCGACCGGCGGCGATCTGCCACCGCAACTCGTCTTCCTCGCAGGCCGCCGCGCGGAAGTGCTGAGCAATCCGCCCGGCCAGCTCTGGCTGATTCCGGTCCGCCATCGCGGTGGCCAGGCGGGCATGCAGTGCCGCATGCTCGCTCGGCAGTAACTGACTGGCAACGGCATCGCCCAGCAGGGCATGTCTCAAGCCGATGCGACCGGCAGCGTCTGGCCGACCGAGCAGGCCCCGCGCGGCCAGATCGCGTAAAGCAGTTCGGATCTCCTGCTCGCTGCGGGCGCACACCCGCACGAGGGCAGCCTCATCCAATGGCGATTCTGCCAGGGCCAAAGCCGCCAGCACCTCGGCCGACGTTGCATCGCCGTGGCCGATCCTCGCCCGCAGCACAGCGGCAAGGCCCTCCGGTAGCTCACGGCTGTTCGGCCCGGCATCGGTCTCGGCTACAAGCTGCTCGGTGAAGAACGGCAGGCCATCCGAGCGGCGGAAGATCTCCTCGACCAATGTGGGCCCCGGCGACGTGCCCAGCAACAGGCCAATCTGGTCTGCCGTCTCGTCCCGTGAGAGCTGAGCTAGATCAAGGCGACGCACCCGCCGGTTGCTCGGCAGTCGCACCAACCACGCCTGTGCCGCGTCATTGGCCTCTTCGGTCCGGCAGGTGAGGACCAGCGGCACACCGGTGGTGTGGCCGCTGGCCAGCACGTAGTCCAGGAACTCGGCGGTCGTCGGGTCGGCCCAGTGAACATCTTCGATAAGCACGCACACAGGCACGATTGCCGCACACGCGGCAAACATCCGCCGCAATGCGTCGAAGAGCCGCTGGCGGCCCCAGCCATCAGAGGAGACGACCGGTGAGCCCTCATCCCCGAGTTCACCCAGTTCCGGCACCAGCCGCGCCAGCTCCGCAACCACGAACGGCGGACACTCCGCGAGTGCGTCCTTCGCCAGCCGACCTTCATTCAGCACGGCCAGCACTCTCAATACATCAGCCACCGGCAGGAAGGGCAGCCCCTGCGACAACGGCAGACATGATCCGGACAACACATAGGTCCCGGCATCCGACGCGGCCACCGACGCTTCGGCGACTAACCGAGACTTGCCGATTCCCGCTTCACCGGCGATAAGCAGCGCCGCCGCGCCCGAGCGGCCCGCCATCACATCAGAGACCGCCAGCCATTCGTTGGCTCGACCTACCAACCCCGGCGGCGGTTGCACCCATCAAGCACACCAACAAGCAAGGTCGGCGTCAATACCGAGTCCAGCCGCCGGACCGGCACCAGCGCAATCACCGTGAGGCAGCCCGCGCGGCCAACGCCTGAGATCCGCACCAGCCGTGAACTAAGACATCGACAGGCTCATCCATAGGCGTTTGCCGGATGTGGGCGCGGCCGGCGCCGCGGACTCTGATGTGCACGCCGCGCCAAGCACCTCCAGATCTTCCCAGGACTTGAAGGATCTCACCGCTCACCGCCGAGCATCACACCCACCGCGGTGACACACCCGCCCTCCTGCCGGCTCATTCGGCAGGCCACAGAAAGGTCCCCATCATGATCACGACACGCCGAATCGTCTTCCCCGTCACGACACTCTTCCTCGCCCTGGTCGCCCTCGCCGGCGCCCCATCCACGCTCGCGCTTCGACCAGACCCGGCGTTCAATCCCACGAGCCCGCTCTCCGGCAGCAGCCAGACCGTCCAGGCGCCACCCCAGGTGATCCATCACGGAACCTCACTGTGGACGATCGCCCTCGTCATAGCAGTGACAATCTGCCTGACCCTTCTTGCAACCGTCGCCGCGCAGACACTCCACCGTCGTCACAGCGGACCACCGGCCCAGATAGCACGCGTGTGATCGACGCCTGGCCGCGAGCAGAAATGACTCCAACGTTCCACTGGGTGAGGATGTACCGGCAGCTCACCGCTCGCTTCGGATCACCACCGCGCCCCGTGCCCGCAAGGCAGGAGGTGGCGGTGACCGTTGAACCCGAACCTGCTGGGCGACGTACTCAATATCGACGGGTATCGAGCGCCTGATCTCTGCTCGAGCCGGTCGATTGGGTGGCCGCCCGAAGTGTTGACTAGTTTCCAGGAGAGTTTTGGGCGATCAGGTTGGCCCACGTGACCTTGGGGGCGGAGCTGATGCCTCCGGCGGCCAGTGCCGAACCCAAACGAGAGGACATGAAGTCCTCTTGAGCTTGGCGCGACTGCCACACCTCCACGACGATCAAGTTGCCACCTTCGGCTGCGGCCCCGATGTGTGTTATCAAGCCGGGGGGCCAGTTACCGTCTCCCGTTGCCTGATCAATGCCGAGTTCTGTGTTCACCTTGTTGTATTGGGACTCGCCCACTCCGTCGAATTCAAGCACGAGCAACTCGGGCATTTTTTCCTCCTGATCTGCGCCGGTCTTTTCTCGACAAGCTACATCTGTGGGCAACCGGAGGGAACAGGCTGCGAAGTCAGGCGCTCAGCACGTTTGACTCGTCGCGCAACGCCCTCTTCCTCAGTGACTGGAACGAACAGCAGACGTTGACCCGACGGCCCCAACAGGACCCAAACGACCGCACATTCTCAGTCCCGACAAGTTGCGCCGCTGCGGGGCAGTGCGATGACGTTGACAAGGCTGGCGTCATATCGAGGTACATCACGGCAAGGGCGTGTGGAAGCAGGCGGAGAGTGCATCACGGCAAGCGCGTGTGGAAGCAGGCGGAGAAGTACGTCGAGGGCCGGCACGCCGTGATGGGCGGAGTGCCAGACCCTGCTGCTTGATCTGGGCGCCGGACGACCACCTGATTTCCGACGGCTCGGCCGTTGCGACAAAGCGGGAAGGCTGACACGGCGCTGCTTCTCCAATCCGTGTCTGCACTGGGCGTGCGAGATTTCTTCATATGCGCGTCAGCCACACCATGGGCGCACCACCCCTATCGACGGGTCGCGCGCGGTTACGGCTACCGGTATTTGAATCTTCGAGGCTAGCGGCTGAGCGGGGTCTCCTCGGTTAGCCGGTGGAGCTTGTCGGGGTTGCGCACCGCGAAGACCCGGCTGATGCGCCCGTCTTCGAATGCGAAGCCGATCACGGTGTCGATGGCGCCGTCAAGCAGGACGCGGGCGCCTGGGGCGCCGTTGAGCAAGATCGGCTCGACCACGGCGGTCGGGGCGACCCGTGCGAACCCGCCGAGCAGGTTCACGATCTTCTTCGCGCCCACGACCGGTTGACGCACTGCGGCCACAACCCCGCCGCCGTCCGCGATGAGCACCGCGTCGGGTGCGAGGGTGTCCATCAGCCCCTGCAGGTCGCCGGTCCGCAGGGCCGCGAGGAAGCGGTCGACCGCTCGCCGCTGCTCGGCACGGTCCACCTCCACCCGAGGCCGGCGCGCCGCAACATGCGACCGCGCCCGATGCGCGATCTGACGCACGGCCGCCGCCGACTTCCCGGTCGCGGCGGCGATCTCGTCGAACGGCAGGTCGAAGACCTCGCGCAGGACGAACACCGCCCGCTCGGTCGGTGTCAGCGTCTCGAGCACCGTCAACATCGCAATTGACACGCTCTCGGCCAGCTCGATGTCCTCGGCCACGTCTGGGGCGGTCATCAGCGGCTCGGGCAGCCACTCGCCGACGTAGTCCTCCTTACGGCGGCCGAGTGTCCGCAGCCGGTTGAGCGCCTGCCGGCTGACGATCCGCACCAAGTACGCACGCGGGTCGACCACCTCGCCCCGCCCGTCCGCGCCGATCCCATCCCACCGCAGCCAGGTGTCCTGGACCGTGTCTTCGGCGTCGGCGGCCGAGCCGAGCAGCTCGTAGGCGACGGTGAAGAGCAGACTGCGGTGGGCGACGAACGGGTCGTCGGTCATGCCAGTGAGCGTAGGGCGGGCCGCGTCGCCAGGGGCTTGAGGTCGCATGACTCTGCGTACCCCTCAGACTCGATCCCGAGCGCCACATTGCCCCGGGAATTCATATTGGCCAGCGCGATGAACGCCGTCAGTTCGACCATGGCGGCCTCCCCGAGCTGCCCGAGCAAATCGGCGACCATCTCATCCGTCACGGCCGGAGGGGTCTGGGTCATCGCCTCGGCATAGCCCAGCACCGCGCGCTCCAGGGGCGTGAAGACGGCCGAGTCGCGCCAGCGCGGCACCTCGCGGGCCTTGTCCAAGTCAAGGTGCTCGTTGAACGCTTGGAAGTAGCCGAAGTCCAGGCACCAGCTGCACCCGACCTGGGCCGCGACGGCCATGTGGGCGAACGACTTGAGTCCGAGGTCGCAGGCACTCCACTTCTGGGCCTTGGCGCCCATGCCCATCGTCGCCTTGAGCACGGCACGGTTGTGCCAGTACACACCCAGCGGCTCGGGCACCCGGCCGAGCAGCTTCTTGCTGAACCTCTTCACAAGCGCGCCGTAGGGGCCGGCGATCTCTGCCTTGGGGATTCGGGTGGTGCTCATTTGTCCTCCTCATGGGTGGTGTCGACATCAAGACACCAGCGATCCACGAGATGTGACACCGGCAAGTTCACCAGACGCACCCTCCAACTGCCGCTTGACACACAGGGGTGTCATGTCCGCCCACGTCGCCGACGACCTGATGAAATGATCTGCGCGCTTCCAGCAGTCGCGTCCGCCCGCACGTATCAGACGGCTCGGTGCGTAGTGTCCCGGATCGATCTCTGAGCAAGCGAGTTCCCGCTAGGTGGTGGCTGCCGGGGATGTGGCCTCAGGTGCCGGCCGCCTTGCGGAGCTGGGGGATGACCCTCGTGGTGACCTCCCGCAGCACGGCTTTGCCACGCGGTTCGTCACGCCAGGTTCCGGGCCAGTAGAGGACGAATTCGTCGATGCCGACGCCGCTGAACCGGCCGACCATGTCGGTGAAATACTCCGTTGACTCCCAGGGTGTGAGCGGTGGAAAGCAGACGACGGAATGTCGGATCGACCCTGCTTCACGGCCGAAGTCGGTGGCCAGTTCGTCGAATCGCTCGGCACGCTGCGCCGTGACGGCGTAAAAGTCCTGCTCGGTCTCGACCCCGTACCCACCCCAGGAGCTCCAGCCGTCGGCGTAGCGCGCTGCGATCCGCAGCATCTTCGGTCCGTGTGCGGCCACGGTGATCGGCGGGCGTGGGCGCTGCACCGGTAACGGGATCGTCTCCGCCGCGTCGCAGCGGTAGTAGGCGCCTGCGTAGGTCGTCACCTCTTGCCGCAGCAGCAGGTCTAGCAGTTCAACGAACTCGGCGAACCGGGCCACCTGCTCGGCCGGCGACCATGTCACACCGGCGGCGGCCGCGCCCGCGGAGGGATCCCCGACGCCTAGCCCGATCTCCACCCGGCCGTCCGTGAGATGGTCGAGGGTCATCGCAGCTTTCGCAACCGTCACCGGCTGCCGGAAATAGAGACTGGACACGAGGGTGCCCACGCGAATCCGCGACGTCTCCGCGGCCATCATCGTCAGTGTCGTCGGGCCGTCGAACATCACATGCCGCGGCCGGTCCGGCTCCACGACCGTGTCGCAGTTCCAAACCACGTCGAAACCGTGCTGCTCCGCCTCCAGCCAACGCTGTCGCAGCGAATCGAGTGGGAGGTGTTGGTACTGGTAGGCGCAAAAGCGCAGGTCGGCCATCACACCCTCACCCATCGTGGCCGGGGGATCGGGTCCTCATCGTCCCCAGATCCAGGTCGACCGTCAACGCCGTCGACCGCGGCATTGACGCCGGCACCGCGCTTCGCGCCCTTACCGTCCACTAGCTCGACCCGTGCGGACCGCTGCGTCCGCACGCGCTGGGGAACTGTCGTCGGCCGCCGCTCCCTGGGGTCAAGGGCGCGCGGCGAGCTCGCTGTACGCGATGTAGGGGTCGGACAACCGTGTCGGTTCGACGACCGTCTCGGCGATGATCAGCGGCTTAACCGCGTCGATGACGTCCCAGACGTTGACGTTCATTGCCGCCTTGATCCGGTTCGAGCTGTCGACCCAGAACGCCACGAACTCCCGGCTCGCGAGGTTGCCGCGAACGATCACGCGATAGTTGGCGTCTCTGGACGTGTAGCCGAG
>JAVEEN010000169.1 GCA_030840445.1 Pseudonocardiales bacterium
CGATGACCACGCCGATTCGTCGGACCAAGAGAATCTCCTAGAACAGGCTGGTTGATGCTGGATCCCTTATATACCGCCGTCTCATGGGTACTGCTGCGTTGGTACCAGTTGTTCACCTTTCTCGGGAGGGACAAGCAAGGTGGCCTGACCTGGGCTCTGTCGATCATCATGTTGGTCGTCACGGCCCGACTGCTGCTGTTCCGGTTCTTCGTCAAGCAGGTGCACTACCAGCGCCGTATGCAGGAGATGCAGCCGAAGATCAAGAAACTGCAGGAGAAGCACAAGGGCGACAAGGCGACTCTGCAGCGCGAGATGATGGCCTTGCAGCAATCGGAGGGCTTCAATCCGATCTCCGGTTGCTTGCCGATGTTCCTGCAGATCCCGATCTTCATCGCGCTGTTCCATGTGCTCAAGCACATGTCGAACTCGATCGGGCTCGCTGTCGACAGCGGCGCTCGGGGCCTGACCTTGTACGGATTCACTGCTCAGCAGACGTACGACGCCTCGCATGCCAAGCTCTTCAACGCGCCGTTGGCGGCCTCGCTCCACGAGTCGTCGACGAAGATTCTGAACATGGGTGGCGATGTGAGTGCCACTCGCGCCGTCACCATCATCCTGGTGATTGTCAGCGCGGCCGCTACCTTCATCACCCAGCGGGCCGTGATCGCAAATGCCCCGACTCCGGCCGAGGGCCAGGCCGCGATGATCCAGAAGCTGATGTTGGTCGGAATCCCGATCTCCGTCGTCTTCTCAGGCTTCATCTTCCCGCTCGGCGTGCTGCTCTACTGGTTCACCTCGAACCTGTGGACCATGGGCCAGCAGTTCTACATTTTCCGGTTCCACCCGCATCCGTCCAGCGCTACCGCTGGACCCGCCGAACCGCAGAACGAGGTCGGCCGCAGCCTGGCGCCGAAGGTGGGCGCGAAGCCGATCAACCCCAAGAACAACCGAACCAACCCCAAGGCTACGAATGTCCCCGACGGCGGCGCCGGGGTGGGTCTGGACGGCGCTGACGGCGACGTGCCGGACGACACGGTCACCGCTCCCCCGGACAAGGCGGCCGGCGGGTCGGCCTCACGCCCCACCAACCGGCCACCTCGAACCACGGCCAATCGGCCAGCCAATAAACGGTCTCCTAGCAGGAAGCGCCGCTAGCCGACGACTGAGCCCACACACCTGTACGTGGTGTCGCGCCGGGTAACCCGGCCGGCCCAGCTAGATAAGGAATCCCGAATGACCGACACCGATACCGGCACGACATTGCCCACCAACCAGACTGCCCCTGACGATGAGGTTGGTCATGGAGTTGGTGGCCGGCCGGCCACCGAAGGCCGTGGCCAGCAATCCGCCGACGAACCGGCCGCAGATACCGAAACCGATGAGCTCGAGAGTGGCAGTGAGGACGACGGTGACGCTGACGACGGCGACGCTGACGACGGTGACGCTGACGACGGTGACGCTGACGACGCTGACGACGGCGACGGCAAGCGCGGCGGGTCGCTGCTTGTGCGTGAGGGGGACATTGCAGCCGACTACCTGGAACGCCTGCTCGACATCGTCGACTACGACGGAGACATCGATCTCGACGTGGAAAACGGCCGCGCTATGGTCGCCATCGTCGGTTCCGATCTGCAGCCCTTGATCGGCCAACAGGGTGCGACGCTCGACGCTCTTCAGGAGTTGACCCGGCTCGCGGTGCAGCAACAGACCGGCGTCCGTAGTCGGCTGATGTTGGACGTGTCGGGTCACCGCCGTGCACGGCGTGACGAACTGACGATCCTGGCGCAGCAAACCGCTGAGCAGGTCGTATCGACCGGTGAGCCGGTACGGCTTTCGGCGATGAATCCGTTCGAACGGAAAGTCGTCCATGATGCCATCGCCGCGCTCGATGGGGTCGTCAGCGAGTCCGAGGGCGAAGAGCCATCGCGGCGGGTTGTGGTCCTACCCGCGCCATGACGGCCGGTGACGCCGAGGGCGGCCGTATAGCCCCGCCCGGTGACCCCGGCACGTCGATCGCCGACCTACGGGCGGAGCCGGTTGCCCCGGCTCCGCCCGCTGTCGTTGCGGATCGGTTCCCGAGCGCCGTGGCTCTGCTCGGCCGGTACGCTCGGTGGCTGGCCGGCGCCGGGACCGTCCGCGGGTTGCTGGGACCGCGGGAGGTGCCACGGCTGTGGGAGCGTCACATTCTGAACTCGGTCGCCCTTGCCGAACTGCTCCCCTTGGACGTCCGACTGGTGGACATCGGCACCGGGGCCGGCCTGCCCGGCCTGGCGGTGGCCTGCGTTCGACCGGATGTGCAGGTCGACTTGGTGGAGTCGCTGCTCCGCCGTACCGATTTCCTGGCCGAGGTAGTCACTGATCTCGGGCTGACTGATCGAGTTCGAGTGATCCGAGGCCGGGCCGAAGACTCAGCCGTGGTCGACGCGGTAGGTTCAACAGCGTTCGTGACGGCACGAGCGGTGGCACCCCTGGACAGATTGGTGCGGTGGAGTTTTCCGTTGCTGAGACCAGGTGGAAGTCTGCTGGCGTTGAAGGGATCGACTGCCGAGAGGGAGCTGACCGAAAACCGAACTGTGTTGCGGCGGCTACGGGCCGAGGTGGTGGGCGTCCAAGAGTGCGGCCAGGGCCTGGTGGATCCCGTGACGCGAGTCGTGCACCTGATCCGTCGCTAGAGAAGCCAGCTGTACAAGTTCCACGACCGACTATGAGGTGACCTGCATGCCCGATGAGGCAGCGATCGATGTTTCACGTGAAACGCCGTCCGACGGGCTCGTCGTAGAGGTGGCGCCTGAAGCGAACTCACCGGACGGCGTCGCCGATGTTTCACGTGAAACAGCCATCGGTAACGCCTTTTATGAGGCGTTACAGGATGACGTCGCCGACGAGCCCGATCTCGCCCCCGTTGCCTCGGTTTCACGTGAAACATCGCCGATCGAACGCGAGGCCATGCGGGCGGTACATGTGCGGAATGTGCGGCAGGAGATGTGGCCGGCTCCACCCGAACGCCGCGTCATCACCATCGCGAACCAGAAGGGTGGCGTCGGTAAGACAACCACCGCGGTCAACTTGGCGGTGGCCATGGCTCAGCACGGGTTGAAAGTCTTGTTGATCGATCTCGACCCGCAAGGTAATGCGAGCACCGCACTGGCCGTTGATCACTCGGTCGGCACACCGTCCGTCTATGACGTGCTGCTCGGAAGTTCGACGTTGAGCGAGGTCTCGGCTCAAGTGGAGGTCGCCGCTACCCTCCGCTGCGTTCCGGCGACCATCGATCTGGCTGGAGCGGACATCGAGCTGGCATCTCAGGTCGCCCGCGAGCATCGCCTGCGGAAGGCCCTAGCCGAATACCACGACGAGGTCGACTACATCCTGATCGACTGCCCGCCCGCGCTGGGCCTGTTGACCCTCAACGCGCTGGTCGCGGCTCGCGAGATCCTCATCCCGATTCAATGCGAGTACTACGCCCTGGAGGGCCTGGCTCAGTTGCTGAACACCGTCGAGCTCGTCAAGACCCAGTTGAACTCCACGCTCGAGGTGTCCACCGTGCTGCTGACCATGTATGACAGCCGAACCAAGCTGGCCGATCAGGTCGCCGACGAGGTCCGCAACCACTTCGGCCCGAAGGTAATCCAGTCAGTCATCCCGCGTAATGTGCGGGTGTCCGAAGCTCCGGGATACGGCCAAACCGTCATGACGTATGACGCCGGCTCACGGGGCGCCATCGGGTATCTGGAGGCTGCGCGTGAATTGGCCGCCAGAGGCGCAGCGGACAGTGCATCGGTTCAGGGCGGGTCTTCCTCGGCGAGTGGAGAGTAATGGCTAACAAGCAGCGTCGTGGCGGTCTGGGCCGTGGCCTCGGTGCCCTGATTCCGACCTCGGCCACGGTTGCTGAGGTCGAGGACGACGACGAACCCGGCGACCGCTCCGATTCGTCGGCGGTTATGTCAACCGATGAGCTTTCCCAGCAGGGGACGCCCGCTGAGAAGGGGTCGTCTCCGGC
>JAVEEN010000180.1 GCA_030840445.1 Pseudonocardiales bacterium
GAACCGCCCAGGATCGCGCTGACCACTGCAAGCACGATGGCACCGCCGATCTGCATGCTGGTGTTGACCAGGCCGGAGGCCAATCCCTGCTCGGAATCGGCGACACCTGAGGTGGCCTGTGAGTTGACCGAGGGGAAGCACAGCGCGAAGCCGACCCCGAGCAACAGCATGGTGGGCAGCAGGAAATTCAGATACGACATGGCCGGACTCACCCGCAGAAACAGTGCGTAGCCCGCAAGCAGGGCGAGCAGGCCGAACAGGATGAGGACGCTTGTGTTGAATCGCTCGAGGACTGCACCCATCCGAGGCGCACTGCTGACCACGATCAGGCCGGTCGGCAGGAAAGCCAGCGCCATGCCGAGTGGCGACCAGCCGAGCGAGTTCTGCACGTACAGCGTGACGACGAACTGGAAGGCGACATAGCCACCGAACATCGACGCTGCCGCGACATTGGCATGCACGAGCGACGAAGACCGAAGAATGCCCAGCCGTACCAGCGGGCGAGGGTGCCGGCGCTCGATGAACACGAATCCCGCCATCAGCGCCACGCTGGCCGTCAACAGCGCAAGGGTTACCGGATTGCCCCAGCCGCGGCTCGGAGCTTCGACCACCGTGTACACCAGGATGAGCAACGATGCGGTGCTGGTGAAGGCGCCGGCCAGGTCAAAATGGCTCAGACTGACCTGCTCGCGAGCCGCATGCGGAATGACCTTGATCCCGGCGATCAGCAGCGCGATGGCCAGCGGTCCGGGGACCAGGAACGTCGCCCGCCAGCCGAGTTCGGTGAGCAGGCCGCCGAAGACCAGGCCGAGGGAGAATCCGCTGGCGCCACAGACGGTGTAGATGCTCAGGGCGCGGCTGCGGGCCGGACCTTCGCCGAAGGTCGTGGTGATGATCGAAAGCCCGGCGGGCACGGTGAAACCGGCCGCGGCGCCCTTCACGAAGCGAAGCGCGATCAGCGCGATGTCGTTGCTGAGGAAGGCGCTCACGACGGACGCGACGCCGAAGACCGCGACCGCGGATAGAAAGACCCGCCGACGTCCGAGCAGATCGGAGGACCGGCCGCCGAGCAGCAGCAGGCCGCCATAGCCGAGGACGTAGCCGCTCACGATCCACTGCAGGGAACTCGCGGACAGGTGCAGATCGGCGCCGATCGACGGCAGCGCGACTCCCACCATCGACAGGTCGAGGCCGTCGAGGAACAACGCGCCGCACAGCACGATGAGGAGCGTCCAGGTGGCGCTGGACCAGGTCAGGCCGCGCACGGTGGACGGCATTCTGCTTCCCCGTCTGCTTCCCAGCGGCGATGCATCAGTGGGGAGCAGCGGACTGCTCGGGGCGTTGGTGTCGCGGTCGAGCGCGGTATCGGTTGAAGTCACGAGAGCTATCTTATGCATATGCATCTAATGCGCAAACATAATATGTCTGTAGATATTATGTTCCTGCATGTGGTATGGTGCGGCCATGTCCAGGCAGAGCGATGACGACCTCGCGGTCGCTTGGCATGACCTGATGGGCCGTTACCACCGGGTGACCTGCACGCTCGACCGCGAACTGCTGGCTCGGCACGGCATCACGGTCAGCGACTTCGAGGTATTGCAGCAACTCGACGGCACCACGAACGCCGACGGTCTAGTGCGGATGCATGAACTGGGCGATCAGGTGCACCTGACCCAAAGCGCCCTGTCACGGCTGATCAGCAAGCTCGAGCGGGACGGCCTGGTCGAGCGAAGCATGTGCGCCGATGATCGCCGCTCGGTGTGGACCAGGATCACCCCGGCCGGAACCCGGCGTTTCACCGAGGCTCGGCCCACCCAGCGGGCCATCCTGCGCGAGCAGGCAGTGGGTTGCGTCGAACCAGCTGAACGGTTGAAGGCCCGGTTGAAGGCCCCGGTCACACCGGCTTCCTGACGGCTGCTGCGCTGACCTGCGCGTGGTCTACCTGCATTTCATCGCGGAAAGCGCCCGTCACAACGGACACGTCGACCTGCTCCGCGAAAGCATGGACGCCAAACCACCGGCGGGCCCTGATGGGCGGCGCGCTGCCGCAAACCCACAGCGGACCCATAGCAATCTTTGAGCCTCTTGCCAGCGACGCAGTGCAGGTTACCGATGACCAATTTTGTCAATCGAGAAGTCGCAGGAAGGCCAGAACATGCGCATCCCGGGGATGCCTCGCCGCAAGCGGGATGTGATCGTAGCTACGGCGGTCGTCGTCCTCGCCGCCGCAGGTGGCGGCTACTGGTGGAGCCAGCGCAGCTCCTCCGCGGCGACGACTACGGCGGCCACGACCTCGGTTGTAGCCGCCAGCAGGACCACGCTGCAACAGACGGTGTCGACCTCGGGAACGATCAGCCCGACAACTGAGTCGGACCTCGCGTTCTCCGTTGCCGGCACGGTGACCGCAGTCAACGTTGCGGTCGGGCAGAAAGTGTCCAAAGGTGCAGTGCTGGCCCGGATAGGAACCACCGATCTGCAATCGGCAGTGGACACCGCGCAGGCCGGCGTCGATGCGGCCAACGAGCAGGTCAGTTCATCGGCCAGCTCCACGACCACCCAGATCGCCTCAGCCAAAGCGCAGTTAGCGGCGGCGGAGTCCTCGCTGACGCAGGCAAAGAACTCGCTGGCGGCAGCGACCATGACCTCCCCCATCGCCGGAACGGTTGCCACGGTCAACATCGCCAACGGCGATGCGGTCGGTAGCGGTTCCGCTCAGGGCACCGGCTCCGCGAGCGGCGGTTCGGGCGGATCTGCAGGCGCAGGGTCATCAACTTCGAGCAACTCAGCTGCCTCAACCAGCACGAGTTCCACCGCGGACATCGTGGTCATCTCGACCAGCAGCTGGACCGTCAACACCACTGTCAGCAGTGCCGATCTGGCCTCGGTCAAGAAGGGCTTGCAGGCCCAGATCACGCCGAGCGACAGCACGACCAAAGCGTTCGGGATCGTGAAGTCCGTGGGCATCGTGGCCTCAGCGTCGAACTCGACCTCCGCGACGTTTCCGGTCGCCATCACGGTTACCGGATCACCGAGCGGTCTCTATTCGGGTGAAACCGCAAACGTGACGATCATCGTCAAGCAGATCCAGAATGCGTTGTCCGTCCCGACTGCGGCGATCCATACAGCCAACGGAAAGCCCTTTGTCTACACGAAGAACAACAATAAGCAAGTGAGCACGACGGTCACAGTTGGCGGCGTATACGGGCCCAGCACCCAGATCACGTCCGGCTTGAAGGAAGGCGACCAAGTCGTGGTCAACAGCTTCGCGCCAGGTGGTGGCCTAACCCGACGCAGCGGTACGAACGGTGGCGCGGGCGGTGCAGGTGGCGGTGGCTTCGGCGGAGGAGGCGGCGGCGGCGGCGCAGGCGGCGCGGGTGGCGCCGGCTTCGGTGGCGGCTTCGGTGGTGGGGGCTGATGAGCGCACCACCGAGGACGCCGATCCTTCAGTTGATCGACGTCCGCAAGACTTACGCCACCGGCCACCTCGAGGTCGAGGCACTGGCCGGGGTAAGCCTTGACGTATCCGAAGGTGACTACGTCGCCGTCATGGGGCCCTCGGGTTCCGGCAAGTCCACACTCATGCATATTCTCGGTTGCCTGGACAGCCCGACCAGCGGCTTGTACCGGTTGGCCGGGACCGATGTCAGCACCATGTCGGAGGCCGAGCTGGCCGAAGTACGAAATCGCCGGATCGGTTTCGTATTCCAGCAGTTCAACCTGCTACCGAGCCTGGCGGCCTGGCGCAATGTCGAACTACCGCTCATCTACGCCGGAATACCCAGAGCACAGCGACGCAAACTGGCCTTCGCGTCACTCGAGAGGGTCGGCCTGGCCGATCGGGTGGAGCACCGTCCCGGAGAACTGTCCGGCGGCCAACAGCAGCGGGTGGCCGTGGCCCGGGCGTTGGTGACCGATCCAGCGTTGATCCTCGCTGACGAACCCACCGGCAACCTCGATTCGCGGTCCACCGAGGACGTGCTCGCTCTGCTGTCCGAGCTGCATGATGCCGGCCGCACCATCGTCCTCATCACTCATGAGGCCGAGGTCGCAGCGGCGGCGGCCCGGACGGTGCGGATCCGCGATGGCCTGGTGGACACTGGCGAACTGACCGGGCGGGCGGTCAGCAGCGGATGAACATGCTGGAGACCTTCCGCACCGCCGGCGAGGCGATCAGGTCACATCGGATGCGGTCGATCCTGACCATGCTCGGGATTCTCATCGGTATTGCCGCAGTCATCCTCACGGTCGGGCTCGGCAAGGGCGCTCAGCAGCAGGTGCGCGACGAGATCAACAAACTCGGCAGCAACCTGCTGATCGTCTCGCCGGGAAGCACCACCACATCCGGAATCCGTGGCGGACGGGGGAGTGCGTCGACGCTGACCATGAGCGACGCTGTGACGCTGTCGAATGCGGCAGTAGCGCCGGATATCAAGCAGGTCGCCCCGGTCGCGTCCAGTTCGCTATCGGTAGTAGCGGGAAACACGAACTGGACGACGAACGTGGTGGGCACGACCGTCGACTGGCTGACTGTCCGGGCGCGGAACGTGGCCCAAGGCCGGTTCATCACACAGGATGATGTGGACCAGGGGCGCCAGGTCATGGTCATCGGCTCGACGGTGTCTTCCGAGCTGTTCGGGCAGCGCAGCCCAGTGGGCCAGACCGTCACCGTCAGTGGCAACACCTTCTCCATCATCGGGGTACTGGACACGATCGGTTCCTCGACCACCGCTGACGAAGACGATCAGGCCGTGATACCGCAGACCAGCTACGCCAGCCGAATCTCGACGTCGGCCAACCGGTCCAGCATCACCACGATGTATATCGAGGCCACCTCGCAGAGTTCGCTGTCAGCGGCCTACCAGGAGGCCACCAACGCGTTGACTACCAGCCACGGTGTGACCGCGACCAACAGGGATTTCTCGATCAGCAGTCAGCAGTCGCTGCTGACCACGGCCACCTCCACCGACCAGACGCTGACCGTTCTGCTCGCTGGAGTCGCCGGCATCAGTCTGCTGGTCGGCGGTCTCGGCGTCATGAACATCATGTTGGTCTCGGTCACCGAGCGGATCCGCGAAATCGGGCTTCGTAAGGCCCTGGGCGCCACCCCGTCAGCGATCCGGCGGCAGTTCCTGGTCGAGGCGAGCAGCCTCGGCCTGTCCGGCGGAATACTCGGTCTGACGCTGGGCATCGTAGGAGCCGTCGTCCTTCCGCACTTCCTCAGCCAGCCGGTGCTCATATCCCCGTTCGCCGCGGCGGGCGCTGTGGCGGTGGCACTGGTCATCGGCATCGTCGCCGGGGTCTACCCGGCCAGCCGAGCCGCGCGGCTCGCCCCGATCGATGCGCTGCGCAGCGAGTGACATCGTGACCGTCCACCCGCGTGGGTCGGGCCCACCCCAGGCAGAGTGCCCCGTTGTTCCCAGTAGGTCGTCCACCGCACGTCCGAGGAGAAGGTCCGTGTACCCAACCACTCAGCTCGGCGGCTCCATCCGCCTTCGTCACTTCACGTTGATTGGGCTGACCACGCTGACCGCGTTGGCCTTGGCCGCGTGCGGGGGGAGCAGCAACAATGCATCGACTGCTTCACCCGGCGCATCCCAGTCCGCGGCAGCACCGGGTGGCGGCCAGTTTCAGCCGCCGGGCACGTCCGGCGAGGTAGTAGCAATCTCTGGAACGACGCTGCAGGTGCAGAATACCTCGGCTCAGACGGCAGTAACCTATTCCAGCTCGACGAGGTTCACCGACCGTGTCGCGGCGGCCAAGGCTGAGGTCACCGTCGGATCCTGCATCTCGGCGCGCTCTGCAAGCAACGCGTCCAGCAGCGCAGCGCCGTCCTCGGAACCGGTCACCGCGACGTCGATCGCCATCTCTCAGCCGGTCAACGGCCAGTGCACCGGCGCCGCCGGCGGTCCAGGCGGCGGTGGTCGGCCGGGTGGACCGCCGAACTTCTCAGGCGGTACGCCGCCGAGCGGGTTTCCATCGGGGGGCCGTGGAACCGGTGGGCCACGCGCGGGCGCCGGATTCGGCGGCGGTGCGAACGGGAAGGTGACCGCGATGACCTCGTCCGGGTTCACCGTCGAGAGTGTGCGCTTCAATCGGGGCGCCTCCGCATCTGCCAGCGCCACGCCCAGCACGGCCGAGGTCAGCGTCGTCGTGACCGCCGCCACCACCTATACCAAGACGGTGGCGGCCACGTCGAAGGCGGTGGCCGTCGGCCGATGCGTCACGGCGGTGGGTAAGACCGATGACACCGGTACGGTCGCGGCAACGTCAATTGCCGTCAGCGCCAAGCAGAACGGCACTTGCACACAGGGCCGCGCGAATGGCTAGCAAACGTAAGGTAACCGCTATCCGCCTCGCGGCCGGACTCGGACTCGCGGTCATCGTGGCAACCGGCTCAGTGGCCTACGCGACCAGTGGTGACGCGAGTCCGTACGTCACCGCCACGGTCACCCGCGGCGACACGCAGCAAACGTTGAACCTGACCGGGTCGGTGCAGCAGATCAACCAGAAATCGCTGTCGTTTCCGGTCACCGCAACCGTGTCCTCGGTCGCGGTCTCCCTTGGTCAGTCAGTAACGTCCGGGCAGGAGCTCGCGCGCGTCGACACAACTACTCTCACTGCCGCGGTCACTCAGGCGGCAGCGAAGCTCGCCCAGGCAAAGGCGACCGTCGAGACCGACAGCAGCACCTCGACCGCATCGGCCCCCGTGGCTACCACGGTCAGCTCCGGCCCGACGGTCAGCTCCGGCGCGACCGGTAGCTCCGGCGCGACCGGTAGCCAGACGACCCAAGCGGCGCCGCCGCAAACGGGCACCACCTCCACGGCGGCCCCGTCATCGAAGGGCGGCGGAAAGGGCGGTGCGGCAGGCGGTGGTGCCTCGGCATCGGTCACCAAGCTTGCTGCCCAGCTCAAAGCCGCGCAGCGGACCGCGCAAGATGCCATGAAGGTCGCTACGCAGGCGTTGCACAGCGCCACCCAGCAGTGCGACAGCACCTCGACCACCCCAACCTCGAGTCCGGTGCCCTCGACTACGCCGCCGGTGTCCAGCGCGACGTCGAGTTCGGCCGGACCGTCGGGCACCACGAGTTCGCCCGCCGTCACACCTTCGGCTGGATCAGCTGACTCGGCCTGCCTCAGTGCTATCCAGGCTGCTCTGGACGCGCAGCAGAAGACCAGCGGCGCTCAGGTCACAGTGGCGCAGCTCGCCGCCGAATACGCGAAGGCGGTGGCCGCCAGCGCCGCCACGAGTACCGCTACCGGCAGTGGTGCCAACAGTGGATCGGCGAGTGGATCGGGGAGCGGATCGGCGACAGCTGGGAACAAACCAGCGACCGTGACTGCGTCGAGCAAAACCGGCACCGCAACGACGGCCCAGACCGGAGCAACCTCGCAGTCAACAGCTGCTGGCGGGACGGGAGCTGCTGGTGGGGCGGGCAACTCGGGCGCCTCCAGCATCTCCGCAGCGAGCCGGCTGATCACGGACAAGGCCGCCGTGCAGGCCGCTCAGGTAGCGTTGAATGACGCGAACGCGAACCTCGGCCGGGCAATCCTCAGGGCACCGATCGACGGCATCGTGTCCGGTCTGTCGATCGTCCAGGGCGCGACCGCCACCACCAGTGACACCATCACCATCACCAAACCGGGACCCGCGACGGTGACGGTGAACGTTTCCAGCACCAACCACAAGGACGTCAAGGTCGGCGAGTCGGTAGCGGTCACGCCCGCCGGCAGTACCGGAACCGTGGCTGGCACGGTGCACGCCATCGGGCTGCTCCCCAACGCATCCACCAGCACCAGCAGCACGACGACATACCCGGTGACGATCCTGGTGGCCAATGGCGAGGCCTTGGCATCCGGTTCCCGGGCCCAGGCCCGCATCGTCATCAAGACGGTGCAGTCCGCCGTCGTGGTTCCCAACAGCGCGCTTACCAAGACCGGCACGACCACCGCAAGGGTGACGGTCCTGGTCGCCAACAAGACAAGTACGAAGATCGTGCAGACTGGCGTCACCGGCTCAGCACTGACTCAAATCGTGAGCGGGCTCGGCGTGGGTGACACGATTGTGCTGGCGAACAGGAAGACAAGCCTGCCCGCCAACTCCAGTACCACGACCACCACCCGGGTCGGCCCAGGTGGGGGTGGAGGCAACGGACCCCCGGCTGGTTTCGTCCCGCCGGCTGGGTTCGTCCCGCCTGGCAACTAGCTGACCCGGCCGATCTGAACGGGGAGCCGCGCGCTGTGCGAATCGGCCTTCCGCAGCAGAATGACGGTCATGCCACGAGTGATGATCCTCAGCGGAGACCAGGAGTTCGGCGACCGCTGGCACGATCTGGCGGCGACGTCGGCCATCCTCAGCCGAATCGTGGCCGGCGACGGCCATCACGTGGTTGTTCGCAACGACGTCCAGGCGGCCCTTGCCACGGCACCCCCGGTGGATCTTCTCGTGTTCAACACCTCGTTGGGCGGCACCGAGCCTGGTGCTGGCACCGCGCTGGCACCGGCGTCCGTCGCGGGCCTGGAAGCACATGTCGGCGCCGGGGCAGCGATCCTGGCGGTTCATTCGGCTGTCATGAGCTTCCCGGCGTGGCCGCGCTGGGGGGAAATCATCGGCGCACGCTGGTTGCCGGACGTTTCCGGCCACCCGCCGCAGGCGACGGCCGCCATCCGGATCTTGGCGGATGCCGGCCGCGGTATCGCCGACGGTCTGCGCGACTTCGACACCGACGACGAGCGGTACACCGACCTAGGACTCCTCGGGCCGCGAGACGTCGTGGCAGAGCACGACGAGGCCGGCCGGCCGCATCCGCTGGCCTGGGTGCGGTCGGAGGGTGCGGCGGCGGCGCCGATCGGCTACCTCGGCCTGGGCCATGACGCCTCCGGTTACCGGAGCCCGACGCATCGCGAGCTGGTGCGACGGTTCGTGAGCTGGGCCTGCCGGTCTATCTCAACCTCACCTCGCTCAACCTCACATCGCTCAACCTCACATCGTCGCGAAGCCCCGTACGGCTCCGACGGCGGGGCCAGGAAGTCCCCAGCCGGCGGGTCCTGCTCGTGAAAACGGCCGGCCGCAGGGCTCGGCTCGCCTATCATGTGCTGGGGCCGGCTGCCGTGGCTAGCTGACGCTGTAGGTATGGGTGACGCCGTACCCAGGTGGTGTTGTGCCTGGACGATGTGTGCCTAGATGATGCTGTGCCCAGACGACCCAGGAGGGACAGGTCTGCCGTGGACGAGAGTCAGCGCAAGCCCCAGTTGGCGTACTCGGAATTGCAGTACAAGACCCACGACGAGCGGAAGCGTCGCCGCAAGGCCGTGAAGATCGTCTCCGTGCTCGAGCACTTTCTCGGGCGGCGGGACCTGAACGGCTTGACGGCAATCGACATCGGTTGCTCGACCGGCTACACCGTGGACACCCTCCAGGCCAGTGGGGCAACGGTCACAGGCTTCGATATCGACGTCCCAGGCATCGAACACGCCAAGGCGTTGTTCGGGGATCGGGCCGAGTTCGTTGTGGCGGACGGTTCACAACTCGGCCTGCCGGACAAGTCCGTTGACATCGTGGTCTTCAACCACATCTATGAGCATGTCGTCGATCCGGCTGCGGTCGTGAAGGAAATCCGCCGCGTCCTCGCCGACGACGGAATCGTCTACCTCGGTCTCGGGAACAAGCGGGCCGTCATCGAACCGCACTACCGCCTGCCGTTCCTGTCCTGGCTGCCTCGGCGGGCGGCCGACCGCTACGTGTCGGCCTTCCACCGGGCCGATGAATACTACGAGCATTTCGACACCAAGGCCGGCCTGCTGCGGTTGTGCCAAGGGCTGACGCTCTGGGACTACACCTACACCGTGCTGTCGGATTCGACGGGATTCAACGCCACCGACATGGTGCCGGCCAGGCTTGCCGGGCTTCCTCCCTTGGTTTGGCGGGCCTTCGCTCCGATCATGCCGACGTTCATCTGGATAGGCACGCCCGGTCGCCGTCGGCCGGCGGGCCCGGCGACGCGGCAGGATCCGACCCTGTTGGCCTCCTCAGCCGGGGGTGCGGAGTCAGCCGGGGGTGCGGAGTCAGCCGGAGATGCGCACTGACGCTGGTGAAACTGCCGAACGCAAGGAAACTGTTCAGCTACCTGCTTTTCACCGCGGGCATCGGCGCGGCGGTATGGGTGATTGCCAGCCGGCGCGAGGAGTTGACCGCCGCGGTGCGACAGATGAATCTCGTCGCGATCGCGGGCTCCTTCGGGTGCGGGTTGCTGGCGGTTCTGGCGTTGTTCGGCTCGTGGCTGGCTGCGGTAACCGACGGCGGGGTGTCCCTGCCGGTGCGGGCCGGCCTGCAAATCTACGGTGTGGGGCAGATCGGCAAGTACCTGCCCGGGTCGGTGTGGCCGGTGCTCACCCAGACCCAGCTCGGTCGCCGGCGGGGGATCTCGCCGCTGCGGATGGCCTCCGGGGCATTGTTGGCGTTGGCTGTGAGTGTTGACGTCGGCCTCGTCATGGGTGGGCTGTTCCTGCCCTTCTCAGGACACCGCGCGGTCCGGGTGTTCTGGTGGGTGCCGCTGGTCGCGATACCGATGGTCCTGGTGTTGATCCCGGCCGTTCTCAACCGGCTCATTTCGGTCGCGGCCCGGGTGTTGCGCCGGGGCGAGGTGGCCTCGGGCTACTCCTGGGCCGGTATCGGACGTGCCGCGGC
>JAVEEN010000218.1 GCA_030840445.1 Pseudonocardiales bacterium
AAGAACTCCTCAGGTGGCGCAGAGCCTTGCGCGCCGCGCCTGTCTCCTACCATTTCGCGTGGGCGTGGCCCGGTCTGCCCGGTAGGCGGCCAACCCCACTACCGGCTAGCTGGAACCGAATCGTGCCAGGCATCTCGGCGAGCGATTGGTCATCCTTGCTCCCATAGGCAACGTGGGTCGGGCAGACTGACAGCGTGACCGACACGGAGGACTTGACCGACAATGCCGCCCCGGGGGCTGCCACCGCTCTTCAGTGGTTGTTGTTGGTGTATCGGATTCCGTCCGAACCGACGCGCTTACGTGCGGCGGTTTGGCGGCGCTTGAAGTCGTTGGGGGCGGTGTATTTGCAGAACTCCGCGGCCGCGCTACCTGCCAGCGAGAGCGCTGAACGGGCGTTGCGCCGGCTGCGGCGCGACATTCTGGAGATGGACGGGTCGGCGGTGTTGTTGTCCTGCTCGGCGTTGGCCGGGGGTCAGGATGTGGTTGCCTTGTTTCAGGCGGCACGCGACAGCGAGTATGAGGAGATCTTGGATAAGTGCCGAGACTTTCACGCTGGACTGGACAAGGAGTACGTCGCGAATCACTTCACCTACGGCGAACTGGAAGAGAACGAGGTCGAGCTGGTGAAGCTACGCAACTGGTTCGGCAAGGTGCAGACGCGTGATGTGTTCGGGGCACCGTCCCAAGCCGCCGCGCAGGAGGCGCTGGAGGCGTGCGAGCAGGCGCTGGAGGCCTACGCTGCCCGCGTATATACCGAAGAGGGCGAGGGTGACTGAGACCTCGCCCTCGACGGCGCTAGTTGTCTGTCTCCACACTGAATCTGCTGTGTGTCGACATGCTCGGTAATTGATCCCGAGCGCGGTCAGTCCAGCGCGAACGATCCTGTCACGATCTCGCCTGCCGGCGCGTACGTACCGATCATGACCCCAGTGGTGGAAACCTTGTTGTCGACAAGCTTGAGCCCGCCGGGGACGGTGCCTTCGGAGAACAGGCGTTTGCCCGACCCGATGACGAGGGGGAAGACCCAAAGGTTGTACTGGTCGACGAGGTTGTGGCGTAACAGGGTCTGGATCAGATTGCCGCTGCCATGCACCTGCAGGTCAGGCCCATCTTGCTGCTTGAGCGCCGCGATGCCAACGGCTGCGTCCCCTTCGATCAGGACCGAGTTGCTCCACTCGAGCTTGGGATGGCTCCGCGACGCGACATACTTGGTGGCGTCGTTCAATGGCTTGGCGCCGGGGTCGTCCGTGGCACGCGGCCAATGCGCGGCGAAGATGTCGTAGGTCTTGCGCCCGAGAACGAGGTCGAACGGTGTGCTCATAGCCTCACCCATGATCTGACCCATTTGCTCGTCCCAATAGTTCACCGACCAGCCGCCGTGCGCGAAGCCGCCGCTGTTGTCCTCTTCGGGTCCACCCGGGGCCTGCATAACCCCGTCCAGGGTCAAGAAGGTGCTCACGATCAGTTTTCTCATCTCGCGTGTCCTTTCGATCGGATCCCGGACTTGAGTTAAGCCCACCTCCGTATAGACGGCGCAGCGGAGCAAAACTCATCGCGATGTACGTGGCCCACTACAGCACAATGCCTTACGGGTCACCCGGCTAGCCGCTATGACTTGGTATGCCGGGTCACCCGGTGAATGCTGAGCGGCAGTAGGACGACGACGGCGACCGGAACGATCCACCACACCGCCGCGGTCGTGGCGCGGCTTGCAACGTAGGTGAGGGCGAACGCGATCGCGACGCCGACCGCGACGCGCCAATCATCGCCGATGACGAAGTCGTACCAGAATGCGCCGAAGGCGCGGACCTTGGTGATCACTAGTGGGTTCCTCCTTGGCTGGTCGCCATACCGGCAGGGACGGGGACGCTGACCGGCTTCGTCCGGAACAAGGCCACCATGGCCAGGGCGTAGAGGCCGATGGCGGGGATCAGGACGAGCAATGCCGCGTCCGAGCCTGGCCAATGTGCTCCGGCGCCTTCGGCCCCCCAGAACATCCCAAACGCCGTCAGCATGATGCCGACGACGAACTTCATGCTGTTTTCCGGCACCCGCGCCAGCGGTGCGCGGACGGCGACCCCGACGACGGTTACCAGTAGGACGGCGGCGGCCGCAGCGGCGGCAGCGAGCGGGATGTTGTGCTGGTTGCTGCCGAAAGTGAGCGCGATGAACGCGACCTCGAGCCCTTCCAGCACGACGCCCTTGAACGACAGCGTGAAGGCGTACCAGTCGGCTATTAGGCCGCGACGCTCAGCGTGGGCCTGCTGGGCCGCGGCCAGTTCGGTCTGGAAAATCAACGCCTCGTCGTGGAGTGCCTTGTTGCCGCTGGCCCGCAGGATCGCCTTGCGCAGCCACTGCAGCCCGAAGATCAGCAGTAAGCCACCGACCAGGAGTCGGAGTCCGCCGAGCGGGATGGAGGACACCGCCGGACCGAGCGCGGCGATGATCACGGCCAGCGTGAGCAGCCCAGCGAACAAGCCGGTGATGGCCGAACGCCAATCCCGTGCGGTCCCAGCGGCCAGGATGATGGTCAGGGCCTCGACCGCTTCGACGATGCAAGCCAAGAATACCGCGATGAACAGGGCTGAGCCGCTCACTATCTACTCCTCGCCGATTCGGATGCCATGTCAGCAGTGAGCTGGACGGCACCATTCATACTAACAGTGGTTAGATTGTTTAGATAACCATTGCCGCTGGTGTCCTCTGCCACATCGGCCGCATAGGCCAGGCAGTGGTCGGGGTCGAGGTTGACCGTCACCCGTTCACCGCGCGGGTGGGCCTGAGCGTCATGTACAGCGGAGATCAGGTGCGGACCGGCGGCGATGACATGGTCATAGCCGCGGCCGCGGTAGGCCACGTCGATGACCTCGCCGTGCAGCACATTGGTGGTTGGCTGCTCGGTGCCGTCCGGTCCCGGTGCGATCCGGGTGGCCGCC
>JAVEEN010000231.1 GCA_030840445.1 Pseudonocardiales bacterium
AATGGCCCAGACACTTGTGTCTGGGCCATTCCCGGCTTCGCGCTTCGCTTCGTACGCGGGACTCAGCAAGGCACATCGTGCACACACAGACGCTGAGGGCGGTGGTCTGGAGAAGGTTGAGCGCTTCTACCAGCCAAGGACAGACGATGGCTTCCGCAGTTGTACTTCTTCTTGTCGTCCTGGTCGTCGACGCCGCGTCCTGTACTCGCTGGCGACACCCCGGCGGAATCGTCGGCGGTCGACGCATGCCCGGTGGCTGGTACTGGCTGGTACGACAGTCATTCTCGAAGGGCGCGCTGCTGGGCGGAACTGCCGCTTTCGGGGGCGCGATGCTGTTCATCGGGTTAGCCGACGCCATCGGAGGCGGATTCGGTGAGAACGACTGGGCCGGTGGCGGTTTGGGGCGGCGACAACGACTGGGCTGGCGGCGAGTGGTGACGAACCGGGCCGCGGGCCGCCCGTAGTCCGATGTCTAGGCGCCCTGAGCCAGTTCGGCCACGTCCTGCCACGCGCGCCAGGTCTCCAGGCGGGAGGCGTAGTCCCTCTCGGCGATCTCGAGCGGCGCGGCGCCGAAGAACACCCGCAGCGGCGGCTCGTCGGCGTCCACGACCCGCAGGATCGCTGCTGCGCTCGCCTCCGGATCGCCGGGTGCCGCGTTGCGCTGAGCGCGCCACTGCTGAGCCCTCTCCCGGAAGTCGTCGTAGACCGGCAACTGCTCGGAGCGCTTCGCCGACGGACCGGCCCAGTCGGTGGAGAAGCCGCCAGGCTCGATCAACGTCACCCTGATGCCGAAGTCGGCGACTTCCTGCGCCAGCGCCTGACTGAATCCCTCCAGGCCCCACTTGGACGCGTGGTAGATGCCCACCATCGGGAAGGCAGAAATGCCGCCGATCGAGGACACCTGGATGATGTGCCCACTGCCCTGCGCTCGCAGGTACGGCAGGGCGGCCTGCGTGACCCACAGCGCACCGAACAGGTTGGTCTCGATCTGGCCTCGCGCGTCGGCTTCGCTGAGTTCCTCGATCATGCCGAAGTGCCCGTATCCGGCGTTGTTGATCACGACGTCGAGCCGACCGAACCGGTCATGGGCCTCCTTCACGGCGGCGAAGTCCGCTGCTCTGTCGGTCACGTCGAGCTTCACCGGGAGCAGACGCTCGCCGTACTTCTCGACGAGATCATCCAGGGTGCTGGTGTCGCGGGCAGTCGCCGCGACAGAGTCACCGCGACCGAGGGCTGCGATCGCCCACTCTCGGCCGAAGCCACGGGACGCGCCGGTAATGAACCATGTTTTCGCTGTCATACTTCCGGAATACTCATCAGGGCCTGCGCGCGCCAGTGGATGGGCTGGGACAACAATCACCCGGTGATTCGGGAATATGGACCGTGCAGCCAATCGGCGAAATGATGGAATGTCGACTCGGCCGGTGCACGGCCGAGCATCCGACCATCTGACGTCACCTCGTTGTCGAGGGCGATCGCGAGGTCGAAGCGACGGCCGGTGATACTGCTGCGACCTTGGGCGATAACCGTGGCGAACGGCGAATCTGGCGGCGGGACCACCGACCCTCCGTGCGGGTGCGCCGGGAACCAGCCGACAATTCCGTCGCAAGCCAAGGTCTGCAACAGGCTGTGTTCGGGTTCGGGCGCGAAGATCGGCCACGCTCCGGAAACTTCAGAATGCCCTACGCGCGTCGGCAAGCCTCAGACCATTGCCCTGGTCGACCCCAATGAGCCAGACCGCAAACTCAGCGGCCAGCGGCGAGAATCGATCCACGTCCCAGTCCTTCGGGTCCTGCATGATCATCGTTTGAACAAGGATCATCGACAAGG
Source organism: Pseudonocardiales bacterium (assembly GCA_030840445.1). Lineage (GTDB taxonomy): Bacteria > Actinomycetota > Actinomycetes > Mycobacteriales > Jatrophihabitantaceae > Jatrophihabitans_A. Next base: position 1,831 of record JAVEEN010000231.1, read on the forward strand.
CACGTTCCTTGCTTTCCGCGATCGCCTCAGATCTGGTCGCTGGAACCACACCTGCTTGGGCCTGTCAGGTCCAAGCAGGTGTGAGTCTCGGCCCTGTCCGCACCAGCACCGACGCGTTGTCAGACCCGTCGAGCTCAAAATCACCTGTCGGTGCGTCCAGACGGCGCCCGCGGGGCTACCGTCAAGGTCGGATCCGGAACCGAACCGCTGGAGGTCAGGGGTAGGCCATGACAAGCAGTAGCTCGACGCCCGTGCTGACCAGCTCACTCAGATTCACGGGCGGATTCCATGACAGCGAGCGGGCAGACGTAGTGGAAGTCCTCGCCCCGCTCGAGAGACATCTGGCTCGTTGGGCCGCCGACGAGGTAGACGTGCAGTTGTCCGTGAAGGACCGTCGCGGCCCGGAGCAGCGGGTGACCATCGAGGCCAAACTCGATAGTTGGCCGCTGCTGGTAGCCAAGAGCGCCGACACCGACCTCGATCGGGCGCTGCGCGAAGCGCGCACGGAACTGATCAGACAGATCGAGGACGAGCGTTCTCGCCGTGTGCCGAAGGATAATCGGAAACTCCGGGGCCACTCTGCGAATTGACGCGTACCGTCGCTGGCATGCAAAGCCTGGGACCGCCCGTCGCGTATCTGGCCCTCGCCGAGGGCACACCTGTCTTCGACCGGAACGGGCAGCAGCTGGGCGTTGTGGATCATGTGCTCGCCGACGCCGATCTCGACATATTCCACGGCCTGATAATCCATACGAGGCCCCTTTCGGGCCGGCGCCTCTACGCCGACGCCGACCAGATCGCCGAGCTGCACGAGCGCGGGGTGGTCCTCGCCGTCGAGCAAGGCGACCTGCACGAGCCGTCCGCGGATTCAGGGCCTCCGCGCACTGACGGACGCGAAGAAACGCCGCTGCAGACACGGATCCGCCGCGCTTGGGACTGGATCACCGCGCACCTGTGAGGCCACGGTTATGGACGACCGGCCGCCGGGCTGGATCAGCGGGCGAGCCGGTCGTCGGTGGGTTGCATAGCCTTCGCCGGACCGCCGAGCGACAGGAACTGCGCCACCGGCAGGGTCGCCGCTCCGAGGGCGACCGCGTCTGCGCCGAGTTCGCCACGAACGATCTCGAGGTGACTGAACGGCAGCCGCAACGCGTTGCGCCCAGCAGCGTTCCGGATCTCGGGAAGTAGGAAACTCGCGAGGCTCTGGCCGAGCCAGCCGCCGACGACGACGCGTTCAGGATTGAAGAGGTTTGCCAGGTTGGCGATCCCGACGCCGAGGTATGTCGCGGTCTCGTCGAGCACCTGCGCAGCGACGTCGTCGGTCTCGCGCGTGGCGAGCATCCGGTCGATGCGGCTTTCGAGATCGGCCAGGCTGGTTCGACGCCGACGACCAGCCAGTTCGTCGTAACGGCCGACGATGGCGGCGGCACCGATGTAAGCCTCGAGACAGCCGAGCGCACCGCAGCGACACTTCCGCCCGTCGACGACAACTGTGGTATGTCCCCACTCACCGGCGCTGCTGGTGGCGCCGCGGTAGAGCTGGCGGTTGCTGATGATGCTGGTGCCGACCCCGATGCCGAGCAGGGCGATGACGGCGTTGTCTACGCCGCGTGCTGCGCCGAACCAGGTCTCCGCCTGGCCCAGTGTCTTCGCGCCGTTGTCGATGATGATCGGCAACGAAATGTGTCGCCGCATCAGCTTCTCCAGTGGCACCGCGTCCCAGCCGACGCTCTGCCCGTGGACGACGGCCCCCTCGGCGTGTTCCACCAGGCCGGGCACGCCGATGCCGACACCGAGGATGTCCGGCGCAGCCAGCTGCGCTCCTTCGATGACCTGCTCGATGCCCTGCACCACGTGCGTCACGGCATCGGCCGGTTCGAGCCGGGTGAGGACGGTCATCGACCGGTGGGATGCCCGCACGCGCATGCTCAGGTCGAAGAGCTCGACCAGGAATGAGGTCTCCCCGATGTCCACGCCGATGACGAAACCGAACTCCGGATCGATCTGCACCAGACCGCGGGGACGCCCACCATTGGAGTCCTCCGACCCGACCTCAATGACGACGCGCTGGTCGATCAACTCGCCGACCACGTTGCTGACCGTGGCGAGCGAGACGCCGGTGGCGACGCCGATCTGTTGCCGGCTCAGCGCGCCGCGGAGGTAGAGCTCCCACAAGGCCGTCGCGCGGTTCGTCTTCCGAAGATCGCGGACCGTCTGGGGTTCCTTCGATATCCGCCGTTGCATGTTCACCCCCTCGCCATCAGCATGTTGTCCCATCGTCGTGTATCTCCACCGTCATCCGTTGGTAACGAGTTGGACACGGATCACCGAGCGGGCATTGACGTATTTTGTTCTCGGGCACAACATACACGTCTTAGAGGAAGTCGTAAAAGATCCTCTCTCGACTCACGGGACCGTGCTGCCTTCCGCCGCTCGGTCGGAGATCCCCTGACAGGAAAGGACTCAGCATGCGAGTGAATCGCTTGGCTGCGCTCGCGTTGGCGTCGTTGGTCGGCGTCGGCGCCCTCACGGCGTGTAGCAGCAGTAGCAGCGGCAATAGCAGCGGTGGATCCGACAAGAACGCGACGCTCACCTACTGGGCGAGCAACCAGGGCACCAGCCTGGACAACGACAAGCAGGTGCTCGGACCGGAGCTCGCGAAGTTCACCCAGCAGACCGGCATCAAGGTCAACCTGCAGGTCGTGCCCTGGTCGGACCTCCTCAACAACATCCTGACGGCGACGACGTCGGGCAAGGGTCCTGACGTCCTCAACATCGGCAATACGTGGTCGGCGTCGCTGCAGGCCACCGGCGCGTTCGTACCCTTCGACGACACTGTGATGGCCAAGATCGGCGGCAAGAGCCAGTTCCTCGGTGGCAGCCTCTCGGCGACCGGCGCAGCAGGCCAGCCCCCGACGGCCGTGCCGATCTACAGCCTCGCCTACGGCCTCTACTACAACAAGAAGTACTTTACTGAGGCTGGTATCAGCCAGCCGCCGAGCACCTGGCCGGAGTTCGAGACCGACGCGAAGAAGCTCACCACCGCGCAGCACTCGGGCCTGTCCATCGAGGGCGGCAGCGTCAGCGAGAACATCCACAACGTGTTCACGCTCAGCCAGCAGCAGGGCGGTGCCTTCTTCGACGCGGCGGGTAAACCGACATTCGACACGCCACAGAACGTGGCCGCGATCCGCCAGTACCTCGACTTCATCCAGACGGACAAGATCACCAACCCGAGCAACGCTGAATACGCCCAGGGCACCGAGGCGCTCGCCGACTTCGCCAAGGGCAAGTCGGCGATGGTTCTCTGGCAGGCCGCGTCCGGCTCGCTGAAGCAGCTCGGCATGAACGCCGCCGACATCGGCGTTGCCCCGATGCCGCTGCCCGACCCGATGCCGGCAGGCGGCAAGAAGGTCACCAGCATGGTCGCCGGCATCAACCTGGCCGTCTTCAAGAACACCAAGCACCTGGACGCCGCACTCGAGTTCGTCAAGTTCATGACCAGCACGCCCGAGCAGAAGGTGCTGAACAAGAGCTATGGGTCGCTGCCGTCGGTCAACGACGCCTATGCCGATCCGGCCTTCACCACCCCGGCGGTGCTGACCTTCAAGACGATCCTGAGCACCTCGGCAGCACCACTGCCGGCGGTGGCCTCCGAGAGCCAGTTCGAGACGCTGATCGGTACGGCGATCAAGAACATGCTCGCCGACGTCGCCAGCGGCAAGAACGTTTCGGACTCCGAGATCAGCTCGCAGCTCAAGGCCGCCCAGCAGCAGATTTCCTGACCCACCGACTCGACGATCGGGGGTGGGCAAGCGGCGCCCGCCCCCGGGACAAGGAGCTGACCCGTGGTTCTGGACAGGATGGTGGCGGCGGAGTCGCCGCCGTCGGACACCGCTCCGGCGGCCGCTCGCCGGCGACGTCGACAGGTACTGCCGTACCTGCTACTCGTCCCGGCCGTGGTTCTGGAACTGCTTATCCACATCGTCCCGATGCTCGTCGGTATCGGCATCAGCTTCCTGCGGCTGACCCAGTTCTACATCGCCAACTGGCGCCAGGCACCGAGTGCCGGCTTCGCCAATTACCGGTATGCGATCGACTTCAACGGTGCCGCCGGCAAGGAGCTGCTGCATTCCTTCTTTGTCACGACCGGCGTCACCGTCATCGTCCTGGCCGTGTCCTGGACACTCGGGATGGCGGCAGCCTTGTTCACCCAACGTCCGTTTCCCGGGCGCGGAATCGTCCGCACGATGTTCCTCATCCCGTACGCCCTGCCGGTCTTCGCGTCGGTGATCACCTGGAACTTCATGTTCCAACGGGACAACGGCGCGGTGAACCACCTGCTCGTCGACCAGTTGCACCTCGCCGGTGGGAGTCGCCCCTTCTGGCTGATCGGGCAGAACAGCTTCTACAGCCTGGTGATCGTCGAGGTGTGGCGCACCTGGCCGTTCGCCTTCCTCATGCTCACCGCCGGAATGCAGAGCATCTCGCAGGATCTCTACGAGGCTGCGGGCCTTGACGGGGCGGGCGTGTGGGCTCAGCTGCGTGGCGTAACCCTGCCGATGCTGCGGCCGGTGAACCGGGTGCTGTTGCTCGTCCTGTTCCTGTGGACATTCAACGACTTCACCACGCCGTTCACGCTCTTCGGAAAGGGCGCCCCGCATCAAGCCGACGTCATTTCGATGCACATCTATCAGAACTCTTTCGTCACCTGGAACTTCGGAACCGGATCGGCGATGTCGGTGCTGCTGATGGTCTTCCTGCTCGTGGTGACCGGCGGTTATCTGCGGCTGGTGAAATCGGGGGCCGACGATGCGTGAGCCGACCTGGTTCAAGTGGACCCGCGCCGTCGGGCTGGTCGGGCTGTCGCTCTTCGCGCTCATCCCGGTGTGGGTGATGGTGACGTCTGCGCTGAAGCCGCTCGCCGACGTGCAGGACCGGTTCACCTGGTTCCCGAGCCACCTGTCCACCAAGCCGTTCGTCGAGATGTGGAAGACGATCCCGTTGGCCGACTACTTCGTGAACAGCGTCGTCGTTTCGACGATCGCCTCGGTCGCGTCGGTGCTCGTGGCGCTCTTCGCGGCGTATGCGCTGAGCCGGTACCGCTTCCGCGGCCGCCAGACCTTCTCGGTCGTCGTGCTCTCGACGCAGATGTTCCCCGGCATCCTGTTCTTGCTGCCCCTCTACGTCATCTTCGTCAACCTCGGCAACACGACCGGCATTCAGCTCTACGGCAGCCGGACGGGCCTGATCATCACATACATGACGTTCACGCTGCCGTTCGCGATCTGGATGCTGACCGGCTACCTGGATTCGGTTCCGCGTGACCTGGACGAGGCCGCCAAGGTCGACGGCTGCGGCCCGCTGGGCGCCTTCGTACGCGTCGTCATCCCGGCCGCGATGCCCGGAATCGTCGCCGTGCTCATCTACGCATTCATGACCGCGTGGGGCGAGGTGCTGTTCGCCTCCGTGCTGACCAACGACTCAACCCGCACCCTCGCGGTCGGGCTGCAGGGTTATGCGACTCAGAACAACGTCTACTGGAACCAGATCATGGCCGCGGCGCTGACCGTGAGCGTGCCGGTCGTCGTCGGCTTCCTCGTGCTCCAGCGATATCTCGTTGCCGGTATGACCGCCGGCTCGGTGAAGTGAAAGGACCTCACTAGATGAACCTCTCGTCCCTGCCCGCGGACTTCCGCTGGGGCGTCGCGACGTCGGCCTATCAGACCGAAGGGGCGGTGACCGCGGACGGGCGGATGCCGTCGATCTGGGACGACTTCTGCCGTACGCCCGACGCGATCGATGGCGGCGACACCGGCGAGGACGCTTGCGACTCCTACCGTCGCTGGCCGGAGGATCTGGCGTTGCTACGTGCGCTCGGCGTGAACAGTTACCGCTTCTCGGTCGCGTGGCCGCGCGTCCAGCCACTCGGCAGTGGCGCCCTCAACCCCGCGGGTCTCGACCACTATGACCGGGTCGTCGACGATCTGCTCGACGCCGGGATCACGCCGTTCGTGACTCTGTACCACTGGGACCTCCCCTCGGCGCTGCAACGTTCCGGCGGTTGGGTCGCACGTGATACCGCGCCGCGCTTCGCCGAGTACGCCGGTTCGGTCGCTGGGCGTCTCGGTGACCGGGTGCGCGATTGGACGACGATCAACGAGCCGCTCTGCTGCGCCTGGATAGCGCATCTGGAGGGCCGGATGGCGCCCGGCCACCGTGACCTGCATGACGCTGTGCATGCGTCGCATCACCTGCTGCTCGGGCACGGCCTGGCGGCGGACGCTGTGCGCGCGAACGCCGCAACTCGGCCGACGGTGGGGATCGTCCTGAACCTGAGCCCGTGCGAACCGGCGACCGACGATCCGGCCGACGTCCGGGCCGCAGAGCGGGCCGACGGGCACACCAACAGGTGGTGGCTGGATCCGCTGCACGGGCGTGGGTACCCGCAGGACATGGTTGACGTATACGGGATCGAACCCCCCGTGCAGCCAGGCGATCTCGAGGTTGTCGCCGCGCCACTGGATTTCCTCGGCGTCAACTACTACTTCCGCGAGCGGGTGGCGGCTGACGACACGGTGGCCACCCTCGGCTACCGGTCGGTGCCGGTTGAAGGTGCCGCGACGACGGCGATGGGCTGGGAGGTGCATCCGCAGGGACTGCACGACGTGCTGCTCAGGGTGGCGAAGGAGTACGAGAGCCCCGTCCTGTACGTCACCGAGAACGGAGCGGCGTTCGACGACGTGCCAGACGCCGACGGTTACGTCCACGATGTCGAGCGCGCGGCGTACCTGCGACAGCACATCGCTGCGATGGCCGCAGCGGTTGCCGAAGGTGCTCCGGTGCGGGGCTTTTATGCCTGGTCGCTCCTCGACAACTTCGAATGGGCTTACGGGTACTGGCCGCGCTTCGGCCTGACCTATGTCGACTATCCGAGCCAGCGACGGACGGTAAAGCACAGCGGTGAGGTCTACGCCGCGATCATCCGCGGCGAACGCTGAGCGGACCCGGCCACGCGACGTACCGCCGGTATCCGGTCCTGCGGTCCGCGGGCCCCGCTGGAAGCTAGCTGGAAGATGGAGATTCCGGTTGGCTGCACGCGAGGGGCCCCACTGGCGGTGAAGACCGTGCCTGCTGTGGGCGCGACGATGGTGTCGAGGGCCCCTCAGCCCTCTGGCACCGAAACAAAGGGAGAGGCTATGCGATCCTGTGGGCAAGCGAGCAAGCATGACTAGGACCGATGTGCCGACGTCGGCAGGGCGGCTGTCGTCCGGAACAATCCACCGCCATGTCCTGTTCGGCGCAGCGATCACAGCGCTCGGCGGCCTGCTGTTCGGTTACGACACTGGCGTCATCTCCGGGGCGCTGCTGTTTATCGGCAAGGACTTCCCCGGTCTGACATCCTTCGACAAGGAACTGCTGACCAGCATGCTCCTGATCGGAGCGATGATCGGTGCTCTGGCCGCGGGCAGGATCGCCGACAGGGTAGGCCGCCGGCCCACCGTGCTGGGCACGGCGGCGCTTTTCGTCGCCGGGGTGATGCTCGCTGCCCTTTCGCCCAGTTACGGCGTCCTGGTAGGTGCGCGGGTCATCATCGGGCTCGCAGTCGGCTCTGCGTCGATGGTCGTGCCGCTGTACATCGGCGAGGTTGTTCCGCCGCGCATCCGCGGCGCCCTGGTCAGCTTCAACCAGCTGGCCATTACCGGCGGCATCCTCGCCTCCTACCTGGTCGACTACGGACTGGCGTCCAGACAGAACTGGCGGCTGATGTTCGGACTGGCCGCGATACCAGCGATTTTGATGTTCTTGGGCATGCTCTTCCAGCACGAGAGCCCGCACTGGCTGGTCGCCCAGGGCCGGGAGGACGAGGCACGCCAGGTGCTGCACCGGGTCCGGGACCAGGACGACATCGAAGCCGAGATCGCCCAGGTGCGTCAACTATCCACACGTCAATCCAGCTTGCGTGAGGTCCTCAACCCGGCTATGCGCCATGTCATGATCATCGGAGTTTCGCTGGCTGTGTTCCAGCAGATCACCGGCATCAACACCATCATCTACTATGCGCCGACTCTGTTGTCATCTGCCGGTCTCGGCAACTCCGCCGCGCTGCTGGCCAACGTGGTTAACGGCGTAGTCAACGTTGGCATGACGATCGTTGCGATCCGGCTCCTGGATCGGACTGGCCGGCGCCCACTGCTACTGGGCGGCACTGCGGGCATGGCGGTCGGAATGGTCCTGGTCGCCCTCACCTTCGCCATAGGCGGCAGCCAGCTGCATGGAAGCACTGCCTACATTGCGATTGCCGGACTGCTGCTCTACACCGGGTCCTTTGCCATCGGGCTCGGTCCGGTGTTCTGGCTGCTGATCAGCGAGATCTACCCGGTGAAAATCCGTGGTCAGGCGATGAGTGTGGCCACCATGGCGAACTGGGGCGCAAACTTCGTTGTCACCGTCTCGTTCCTCACGCTGCTCAGCGCCATCGGCAACGCCGGAACCTTCTTCCTCTTCGCCGGTCTGTCCGTCGTCGCGCTCGTCTACTTCCAACGGCAGGTTCCGGAGACCAAGAACCGAAGCCTGCAAGATATCGAACGCGACCTCAACCTTCCCGTGGGGGCGCAGTAAGTTGCCGCGGTCCGGTTCAGTCTTGCGCTGCGGTTGGATCGTCGTGGTTGGCGGGGCGCAACCCATAGGCCGCCTCGAGAACGGTCACGTCACTTTCGACGGCAGCGCCCAACGCACCATCGATCGTGGCAAGCGAGTGTGGAGGATCGGCGGCGAGTCGGCGCATGCGCTCCGCCACGTTCGCGTGCCTGGCCGTCGATCTGGTGTGCTGGCGTTATGTTTCCGGGAGGATGCAGACCCGGTTCCGCCGTCAGCAAGGGACAACTGCCGTGAGTGATGAGCTCGGATCGCCAGCAGGCCTACCGGTGCGGATGAGTTTCTTCGAAGGGCAATTGCTGAGCGCCGACGACCTCCGCACGGAGCAGGACTATCACCGCCAGATGCGGTACCTGCACAACCGGTTGTTACACGGTTGGGGCATCGTCGACGGTTACGGCGTCGAGGACGACGGCGGGACAGTGCTCGTTGGTCCCGGTGTTGCGATCGATTCTCTTGGGCATGAACTTGTACTGCCCGAGTCCGCGCGCATCGAGCTGCCGCCTGAAGCTGCGGTTGCAGAACAGACCCTGTGGTATCTGGTCGCCACGTGGGAGGAGATCTCTGGCGCACCTGTCGTGGTCGGTGAGGAGGTCACGTTCTCCCGCTGGATCGAGCGATGCGCGATCTCGATCAGTCCGATCGCGCCGGACGATGACGGTCGGGCACTCTTGCTCGCAGCGCTCACCGTAGCCACCGGCAACATCGCCAGCATCGACACGGCTGGGAGGAGACCGCTGCTGGGTGCCTCGACTGTGCTCCACCAGACCGGTTCGTGACCGTAGCGAAGGAGCTGCACCTGCTAGGGCCAACATGCGGGCCAGCTGGCGACCTGCAGATACACATGGCTAGGTGGTAACCGCCGGCAGTAGCGTGGACAGGCAGGTGAACAGTCGAAATTGGTCGACGAAATTGGTCGACGAACGACCCATTGTCAACCGGAGGCCTCATGGCTATCGCAACGATCAACCCCGTCACAGGCGAAACGCTGAAGACATTTGATCCGCTCACCGAAACCGAACTCGATGATCGGTTGCGTCGGGCATCCCAGGCGTTTCAGTCCTATCGAGGAACGACGCTGGCCGATCGCGTCGGCTGGCTGAGGTCGGCGGCCGATGTGCTGGATGCCGATGCAGAGCACGTCGCGGCCCTGATGACAACCGAGATGGGTAAAACTTTGGCCTCGGCAAGGGCTGAGGTCTCCAAATGCGCGTATGCACTGCGATTCTTCGCCAGCCACGGCCCGAGCTACCTTGCTGATGATGCGGTCGATGCCGGTGCAGTGGGCGCCGAGCAGGCCTACGTGGTGTACCAGCCGGTCGGTGTGGTGCTGGCTGTCATGCCGTGGAATTTCCCGCTGTGGCAGGCAATGCGCTTCGCCGCGCCGGCGCTGATGGCAGGCAACGTCGGAGTGCTCAAGCACGCCAGCAACGTCCCGCAGACGGCCCTCTACATGGAGGAGCTGTTCGGCAAAGCCGGATTCCCGGCTGACGTATTCCAGACCCTGCTGATCGGCTCGAAGCAGGTCGAGCGGGTTCTGCGTGACAAGCGGGTCGCCGCCGCGACGCTTACCGGCAGCGGACCAGCGGGCCAGTCCGTTGCCGCGATTGCCGGTGCGGAGATCAAGAAGACCGTCCTGGAACTCGGCGGCAGCGACCCCTTCCTCGTCATGCCCTCGGCTGATCTTGACAAGGCGGCCGAAGTCGCGACCACGGCTCGGTGCCAGAACAACGGGCAGAGTTGCATCGCCGCCAAGCGCTTCATCGTGCACGAGTCAGTGGCGGACGAGTTCGAGCGCCTGTTCGCCCAGAAACTGGCGGCCCTGCCGATCGGCGATCCCATGGACGGCAACACCAAGGTTGGGCCGCTCGCGACCGAACAGGGCCGCGAGGATGTCGAGGCACTGGTTCGCGACGCCGTCGAGAAGGGTGCTCGGGTCGTCGTCGGCGGCAGGCGGCTCGATGGACCGGGGTGGTACTACCCACCCACGCTGATCACCGACATCACGACAGAGATGCGCATCTACGGTGAGGAGGTCTTCGGGCCGGTGGCCTCGTTGTACCGGGTGCCTGACTTCGATGCCGGTATGGAGTTGGCCAACGACACCGACTTCGGGCTCGGGTCGAACATCTGGACCGAGGACGCGACCGAACGATCGCGCTTCGTCCAGGAAATCCAGGCTGGAATGGCCTTTGTGAACGGCATGACGACGAGCTACCCCGAGATGCCTTTCGGGGGCGTCAAGACGAGTGGGTACGGCAGGGAACTCACCGTGCACGGTATGCGGGAGTTCCTCAACATCAAGTCGGTATGGATCGGCGCGGACAGTCATTCCTGACGGGTGTGTATATGAACACCGCATGAACACCGCCAGCCTGACCGTGACCTACCAAGGACTGACGCCGTTAGGTATTGCGTGGAACCTTCTCGTAGAACACTGCTGAAGACCTCGGGTGCCCTCGGTGCGGCCGGCCTGCTCGCCGGCGCCGGCCTGGATCGCGGCCTGCTCGGATTTCCCTCGTTCGCCGCAACGCCTGCTGCTCTGCCGGCGCCAGCAACCTCGGGCATCGAACACGTCGTGGTCGTGATGATGGAGAACCGGTCGTTCGACCACTTCCTCGGCTGGCTGACCGGCGCGGACGGTAAGCAGTCAGGGTTGACGTTCACCGACCGGTACGGCCTCAAGCACACCACCCATCACCTGACCGACTACGCCAGCTGCGCCTACAACGACCCGGACCACTCGTACGAGGGCGGCCGCATCGAACTGAACAACGGCCGCTGTGACGGGTGGCTACGGGCCGGAGAGAACGATTCGCTCGCCGTCGGCTATTACACCCAGCCTGATCTGGCCTTCCTCGGCCAGGCCGCGCCCGCGTGGACGGTGTGCGACCGCTACTTCTCCGCAGTAATGGCCGAGACCTATCCGAACCGCCTCTACCAACACGCGGCCCGGACCGACCGGCTGCACAACTCCACCGTCACCTCGACGCTGCCGACGATCTGGGACTCGCTTGCCGGTGCCGGTCTAACGGGGCGTTACTACTTCTCCGACATCCCGTTCACGGCGCTGTGGGGCACGAAGTACTTGCCGATATCGTGGCCGTTCGCGACGTTCCTGACCGACGCGGCGGCGGGCCGGTTACCGGAGGTGTCGTTCATCGATCCGCGCTTCATCGACGAGGCCTCCGGCAGCTCCGGCGACGATCACCCCAAAGCCGACATCCGCGCCGGTGAACAGTTCCTCAACCAGGTCTACAACGCCATAACGAGCAGCCCGAACTGGGCCAACACCGTGCTGGTGATCAACTTTGACGAATGGGGTGGTTTCTACGATCATGTCACCCCAGGCACCGCTCCCGATGTCTCCTCCGAGACCGCACTGCGCGGCTTCCGGGTGCCCGCGCTGGTCATCTCGCCGCGTGCTCGTCGCCACTATGTCGCGCACAACACCTACGACCACACGTCGATCCTGAAGCTGATCGAGTGGCGCTGGGGATTGTCGGCTCTGACGCCACGGGATTCCGCCGCTCGTAACCTGGCGGAGGTCCTCGATTTCAGCACGGCGCCGAAACTCACGGTGCCCCGCTTCACCGTGCCGCCTTTCGCCGCCGCGGCCTGCCCACCGACGCCTCTGACCGGCGCCGAGCAAGCCGAATGGCCTGACCTGAAACAGAAGGCACTCGCTGCTGGATGGAGCCTGCCCTCATGAGTGCAACCCGGATTTCGCGACCCGCCATCCGACGCCGCAGCGGGTTCGCCGCCCTGATCAGCATCGCCCTGGTCGCATCCGTCGGGCTCGTCATCGCGCGCAGCGCGGACGGCGCCGCCACCCCGCCGGTCAGCGGCTACGTTCCGCCGGTCAAGCATGTGTTCGTCATCAACATCGAGAACAAGGGGTACGACACGACCTGGGGCCCGACCTCGGCCGCGCCATACCTGGCAAAGACGCTGCGGTCCAAGGGCGTTCTGCTCAACACGTACTACGGCACGGCGCACAACTCGCAGCCCAACTACGTCGCGCAGCTGTCCGGCCAAGGCCCGAACCCGCAGATGCAGGCAGATTGCCAGATCTACTCATCCTTTGTCGGAGGTACGACGGCGCCACTGGGGCAGGCCGTCGGGTCCGGCTGTGTATTTCCGTCCTCAGTCCCGTCGCTGCCGACCCAGCTCGATGCCAAGGGACTTAGCTGGAAGGGATACATGCAAGACATGGGCACGCCGTGCCGGCACCCCGCGATCAACACCGTGGATCCCACTCAGAAGGCTACGGTCGGCGACCAATACGCCGCCCGGCACAACCCGTTCGTCTACTTCAGCGCGATCACCGACTCGGCTGAATGCGCCCAGCGCGACGTCGATCTGTCTCAGTTGCCGAAGGATCTCGCCAGTACCAGCACGACCCCGAACCTGTCCTACATCACACCCAACTTATGCGATGACGGCCACGACTCACCCTGCGTTGACGGGAGCCCTGGTGGCTTGGCCAGCGTCGACGCCTGGCTCCAGGTCTGGGTACCGAAGATCCTGAACTCACCGGCGTACAAGACCGATGGTGAACTCATCATCACCGCCGACGAAGCGGACAGCCCGCAGAGTGACGCGACCGCCTGCTGTGGTGAGGGCCCCGGACCGAACACCCCGCTTCCCGGCATCGCGGGTCTGGGTGGCGGTCGCATCGGCGCGCTGGTGCTGTCCCGGTGGACCGCGCCGAACACCTGGAGCACGACGTCCTACAACCACTACTCGTTGCTCGCCTCTCTCGAGGACATCTTCGGCCTGCCCTACCTCGGCTACGCGCAGACGGCAGGGCTGAACCGATTCGGCCTCGACGTCTACAACTTGCTCGCTTAGCCGCGAAAGAGCACGGTTTGGGATATGCCCGAGACTGTGCCGCACGTCGTCGTGTTCGTCCAGGAGAACCACACGACGGACAACTACTTCGCATCGATGCGCGCGTTCGGTGCCAACGCCGCAACCGGCTGGCCCGTGAAGTCGAACCCGTCCGCGCATGATCAGGCCCACACGCACGCTGCTTACGCGAAATGGCTGCATGCCCAGCAAACCGGCGCCACTACACAGGTGGCACACACCCAGTTCGACAACCTGGCCATCCTGCCGTATTACGCCTACCTCGCGACGCAAACCCGGAATCGACCGTAGGTGGAGTCCCATGCGTCCATTGGTAAAACCGTCCTCGACCTGCTCGGCCTACCACCACTGGGCGTACCACGACTCGACAACGCGGTGAGCCTGGCCGACCTTGTGGACAACAAGGCCGCAGTCGCGGCAACCCCGCCGGCCTTCGGCTGCACCGTTAGCCAGCCGACACCGCCGAGCCCAGTGCTGACACCGTCACCAGCCCCGCCGCCACCGGTGAAGAACTCGGCCGCTGTTGGTCCGGTCGTCCTACGCGACGGCAGCATGTTGCCCCCACCCAACGACCAGCCGGTCAAGTAGCGGCGACGGAGGAAGCGTGGAGGGTGGCATTGGTTATCGCCGCTCGCTGTCCAGTTGCGCGAGCTGGGCCGGTGCGTAGCGGTCGCCGGCGGCTGCTCCGACCGGGATGATGCGCTCGATCTCGGCCAGGGCATCGGCGGATAGCTCGACTGCGATGGCGGCCACTGCTTCGGTCACCCTCGTCCGCTTCCGCATGCCGATCACGGCGATGATGTCCTCGCCGCGCGAGTAGGCCCAGGCGATGGCCAGTTGGGCGACGGTCAGGCCGTGACGGTCGGCAAGGGTGCGCAGCTGCGTGACCAGATTGCGGTTGTGCGTCAGGTTGTCGGCCTGGAAGCGTGGGCTGTGCGCCCGGAAGTCATTTTCGGCAAAGTCGGTTCCGATGGAATCGCTGATCAGGCCGCGGGAGAGCACGCCGTAGGCAGTGATGGCGATACCGAGTTCGCGGCAGGTATCGAGGATGCCGTCTTCGATGCCGCGCGAGAGCAGTGAGTACTCGATCTGCAAGTCGGCGATTGGGTGGACGGCGGCGGCGCGGCGGATCGTGTCGACGCCCACCTCCGACAGGCCGATGTGCCTTACGTATCCGGCCTGAACCTGTTCGGCGATGGCACCGATCGTGTCCTCGATCGGGACAGCAGGGTCAAGGCGGGCGGGCCGGTAGATGTCTATGCGGTCGGTGCCGAGGCGGGTGAGTGAGTACGCCAGGAAGTTACGCATGGCCTCGGGACGGGTGTCGTTGCCGCCCCATTCGCCTGCGGGACCGCGGCGCGCGCCGAACTTGACGCTCAGTTCTACGGCATCCCGGCTGAGGTCCCGCAATGCCCGTCCCACGAGAAGTTCGTTGTGGCCGGAGCCGTAGAAGTCGCCGGTGTCGATCAGCGTGATGCCCGCCTCGACCGCGGACTTGATGGTGGCGACACTTTCGTCGTCGTCTGCCGGGCCGTACATGCCCGACATGCCCATACAGCCCAGGCCGATGGCGCTGACTACCGGACCGGTCCGGCCGAGTTGGCGGGTGGGGAAATTCGTCATCTGATGTCTCCTTCGACGCGACTGCTTGCGGCCAGTTCGGAGTTCGCCGAGTTGTGGTCCGAGCACGAAGTGGCCGCGCGGCGGGCAGCAAGCGGCTGGTCCATGGATCTCGTCCGTGTTATCGGCGCCCAGATCGGCAGCCCGCGCCAAGCCAAGCTGCAACCGTATCGACGAACGCCTTGAGGCTCACGTCCTGAAACCGGCCGGCGCACCGGTCCCTCGCCGCTCTGTCCAGGCGGAGGAGCCCCTGCCATCATCGAAGAGTCCTGAGAGCTGTTGTGCCCAGCAGCCCCGATCTCGCCAGCGGGAGCGTCCAAATGTCAAGTCACACGTATCGAGTTGTCGAGTTGGTCGGATCGTCACCGGACGGTGTCGACACTGCGATTCGCAACGCCATCAGCCGCGCGTCATCGACTATCCGACACGTCGATTGGTTTCAGACCACCGAGATCCGAGGTCACGTTGAGAACGGGGCCGTCGATCATTTTCAGGTGACCCTCAAGGTCGGCTTCCGGGTCGAGGACTCAGGTGAGATCTGAATGCGCTATCAGCCTTGGGATCGCAACAGCGGGAGCACCTGCTCGCTGAAGGTTGTCAGGAAGCGCGACTGGTCGTGACCCGGTCCGTGGAACACCAGGTGGTCGAATCCGAGATCGAGATACGGCTGGATCTGCTCCATCGCCGATTCCGGATCCGAGGCGACGATCCAGCGGGAGGCCACCTGTTCGATCGGCAGCGCGGCCCCGGCGGCCTGCATCTCGACCGGATCGTGCAGGCCGTGTTTCTGCTCGGCGGTCAGCGACAACGGTGCCCAGAACCGGCAATTCTCCAGAGCGCGTTCGGGCTCGGGGTCGTAGGACAGCTTGATCTCGATCATCCGGTCGATGGCGTCCTTGGGCCGCCCTGCCTTCGCCAGGCCCTCGTCGACGGCCGGCAGTAGCTTGTCCTCGTACAGCTCGCGACCCTTGCCCGACGTGCAGATGAAACCCTCGCCGGCCCGGCCGGCGTACCGCGCCACCACCGGACCGCCGGCGGCCACGTAGATCGGCACCGGCTGGTCGGGGCGGTCGTAAACGGTCGCGTCGGTGGTCTGGTAGTACTCACCCTCGAAGGTGACCCGTTCGCCGGTCCACAGCGCGCGCATCAGGTCGACCGCCTCCCGCATGCGGGCGAACCGTTCCTTGAATTCGGGCCACTGGAGGCGGGCGACGGAGACCTCGTTCAAGGCTTCACCGGTACCGACGCCGAGCATGATCCGGTTCGGGTAAAGGCAGCCGAGCGTGGCGAAGGCCTGAGCGACGACGGCGGGGTTGTACCGAAACGTCGGGGTGAGGACCGACGTGCCGAGTTGGATCCGCTCCGTGCGTTCGCCGACGGCCGCCAGCCAGGCGATCGAGAACGGAGCATGCCCGCCGTCGTGCTGCCAGGGCTGGAAATGGTCCGAGATCGTCACGCTGTCCAGGCCTACGGCTTCGGCCTGCACGGCGTAGTCCAGTAGCTCACGGGGTCCGAACTGCTCCGCTGATGCCTTGTAACCGACCTTCAGACCCATAATTTCCGTCCGTCCGTCCGACCTGACTCGAGTACTTTTCCCAAAGTTACTCAACCCGGTGCTGACAGGCTCGATGCGGTCGGGAGCGTCACACCACTCATCAGTGAACTGCGCTCTTCGGGAATGTTCGCGGCCTGCCACGCGGTTGGACCTTTCGTCGCTGCGAGCGATCCGTCGAGGTGGAAATGAGAAGCGAATGCCCAGAGCGGTTCAGCGCGAAAAGTACGGAGACGTCAGCGTTCTTCAAGTCGTGCCGGTCGACCGTCCGGCGCCGGGACGGGGCGAGGTGCTGGTCGAGGTCGTTGCCGCAGCCATCAACCCCGGGGAGGCCGCTATTCGGCAGGGTGCCTTCGCCGAGCGCTGGCCCTCTACGTTTCCCGAGGGCCAAGGTAGTGACCTGGCCGGCCGGGTGGTCGAGCTCGGCCCCGACGTGACGGCGGTCGCGATCGGCGACGACGTCATCGGGTTCACCGACAACCGGACCAGCCACGCCGAGTTGGTGGTCGTCCCGGCAACACACCTCAGCCCCAAGCCTGCCGGAGTCTCGTGGGAGGTGGCCGGCTCGCTGTACGTCGCCGGCACCACCGCCTATGCCGCCGTGCGGGCAGTGAGCTTGCGCGCCGGCGAGACCGTGGTCGTCTCCGCTGCCGCCGGCGGCGTGGGGTCCTTGACGGTTCAGCTGGCCAAGGCGACAGGTGCCCGGGTAATCGGGATTGCCGGCCCGGCCAACCACGAATGGCTGCGCGATCTCGGCGTCGAGCCGATCGCCTACGGCAACGGCCTACTCGAACGACTGCGTGACGTCACCCCGGACCGGATCGATGCCTTCATCGACACGTTCGGGGCCGGTTACGTCGAGCTGGCCCTGGATCTCGGAGTGGCGCCGGAGCGCATCGACACCATCGCCGATATGGCCGCGGTGGAGAAGTACGGCGTCAAGGCCGAGGGAAACGCGGCTGCCGGAACGGCAGCGGTGATCGCCGAGCTTGCCGCCCTGGTGGCTGACGGACGTCTGACCGTGCCGATCGCCCGGACCTATCCGCTGGAACAGGTCGCTGACGCCTTCACCGAACTGGAGAAGCGGCATACCCGCGGCAAGATCGTCCTGCTGCCCGGTGCCGCCGCCTGAGCACCGTCGTCGGTTCGGCTAACGTGCGGGCATGCCTCGTTATGTCGCCTTTCTGCGAGCCGTCAACGTGGGCGGGCGTTTCGTCAAGATGGCAGATCTGCGCGACCTGCTGACCGACGCCGGTCTGATCGAGGTCAGCACCTATATCCAGAGCGGGAACGTCCTGTTCTCCAGCCCGATGCGGTCGGCGCCGAAGGTCGAAGCCCTGATCGAGCAAGCCCTGCTGCAGCAACTCGGCTTCGCAGTCGACACGATGGTCCGCGGCAAGGCGGAACTGGCGGCCGCGGTCTCCGAGGGCAATGCGCTGCAGGACCCGTTCGGTGGCGATGGCCGGCACATGGTCAGCATGCTCAAGGCGTCGCCGGCACCCGGGGCCCAGCAACGGCTCGACGAATGGCACGAGCCCGGCGTACGCGGATACTTTTTGGATCGCCAATTGCATCTCTACTACGGCATGCCGATGACGGAGTCCAAACTCACCGGCCCGAAGCTGGCCAAGATCTCCGGCTGCCCTGGCACCGTACGGGAATGGCGGGTGCTGGAGGCCGTGCACAAGCTGTTGTGACCGGCGCCGCGGTGTCCGGCGCTTGGTGGGGCCGGGCGTCTCACCTCGGCTTGCACGGCCCGCATCGACTCGACCGTGCGAGCCCAGGTGAACCGTTCGGCCAGGGCCCTGGCGGTGCCAGCGCCCCGCACGACCACCGTCGCCACGCCGCAGGCCAGCGACTCCAGGGCAGCCAGCCCGAACGTTTCGGCCGGACCGGGCACGAGCGCGATATCACAGTCGGTGATGGCCTCGGCCACCCGGGAGCTGGG
>JAVEEN010000234.1 GCA_030840445.1 Pseudonocardiales bacterium
CCGCCGATGCCTGGAACCGGTGCAGGTGTTCAGTCAGGTGGTCGATCCGGTGGTTCGCGGCCGCGTCTGTGGTGACCCGGGTCGCCTCGAAGCAGCCGTCGCCGCGCGTCAGTCCGAGGTCGTCCGACGCCACGACCGCGTCGTCGGAGTCCACCAACCCGATACCCAGCACGGCCACCGCCCGTTTTGTCACGTCCGGCAGCCTAACCTGAAACGATCTGCGACGAGATCGGCGGGAATGCTGTCCACAGGGCGCCGGGACACACCTACGATTGGCAGGTCATGAGCCATATTCACGCAGCGTCGTCCGAGACCGCCACTCAGTTGGCCGATCGGCTGAAAGAACGCGGAATGCGGATGACTCCGCAGCGCATGAGCGTTATGGGTGCCGTGACCCAACTCGTGCACGCCACTCCCGATCAGGTTGCCGAGGCGGTCCCCGAGGTCGACCTGACGACGGTGTACCGGACGTTGGAGACCCTCGAACACATCGGCCTGTTGGCCCACACCCATCTCGGCCACGGCGCGGCGTCCTATCGGCTGGCCGGTGATGATCACATCCATGTGGTCTGCCACCGATGCTCCTCAGTCATCGACGCGCCCGCCGGGCTCGTCGAACAACTGGCCAACACCCTTCAGAAGGAACGTGGCTTCATCTTGGACAAATCGCATTTCACCGTCTTCGGTACCTGCGCCGACTGCGCCGCCGGGGGCACCCATGACTGACTATCGATCTGCGCTGCTGGACTGGCCGGGTGCGGTCGAGGCGGCCGCCCCCGATGCGGGGACGGCCTGGCATTACGGCGATCCGCTCGGCGAGCAGCGGCGTGCCGTCGAGACGGCCGTCCTCATTGACCGGTCCAACCGGGATGTGCTGGTGGTGCCCGGCCCGGACCGGTTGGACTGGCTGCATGCCATCATCTCCCAGCACGTGGCCCGGCTGGCCGAGGGAGACTCCGCCGAATCGCTGGTGCTCTCGCCCAACGGGCACGTCGAACAGCACTGGTCGTTGACCGAACTGGCTTTCGGGCCCGAGCGTCCAGCCTTGACCCCGGCGGCGCCGGCGGTGTGGATCGATACCGAGCCGGGCACCGCCGATGAAGTGCTGGGCTACCTGTTGAAGATGCGGTTCCTCAAGCGGGTCGAACCGGCCGTGGTCACCGCGGACTTCGCGGTGCTGTCGGTGATCGGGCCGCGAACCGCCACTGTTCTCGAGGCTGCCGGGTTGCCGGTCCCTGCGAGCAACGACAAGAAGGCGGTCCCGCTGCCCGACGTGGCCGGAGTGGGCTTCGTTCGGCCTCGCGGTGACGGCGGCGTCGACCTGATCGTGCAGCGGCCCCGGTTGCAGGAATTGGCCACCCGGCTCGCCGAAGCCGGTGCGGTGCCGGCGGGCAGTTGGGCCGCGGCCGCGCTGCGCATCGAGCGCCGCCAACCCCGCCTGGGACTGGACACCGATCACCGGACGCTGCCACACGAGGTCGGCTGGATCGGCTCAGCAGTGCATCTGGACAAGGGTTGTTACCGGGGCCAGGAGACTGTTGCGCGGGTGCAGAACCTGGGCAAGCCACCACGACGGCTGGTGCTGTTGCATCTGTCGGGTGATTCCGAGCAGCTACCAGCCGCGGGCAACCCCGTCGAGCGGGACGGACGGACCGTTGGCTTCGTCGGTACCGCGGCTCAGCATTACGAGCTCGGACCGATCGCGTTGGCCGTGGTCAAGCGTGGCGTCTCGCTGGATGACGCGCTGACCGTGGCGGGACACGCCGCCGCGCTTGATCCCGCTGATGCCGAGGTGACGTACGTCGAGGGCTTCGCCGGTCGAGCCGGGCCGTCTCAGACGAGCGCGTAGCCAAGGGCGGCCGCGCCGATCCCGAGGCTCAGGCTGAGCAGTGCGTAGCTGAGCGCGGCGGTGGACCGGTTCTGCTGCGCCAGCTCCACCGCTTCGACCGCGAGGGTGGAAAAGGTGGTGAAGCCGCCGAGCAAACCAGGAACGAGCGCGGGCCGCAGCAGCGGATGCGGCCGCCAGATCTCGGTCACGGCAACCTCCAGCATGCCCAGCAGGAGCGAACCGACCAGGTTCACGGCCAGCGTGGACGAGGGGACCCGCCCGCTCCTGGGTCGCCAGCCGTAAGAATCGCCATACCTGGCGACACTGCCGATACCCCCGCCGATCGCGATGGCCGCCAGCGTCCGGGGGTGTGGATGTCCTTCGCGCATCGGCTAGTTCGCGGCTGCCAGTGCGGCCTCGTCCTCGGCGAACTCGACACCGAGCTGGTGTAGCGCGTCCTCGAGCACGGCTTGCACCTCGAGGGTGTCCGCCAGCGGCATCACGGCGCTCTCGGTCCGCCCGGCCCGCAGGCATTGGTTGACCTCGATCAGCTCGTGGGCGTACCCGCTGCCGAGGGCCGGCAACGTAACGGTTTCCCGGTCCGAACCGGTTCGGTACAGGACGAAGGTGTCCGGGTGGTGAAAGCGCGGCAGCACGTCGATCCAGCCCTGAGTGCCGAAGATCCGGGCATGACCTGGCAGCGGACTGTGCAGGTCGCACATCAGGGTGGCCGTCCGGCCGTCGCTGAAGTCGAGCAGCATGCTGGCCGCCGCGTCGACGCCGGACGGTTCGAGGGAGCCGCTCACCACCGTTCGGTCGGGCGTTCGGAGGATCATCTGCGCGAACGATACGAGGTAGACCCCGAGGTCGAGCAGCGCACCGCCGCCGAGCTCAGCGGAGAAGACCCGGTCGGCCGGATCGAATTCGCGCACCACGCCGAGATCGGCCTGGACACTGTGCACCTCGCCGATCGCGCCCTCGGCGATGAGTTCACGGACCCGGACGACCGCCGGCTGGAAGCGGGTCCACATTGCTTCCATGGCGAAGACCTGGCGCTCGCGCGACACGGTCACCAGCTGCTCGGCACCGGCGAGCGTGGCCGTGAACGCCTTTTCGACCAGGATCGCCTTGCCCGCGCGCAACGCCGCGAGGCCGAGAGCGCAGTGCTGCGGATGCGGGGTGGCGATATAGAGCACGTCGATGTCCGGATCCTCGATGATCTCGCGATACGACCCGAACGCCCGCGGTATGCCGTGCTCGGCGGCGAAAGCCTGCGCCCGCCCGGCGGACCGCGATGCCACCCCGGCGAGCTGGGCATCGGCCACCTCAGCGAAGTCGGGAACCAGCGCGGCGGCGATCCGACCAGGTCCCACGATGCCCCAGCGCACAGGCAGGTCAGACACTGAGGATCCCCTCTCGCCGCAGTGCGGCGTGGCTGTTCAGCGCCGCCGGATGAGCTTGCGGGCACGCGCCGGCTCGAGGTCAAACGCTACGCGGCGCATCCCGTCGCATGGAAGGTGGATTACCTGCCGTGGGTCGATGTCTGGGCGGGCGCACAACCCGGCCGGAGCGTCGAACAGTGTCACGGATTTGCCGATGCGCCGCGGGCCGGTGAGCACGACTATTGAACCCAACAGGAGGGAGGGGTTTAGAGGAGATGACGCCACAGAAGGGTAGGGGTCCAGCGGGCGGTTGACCCAACGGAAGTCCAGGGGTATGGC
>JAVEEN010000238.1 GCA_030840445.1 Pseudonocardiales bacterium
AATCTTGATCAGCACATCGCGCGGACCGAGATCGCGCCGCTGAATCGTCGTCTTCTCAAACGGGGCCTTGGCGGCAGAGCTGGCATAGGCAGTTACAGAACGCATGGGCGAGCGATCTCCTCTGTTGCGGAAATTCCATCGCCAAGAGTCTATCGTCGTACTGTCACACGTTCGTTACGCGTGTTCACCAGCGCGGGAATCAGCCCCCCATTGCCGCAGCGGCGCGCTTTTCCATCTCATCGGGGGGTACGTCTTCAACATGGGTCGCGACGAACCATTTGTGCCCGAACGGGTCGGTGAACTGGCCGGCGCGGTCACCGTAGAACTGGTTTTCGACCTTGCGTTCCTCGGTCGCACCGGCCTTCATCGCACGGTCGAACACTGCGTCGACATCTTCGACATAGACCATCATCGTGACGGGTGTCCCACCCAGGCTCTGAGGCGTCTGGTTGCCCATGTCCGGGAACGCATCGGCGAGCATGAACACCGAAGCCCCGATCTCCAACTCCGCGTGCCCGATCTTGCCCTCGGGCGTCGGCATTCGCATTCGCTCCTTCGCAGCGAAAACCTTGATGTAGAAGTCGATTGCGGCAGTCGCACCGTCGACTGTCAGGTATGGGATCAGCTGCGGGTAATCATCGGGGATCGGTTTTACGGTGGTCATGGGTACCTCCTTCGCCGAACCCAAAGCTAGCGACCTTGGGCCCCGCAGGGAAGGGGTAACGACTCACTGGTCACTGGTCGCGTTCGGCGCGGCGCCTGCGGATGACGAAGATGAGCACGGCGAGGATGACGAGGCCGAGGATGACCGCGGAGGCACGGCCGGCCGCCTTCTCCACCGTGTGGTAGCTGGCGCCGGCCAGGTAGCCGAGCATTGTGTACCCCAGTGCCCACACCACACCACCGGCAGCGTTGAAGGCCAGGAACCTTGGGTACGGCATCCGGGAGGTACCGGCCAGGCCCGGCATGACGGCCCGCAGGAATGCGGTGAACCGGGCCAGGAACACCGCCTTGCCGCCGTGGCGGCGCAACGCGTCCTGCCCGTTCTCCAATCCCGCGCGGCGCTTGGCGAAAATCCGACTGGCCAGCAACCTGGTGCCGAACAGCCTGCCGATCTCGTAGCCGACGCTGTCGCCGATGATCGCGGCGAGGACGGCGACCGTCGCGATGACGGGCAGCGACACCTTGTGCTCGTGGGCCAGGACACCACCGAGGATGACCGCTGTCTCCCCGGGCAGCACGAAGCCGACGAACAGGGCCGCCTCCGCAAACGCCAAGCCGCCCACCAGGGCGTAGGCCGGGGCGCCGTGCAGTTTCAATATCTGGTCCACGACCGTGCTGACGACGCTCACTGGCCCGCCGCCGGGTCGAGAACCTCGCTGGCATCCTGCATGAACGCGCGCCCTTCCCGCCGGCACTCTACGACCCTGCGGCGGACGGTCAGCCAGCCGTACAGCGTCATGCGGACGTCGAGCAGTGACAATAGTCAGGGTATTGCAACGAAAGACTGTCTCAGCGAGTCGAATGCCGGTCCTGA
Source organism: Pseudonocardiales bacterium (assembly GCA_030840445.1). Lineage (GTDB taxonomy): Bacteria > Actinomycetota > Actinomycetes > Mycobacteriales > Jatrophihabitantaceae > Jatrophihabitans_A. Next base: position 1,538 of record JAVEEN010000238.1, read on the forward strand.
TTGCGCATAGAGAAGGTAGACCCGTTTGCTGTTGTAGGCAACGACCAGCGCGGTGAGAGTCGAGCCCTTCGCGGAGGTGTACTGGGCTTGCCTTGCGGGCCGACCCTGGAAGGTCGTCGCCGTCTGGTTGTCCAGCGTCAGATCCGACGTGGTCGTCAGTGCGACCAGAGCGCGGCGAAGGACCTGATCCATGAGGTCGCTGGGGAACGCTCGCGAGAAGTCGTCGGCTTCGACGATGGTGCGCGATGGCTGATCGGCGGCAAAGTGGGCCTTGATGTCAACGCCTTGGACGGATTGTGTCAGCGTTCCTTCGGTTGGATGTTTCGGAAATCGCGCGGCGAAGTGCCCGGCCGCGCTGCGATATAGCACTCCACCGTCGGGTGCCGTTCCTGCGGATGGGGAATTTTGAACGGAGTTACCCGCGATCAACGCCGGGTGGGTATGCGAGGACCGAGTAGTGCGGATGATGCTGAAGCCGATAGCCCCAGCCGCAACGAGGAGAACGGCGAAAGCGGCGATCCAGACGCCAACGCCGATGCGCTGGGGTGCCACACCTTGTTCAGGGTGCGGGTAATAGAGATTGTTGTTCGGTGGTCCGACGGGGAACTGTTGCGGGTACGGGACGGATGGATGCTGCGGATGCCCACTTGCCGGCGGCGCAGGGTATTCCGTAGTGGCGGGATAGGTGGGCGGCCCCGGGTAACCCGGTGGTGCTGGGTAGTCCGGTGGTGCTGGGTAGCCCGGTGGTGCTGGGTAGCCCGGTGGATCGGAATAGGCCACGGGTCCCGAATACGCCGGTGCCTCGGCCGGTGACGGCGGGGGCTCGGCCCGCGCCGAGGACTGGAGCGCTTGTCCAACCTCGTCCACTGGGCGCCAGCAACTGGAGCAGAACGTGGCGTCCGGGACCAGCGCGCCGCCGCAGCCGAGACACATTGACCGCTCCGGTGGCACAGTCGCCATCAGATCACCCCAAGCCGACCTGAACACTGACGGAAACGGCAGACCGGCGACCCCCGCGAAGGGCCCAACCTGCTTAGATCGTCCGCGATCGCACTATTCGGGTACAACAGGGACGGACACGACGATAACGCGTCACGGCCAGCTGGGCCATACCGGAACGACGAGTCCAGAGAAATTTCTGCTCGAGGTCGGCGAAGAACGCCACTGACAGTTGCTCGAACTCGGATTCCGTGAGGCCGATCCGGTCACCGATCTTCAATTTCACGACGGACAGCTCAGGGAGGTACCTGATCACGTCTCGAATGCGCTGAGCGATGATGCGACGTCTGCGCGATGATCGCTGTGCAACAGCGTCCAGGACGCCCTGCACGGAGGTCGCCGGCACCGGCTTGATCCAGTAGCTGTCCTGCTTCAACATCCGGGCTGAACCTTCGCCGGTCGACCGGACCGTACCGGCCCTGCGACCCGGAAAGTCGCAGGGCTCAGCGAGCCTCAGCCGGCGACTTCACCCATGGATCGGGGACGAATCCTGCGCGCGCCGATCACCATCGCGAAACCCAGTGCGATCAGGATCGCACCGAAACCGGCTGCCGTTCCGTTGGATGATCCGGTGTTCGCCAGTACGGCCGCCTGCTCGGCGGCGAGGACGACGTAGGCGGCGGCTGCCGAGGTCGAACCCAGGTAGCCGGTCGAGCCTGCATAGGCTGCCTTCAGGCTGTGGGAACCGACGGCGAGTTTCACCGACAGGGTTGCTTTGCCGTTGGAGATGCTGGCTGTTCCCAGCTTTTTCGATCCGTCCGTGAACGTGACAACGCCGGCCGCGGGGCCACCCTGGCTGGAGGTCACCGTCGCAACCAGTGTGGTGCTGGTGCCGACAGTGATCCCGCTTGGGGGTGAAACGGTGAGCTTGGTCGCGGTGACCGCTTGGCGATAGCTGATGGTCACAACGCCGTCTCCGGTGTTGGTTGCCGTCTTCACGGCCGAGGCCTGGGCGCTCAGATAGCCCGAACCGCCGCCGCCGGCACCGACGTAGCCGCCAGTGCCATCGGTTCCGCCGCCACCACCGCCGTAGAAGCCACCGCCACCGCCGCCCGCGGTACCGAAGAAGAAGCCGGACGGGTTCTGGGCTCCGTCACCGCCTTGACCCGGCCCACCCGCGAACGTGGCCGGTCCGGTCCCAGCCGAACCCATCACGCCGGTGCCACCGCCGAAGTTTCCAGAACTGTTGTCCGCGCCCGCGGCGCCCCCAGCGGTCTTGCTCGCTGCCCCACCGGCCAGCGGGTCAGCCGTCAGGTCCATCGCCGGTGCGGCACCGGTCGTGCCACCAGCGCCGCCGGCACCGCCGGGGCCGCTATAGGCGAGTCCACCCGCACCGCCGCCGCCGCCACCAGCGACGGCCACCAGCGTGTTGTTGTCGAAGACGAACGAACCGCCGCCGCCGGCTCCGCCGGGCCAGTTCGTTACACCCGTAATCGAGCCGGACTTGCCGCCACCGAAGTAACCGCCATCGACCGGGCTGGTGCCGGTGCCGGGCACGCCGTCCGAACCGGCTATGCCGACGAAAGCAGTCAGGCTGTGCCCGGAGATCACCGGGACGGTCGCGGTCACCTGGCCGCCCGCGCCGCCGGCGCTCAGGACAGGTGGCGGAACAGCGGCCTGCGGGCGGGCAGCACGCGCCGCGGCGGCAGCCCGGTAGGCCGCAGACTGCTGTAAGGCGCCGTTCGCGGCTACCGGACTGCCAAGAAGGCCCTGGCCGTCCATCGCGTTGCCGCCGGAGCCTGCGGCGACCGTCAGCGTCACCGAGGAGACACCGGCCGGCACCTTCCAGCTCTGATCGGCGCCGGTGGCGGAGAAGGTTACGGTGCACAGGCCAGCAGGGCAGGCCACGGGAGTTGCCGCCGACGCGATCTGCGGTGTGCTCAATGCCCAGAAGGACGCGGACGACAGGCTCAGAACCGCGAGGGCGGCAGCGCCCCGACGAAGCCGGTGTCCGGACACGGTCGCATGGGCGTTGCGATGAGGCTTGATAATGCCGGGCTCCGAGGCTCGAAGAATTGCCGTATCGCGGTCCTCCGAGATCGGCAACGCTGACTCTGTCATAGCCGGAGCTCACATGCCAGTCCAAACTCCGGCCAGTCCAAACTCCCGCTAATTTGGTCGGCACCTCGCATTCGCCGCTGATCTCGCCAGCCAGCAGCGGCCACTCGACCTCGGGCTCGATGCGATGAACACCCGCGACGCCGTCCTGGCATGTCCACCGGCAGCGCGCTCTGCTGCCGGTTGGGCTCGTTCCCGCCGGCCCGCGCGTCGCAAGCCGTAGGGTTCCGACCTGCCGTCAAATACCTGTCGGCCGATAGCTAGACGCTAGGAAGTGGTTGGCCTTGCAGCGAGACCGATATCTCAGCGGCCGCCGCGAGTGCGGCCGACCTCCTGCAGGTCGTTACCGCAGCCGCGGAACAGTCTGCCTGACCTAGACAACCTGACCTAGACAACCTGACCTAGACAAGAGGATGGGCAACACGTGAATCCGTTCGACCTCACCGGCCGAGTCGCGATTGTCACCGGCGCCGGCAGCCCCACCGGTATCGGCTTCGCGACCGCCGAGCTACTCGCAGAACTCGGCGCGGCGGTGCTGGTTACCTCGACCACCGACCGGGTGCAGGAGCGTGTCGCGGAGCTGCGCGGCGGCGGCGCAGAGGTGGCCGGCGTTGCCGCGGACCTCACGGAGCCGGCGGATGCTCAGCGGATCGTCGACGCTGCCGTGACCCGCTGGGGCCGGCTCGACATCCTCGTCAACAATGCCGGGATGACGTCGGTCTCGCAGCCGGTCGGCGAGGACGGCCCGTTGGAGGCGATGTCGCTGGAAACCTGGCGTGCCGGCTTGCATCGCAATCTCGACACTGCGTTCCTGGCAACCCGCGCGGCGCTGCCGGCGATGACTGCGGGCGGGGGCCGGGTTGTGATGGTGGCCAGCGTGACCGGGCCGGTCATGGCTATGCGGGCCGACCCGGTGTACGCCGCTGCCAAGGCGGGCATGGTCGGTCTCGTTCGAGCGCTCGCGCTGGACGTCACAGTGCGTGGGGTCACGGTCAATGCCGTTGCGCCGGGCTGGGTTGCTACCGGATCCCAGACACCGCACGAGCACCAGCAGGGTTTGCGGACCCCTATTGGGCGCAGTGCCACATCGGCAGAAGTCGCTGCGGCAGTGGTCTTCCTCGCCTCTCCCGCCGCGTCCTACATCACCGGCCAGTGCCTCGTGGTCGACGGGGGAAACTCCATAGCTGAAGAACGGGCCTGAGCCGGCTCGAGCTACCAGTGCAGCGTCGCGATCGCTCCGGAGGGAAGCTGCACCCGAGCGGCTTGACCCTGCCATCGGACTGTGACCGGCTGGGCGGAGCCACCCTCGTTGTACAGCACGAGCGCATGAGTGCCGTCCGGGTTCCGGAACGCGACGGACTGCACTCCGGTCGGGTTGCTGTACGTGGACTGGATCCGGACTGCGCCTGGCGCGACGAACCGGCCGATATGGGCCAGCAGGTAGTACTCCACGTTGTAAGTCACCGCATGCGTGACGGGGTCGATCGTGAGCACGCCACGGCAGTTCGTGCAGCCGCCATTGGTAGGACCACCGGTCGGATCCAATGCCAAGTTGAAGAACATCACCGCCCGGGAGGCGTTGCGGAACGCTCCGATGAGCAGATGATGGGCGTTCCAGCGCAGGTTCTGTGCGAAGTCAGCAGACCATGTTCCGCCACTGCATTCACTCATCCACACCTGCTTGCTGGGCGCGGCCGCCGCGATCGCAGCCTGCGCCGTCTCATCGCCGGCGTAGCAGTGGACGGCGGTGCCGGCGAATGCGGCAGCGTAAGGACCGGTGACTTCCGAGATCGGGTATGCGCTGTCGTCCCAGTTGCCTTCGTAACCGAGGATCCCAACACCGGACAGGCCGGCAGCGTTGAGCGCAGGCCGGAGATGGGCGCCGACGAACTCTGCTTGCTGCGTTGCGGTCATCGTCATCGATGGTGAGTAGCCGCGTGGTGATTCGGGTTCGTTCGTGACAGCGACCGTGGAGACGGGTGCGCCGGCCGCGCGGTAGGCGGTGATCGCCTTGACGAGGTAGCGGGCATAGGCGTCCTCGAAGGCGGGGGCCAGCTGACCGTTGTGGGTATTGACATTCGTCTTCATCCAGGCTGGCGCAGTCCACGGCGTCGCCAGGACGGTGAGGCCTGCGTTGATACCACGCGCGGCGGCCACCAGGGGAAGCAGCTGTGCCTTGTCCCGGCTGATGCTGAACTTCGCAAGTGACGGATCGGTCTGCCCCCACGGCATGTCATCGAAGGTGTAGTCCGAGCGAGCGAAGTCGCTGGCTCCCAGCGGGGTTCGGATCACGCTCAGCCCGGCACCGGTCGCGCGGTTGAACAGCCGGTTGAGGACCTGGGTCTTCTGCGGGGCGGGTAGCCCGCCGAGCAGGACCGCGCTCGACTCGGTCATCGCGGCACCTACGCCCTGCACCGTCTGGTACCGCACGGCATCGTTGATGTCGATCCGGCTCCAGCTGTAGTAGCTGGATAGGTCCGGGCCGAAGGTCGTGGGCGTTTGAGCCGACAGCAGCTGTCTGCGGTCGCCCGTCGTCACGACCCAGCTCACCGCCGGCCCGGCAGTTGCGGTCCCGAGGGCGGCAGATTGCAGGCCCGGCGTCAAGGTGCGGGCACGTTTGCCCGGCGCGGCACGAGCGGTGGTGAGTGCAGCACAGGTCAAGGCTGGGATGAGGACGGCGAAGACCGTGAGGCGGTGATGGATTCGCACAGTGGTCCAATCGGTCGAGGAAGGCGATAGCTGAGCGGGTTTAGCCGACCAGCCGGACCGAGGAACTCGCCCGGACCAGGCGGCTACTTGACCTCAGACAGCTGTTCCAGCTCCGGGTAGTAGTTGCGCTTGCTGCCGTCTTTGTTGCGCAGCGAACGCAGCTTGGCGGTGGGGTACTCGATCACGCGGTAGCTGAGTGCCCCGGCTGCGAGCGAGAGCAGGAGCACCGCCGCAATGTTGTACGGCAGGGCCGACACGGAGCGATTGGTAATTCCGTGATGCTCCAGCGTCTGCATTATCGGCTCATGCCACATGTAGGAGCTGTAGCTGATCAGGCCGACCAGGGTCAGCGGTCGCCAGGACAGCATCCGCGCCCATCGTTGGTTCTTCGGCCCCAGCACCGTACTGGCCAGCAGCAGCATCCAGCCGAGTGCGGCCAGGTCGTGGAAGCCGACCTGTCCCCAGCTGTTCGGGCGATCGATCCACGTTGCGCCGGCGACGATCGCGATGCCTGCCACGCGAAGCAGCAACGGCCAGCGCCCCTTGAAGAGCGGCTCGGATTTCCTGGCGGCCACGATCACCGCGAGCGCCATGCCGACGGCGAAGGCACCGAAGCGGGCCTGCGGTCCGAAATACACCGGCCAATGATCGTAGGGAACGTGGAAGACGAAGTAGGACGCGGCGTTCCAGGTCACCGGGATGAGGTACAGCACGGCACAGCCCGCCAGCAGCACCGCCGTCCGCGCTCGTCGCGTCGCGATGTTGCCGCAGACGCGAACTGCGAGCGGACCGAGAATGACCAGGATTCCGTAGAAGAGAATCTCCAGGGACATCGACCAGGTCGGCCCCAGTGTGTAGAAGATCCGCTTCTGATCGAACACCTGGGTGAACGTCAGATGTTCCAGCAGGTCAATCCAGTCACCGGGCAGGGCCGGGTTACGTATCGACCAGACGACGGTGACCCCGATCCAGTACAACGGCAGGATCCGGACCGCACGCCGGAACAGGAACGTGCCAGCCGTCATGGTCGAAGTCCGGTCTATCGCAGCCCGGGCGTAGGACATGGTGAGCAGGTATGCCGACAGCAGGAACAGGATGTCGACGATCTCGAACTTCGCCAGCTGCGTGACGGTTGGGCTCGATGGTGTCGACTGAATCGCGGACTGGCTTACGTGGAACACGATGATGGACATAGCCGCGATGCCGCGATAACCCTCGAGTTCATTGGTACGGCCTCGCTGGGGCTCGCCTTCCGGCGGAGTAGCGAACGCAGTCGGCGGCTTCGGAGCTGCCGGCGGGCCGAGTCGGTCAATGGTGTCGGTGTTCATGCCGATACCTCCGGTGTGTTCGAGGTGCTGGTGTCGCTCCCGCCGCGCGGCGTGACATTCCACTGAGCTTCGCCTACGAGTTCTTTGACCTGTGCGACCCGGGCGATGATGTTCTTCCACTCGGTGTAGAGGATCGAGGAGGTGAACAGGTAGGTCCAGAACCAGCGACGGTGCTTTCGCAGCTCGGGGACGGCCAGACGGTAGGCCAACAGCGTTTGCGCGGGCCCGACGGAGAGGGTGAACAGGGTGGCCAGCACCAAGGACGGGACGACCCAGTGCAGCGGCGTGCCGCGCTGTTCGGCCTTGTAGGCCAGGACCGGGATCATCTGCAAGGACAGCCACGGGTAGATCTCCCGCCAGCCGAGCAGGAACCCCATGCCGGTCTTCTGCCGCACGCTGAGATTCTTCGAGCGGAACGTCGAGCGCAGGTGCTTGCGTGACACCTGGAACCAGCCTTGCGCCCACCGGGTCCGCTGCTTCCACAGCGCTCCGACGGTCGTCGGCGCCAGCTCCCGAGAGATGAGCGCCGGGTCCGAGGCAATCCGGGCGCCGGAGCCGAGGATCCGCAGCGTCGAATCGATGTCCTCGGTCAGCATGGAGCCACGCATGCGCGTCTCGGCGAGCAGTTGGGTACGCCAATACCCGTTCGAGCCTCCGAACAGACCGAAATCATGCAATGCGGTACGCCCAGGGTGGCTCACCGCATAGATGGCTTCGAATTCCACCGCGACGGTCCGGGCGACCAGGGAGGCTTCACCGTTACGGATCACGCAATGCCCCTGCACCACGTCATAGCCGTTGGACAGCCATCGCCAGGCCCGGTCGAAGGACTTCGGGTCGGGATGATGGTCGGCGTCGAACATGCCGACGAACTCACCCTTGACGTGGCTCATTGCAGCGTTGACGTTCTGCGCCTTGGAGGTGCTGCCCTCGACCTTCAACGGCAACAGCCGCGGATCGAGCAGCGCGATGTCCCGCAGCTCATCCTCGATGGCCATCGGCGTCGGGGTGTTGTACGCAACGATGATCTGCAGCTCCCCGGGATAGTCGATGCGCTGGAACGCTTCCACGGTGTCCAGGATGGTGGCCGCCTCATTCGGCAGATATGCCGCGATGACAGCGGTCGCCGCAGGGTAAGGCGATCCGGGTTCCTTGGGCGGCTGTTTCGGGTCCAGGGCAAACAGTCCCTCGACCCAGATGCTGATCGCGGTGACCAGCAGCGCTGCCATCACCACCCAGTACGCGATACCGGAGACGTCCAGTCCGATGTGGCCGAGGGCCTCGTACAACGCGAACGGTGCGCCGATCCCGATGACGAAGCTGGCGAGAATCTGCGAGGGCAGCCTGACGTGATCGAGGAGGGTGCGGACGCGGACGCCGCCGGTCGAATGCGACGTTCGGGTGCGCCGCTCCAGGGCCTGCGTCCAGGCGACGGGCAGCAGGTCGAGGTGGCTGGCGGCCGACTCGGTTGCAGTCAGTGCCTGCCCTAGCAACTCTGTGGCGTCCGCAGCGTCGGAGAACCGGGCCCACCCGGTCACCGGCGTGACCCGCACATGCTCCTCACCGATGCTGAACCGGGTCGCGGCGACCTGCGCGGCCAGATCGGCCAGGCGACGCTGGACATCCTCCGGTCGGGTCTCAGGCAGCAGGACAAGCAGCCGGCCGGAGGTGTCCAGTCCGAGACGCTCCAGCGGGAGTGGGTCCGCGCGAAGCAGATCAGCCAACTGCTCGGCCAGCTTCGTCGTCGTCCCGGGACCGAACCGGGCCACCAGGCGCGTCATCTCCTGCAACTGCACGACTCCGAGCGAACCGGGCCGGTCCACGCGGCGGCCGCGGACAAGCTCACGGTCGGCCTCTTCCACCATCGTCTTCTGCGCTATCAGCCCGGTCCGCAGGTCCCGGGTCACCATTTCCACAGGCACCGGAGGCCGTGCGGTCTTGGCCTTCACCCGAGCCACGAGTTCGCTGATGGACAGCGGACGGGCGACGCAGTCATCGGCACCCAGGCTCAATCCGGTAAGGACATCCTCGCCGTTGGCCGTCAGCAGGATCACGGGGACTGCGCGGTCGACATGCACCGAACGCAGCCTGCGCAGCAGCTCGAATCCCGCGCCGCCTGGCATCGACACATCAGCGACCACCACGTCAGGACGGACCTGGGCGAGCAGTTGCTCGGCGGCCGATCCGGTCGGTGAGGCGGTGACGAGGTATCCAGCCTCCTCGAGCGCGAGACGTGCAGCAGTGATGAAGGACTGGTCATCGTCGACGAGGAGCAGATTTCGGGCCGCGCGGCCGACTTGCAGCGGCGCTAAGGTCGGTGCGGAAGTCACAGAGTCTCAACCTCCAGGTCTAGGGCGCACGGGGGCGCACAGCGGCGCACAGCAATGACAGGCGGGTACTTCTTCGGATGACGACGATGGCTTGGCGTCGATGTCGCGGCTTGGACGCAAGCGCAACGACGCGCTATGGACTACGTACGAAACGCTGCACCGGCAGGTTCGCCCGACCTGCGGCACGAAGGTATGGCGGCCTTCGCCTTTGAATACTCGAATACGGAGTTGCGCTACCGATGGTAACCATTGCCCGCGTGAGAACGGTGTTTGCAACCCCGGTTGCGCAGTGGTCATGGTGGCGCGACGAAACATACGCCGCTGAAATATGGCAGTACATGCGCCTCTCATCTGGATCCGGTAGCTATGAAAGGCGATATGACGTCAACGCTGGTCAGAGATCCGGCCCGAACCCCTGGGCCCCGATACCGCGGGCGATTCACGTTTGCGCTGCTGTGCCTCGTGATCGCGCTTGTCGCAGGGTGCTCAGCTGCAACCAAGCACTCGCCGCCGCCAGCCCCGAGTGCACCATCGACTGCCGCCAAAGTCGTCCAGGTGTGGCTGACGACCGCCGACGGAAACAAAAAGTTATTCCACAGTTCACCTGTGACGATGACCTCGCGCGCGTCCGCACGTGGCGCCGACCACACCGTGACTGTCAATGGCTCCCGTCGCTACCAACAGTTCTGGGGCGTCGGGGCGTCACTGACCGGGGCATCGGCGCAGCTGATCTCTGGTCTGTCCCAGGCGCAACGCTTGCACACACTCACGTCACTGTTCAGTCGGTCCGACGGAATCGGGCTGTCGGTACTCAGGCAGCCGATCGGCCCGAACGACTTCTCCATCGGCAACAGCACGTACGACGACACCGCGGCCGGCACCGCGGACCCCGGCCTGCAACACTTCACTCTCGATCCCGAGGCGATGTCCACCATGGCGTTGCTGCGGCAGGTGCGGCAGCTCAACCCGGCGGCGACGGTGGTCGCCTCGGCATGGAGCGCCCCGGCGTGGATGAAGTCCAGCGGGTCCATCATCGGCGGCACCCTCAACGGCGAGTACTACGACGTGTATGCGAAGTATCTCGCCCGGGCCGTGCGGGCCTACACCGCTGCGGGAGTCAGCGTGGGTGGTATCACCGTGCAGAACGAGCCATCCTTCTCCCCGGCCGGCTATGCGGGAATGACGCTGTCTGTCGATCAGCAGCGGGAGCTGATAACCAGGCATGTGCGGCCGGCGCTGACCGCTGCCGGGCTCGGGCAAGTGGGCATCTGGGCGCTGGATGACAACTATGACCGGGTCGGCGACGCTGAACAGCTGGTAGCCGATGCTGCCGTCCGGTCGGCGATAGCCGGTGTCGCCTTTCATTGCTATCACGGTGACGTTTCTGCGCTGCAGGGATTCCACGCCAAGCATCCGGACGTGCCGTTGGCCATCAGCGAATGTAGCGGCGGCGACTGGTCGCCGAACTTCCGGGACAACCTGCGTTATGACGTCGAAACGCTTCTCATCCACGGTATCGGCAACGGCGCGTCCTGGGTGTCGAAGTGGAACGCGGCCTTGGATCCGTCGGGTGGCCCCGCCAACGGCGGCTGCACGAACTGCCGCGGAGTCATCAGCATTGATCCGCACAACGGGACGGTCTCCTACAACGAGGCCTACTACGCCTTAGGTCAGCTCGGCAAGTTCGTGATCCCGGGCGCGCAGGTCGTGTCCGCGACGGCGGCGGGCAACAGCGGCCTCGAAACGGTCGCGCTGCGCAACCCGGACGGGTCCCACGTCCTACTCGTCTTCAACTCCGCCACGCAGGATGGCACTTTCCGGGTGACCGACGGAGTGCGCTCCTTCGACGCGACCCTGCAAGCTGGATCCGTTGCCACCTACACCTGGTGAATCACACAGGCAGCGAACGATCAGGACGTAGGCTCAATCCGGACCTTGCCTCCTAGGCACTCATTCTCCTGATGCGTGCGCCGGTTGGGAGTATCTGCGATGGGGCGTGCGGCATACCGAAGGATTCGGCTCGCCTCGATAGCGACACTCGGTTGCCTGCTCGTGCTTGGGGTCGTCCTCGTGTTGACGAAGGACCGACATGACATCGGCCCGGTCGCGACAGCGGACGGCGCTGTCGCCACGCTGATGCAGGACGCCTACGTCAACGCCGGCACGCCCGCTGTGAACTACGGCGCAGCTCCGACCTTGCAGCAGCAGGCATCCCGAACCACGCAGATCTCGTATCTGAGTTTCGACGTTCAGGGGATTACCGAATCTCCGGCAAGAGCGGTGTTGCGCTTGTTCTCCCGATCCACCGGCAGTACTCGCACGAGCGTGTCAGGCACCTCCAGCGGTTGGACCGAGACCGGCATTACCTGGGCCAACCGGCCTGCCCCCGGTTCGCCGATCTCGACTACCGGTGTGCTGCGCTCGGGTCAATGGACGGAGGCCGACGTCACCGCGGCGGTCACCGCAACCGGTGTGGTGTCGTTCGCCTTGACCACGAGCGCCACCGCCACCCGCCTGGCGGACAGCCGCGAAGGACCCAACCCACCCCAGTTGGTACTCACCCCCGGCGCGGCAGGCAGCTCAGCAAACCCGAGCAATCCAATGCCGGGCGGTCATGTCACGAAGCTGCTGACCGTTGTGGTGGAAAACCATTCGCTGTCCCAGATGACTGCCGGCATGCCCTACCTCGATTCGCTGGCCCAGCGATTCGCCTACGCGAGCAACTACACGGCTATCCGCCACCCGTCGCTGCCCAACTACCTGGCCATCGTCGGTGGCTCTGCCTTCGGTGTTACCGATAACAACCCGCCGTCCAGCCATCCCATCGCGGGAGACAGTATCTTCGATCAGGCCTTGGCACGGGACCTCACAGCCGCAACGTATGCCGAGTCGATGCCCAGCAACTGCGCGCTCACCCCCAGTGGCGCTTACGCCGTGAAACACAATCCCTGGGCCTACTTCAGCGACCCGACTCCTCGGCGCAACTGCCAGAACGCCGATGTACCAGCGGGAACGCCCGCGAGCGGCAACCTCGCCAGTGACGCCGCGGCCGGGCGACTGCCCAACGCCGGGCTGTGGATACCCAATCTCTGCAACGACGCCCACGACTGTTCACTCAGCATCGCCGACAACTACCTCGAGAGCTGGCTACCGCAATTGATGGCCGCACCGGACTTCCAGACCGGCCGGCTTGCCATCGTCGTCACCGCCGACGAGGACAACAACACCTCGGTCAACAGGGTCCTCACCGTGGTACTGCACCGAAGCCTCGACGGCAGCCGTACCGTCGTGAACACCGCCCTGACGCATTACTCGCTCACCCGGCTGTACGACCAGGTCCTCGGTGCCGATCTATTACGCAATGCCGTCACTGCGCCAGATATGCAGGCAGCGTTCAAGCTGCCCTAACAGCCGGCCCGGCCAGACAACAACCCAAGCGGGCGGTCTTCCCTTTGGCGTCAAGGTCGAAGTCGACTGCACAGCGGCAGTTCCAGTGCGGCAGTCGCGCGAGTGCAGCGCGCAGCACCGCGTCATTCGATGCGAGACCTCACCTCCCGAGGGCCGATGCCGGACCGGCATCGAGGACCTCCCGCGCCAGGCTCGCGTGGGTCACCAGAACGTTGATGAGCCCGCTGCGTAACGCGATCCGCACCGCGTCGGCCTTACCGCCACCGTAGGCGACCGCGAGCACAGTTTTGATGTCGGCCAATTGCGGTGCGGTGATGCCGATGATCCTGCGGCTGAGCGCAGTATCGACCGGCATGCCATGTGCGTCGATGAAGGCTCCGGAAATCTCGGCCACGGTGCCCTCCTGGCGCGCTTGTTCGCGCACGTCCGGCTCGACCATGTCAAAGATCGTGGATCGACCCGCGGCCCAGGCACCGATCCCCACCGCGGCCACTGTCACCTGCGAGACCATCGCTGCCGCATGGGCGACATCTGGTTGGCGGCGAAGCGTTCGAGCCGTCGTGGCGTCGGCCGCGACAAACGGAGCGTAGAAGACGTGAGCCGCTCCGCCGCTAGAGCGCGCAACCCGCCGGACGAGCTCGAGTACGTCGCTGCCGTCCGGTCCGGTCAGGGCTCCGGTCAGCTGGACCACGGGGCATGGGGGCAGCGTCTGGACGGCTCCGCCGATGCCGCGCAGCGACCTGGCCCACGCCAAGCCGAGAACGCTGTCAGCGGTCACGAGTTCGGTCAAGGCCTCAGCGGCGGCTTCGCCCAGACGCGCTCGCAGGTAGGACGGCTCATCGTCGGGGAGGTCGAGCACGACCGCGTGCTGCATGCCGAATTCTTCGATGAGCCGGGCGGAGAGTTCGGTGTTGACGGCACCGGGCGAGACGATCTCGATCTTGACCAGACCATCGCGGCGAGCCGCCTCGAGTAGCCGCGCCACCCGGAACCGGCTGATGCCCAGCTCGTCCGCGAGTTCGGACTTCGACTTGTCGGCCAGGTAGTAGCCGCGTGCGACGCGCGCGCTCAAGATCAAATCGCTGGTGCGCGTCATTCCTTCCACCCCCTCACGGCCGCTCGTATGAGCGCAGCGCGTAACAGTTTGGCACAGAGTATTGACACTGCGGTAGCCCACGGGACATCTTGGGTGGGTCATGCCATTAGAGCGTGTTGTTGCTCGTTTGAGCATGGCTTGGCGACTAGCGGCGCACGGTTCGTACCAGCGGATCCCAATGGGATGAGGAGAATGTCATGAATAGCAGGAGAAGGCGCACCGTCGCGGGGTTGTCGTTGCCGCTGCTCGCAGTCGGTCTCGTTGCCTGCAGCGGAGCTGGAGGCGGTGGCAGCAAGAGCGGCGGAAAGTCGATCAACGTGCTGATGGTGAACAACCCGCAGATGGTCGATCTCCAGAAGTTGACGGCGGACAACTTCACCAAGCAGAGCGGGATCAAGGTGAACTTCACCGTGCTCCCCGAGAATGACCTCCGCGACAAGGCCAGTCAGGAATTCTCCAGCCAGGCCGGTCAATATGATGTGGCGACGCTGTCGAATTTCGAGATCCCGTTCTATTCCAAGAACGGGTGGCTCGCACCGCTGGATTCCTTCGTCTCGGCGGACACCAGCTTCAACCAGGGTGACGTCCTCAAGCCGATGACCGAGTCACTTACCGGCGCGGATGGCAAGCTCTACGGCGAACCGTTCTACGGCGAGTCCTCCTTCCTGATGTACCGCAAGGATGTCTTTGCCGCTAAAGGCCTTACGATGCCCGCCAAGCCGACCTGGCAGGAGGTTGCCGACCTGGCCGCGAAGCTCGACGGTGCCCAGCCAGGAATGAAGGGAATCTGCCTGCGTGGCCAGCCTGGCTGGGGTGAGGTCCTAGCGCCGCTCACGACGGTCGTCAACACCTTCGGCGGAACCTGGTTCGACAAGGACTGGACCGCGCAGGTAACGGGCCCCGGCTTCACGGATGCGACCAACTTCTACGTCAATCTGGTCAAGGCGCACGGTGAAGCGGGTGCCTCGCAGGCCGGTTTCACCGAATGCCTCAACAACCTCGAGCAGAGCAAGGTTGCCATGTGGTATGACGCGACCTCGGCGGCCGGATCCCTGGACGGCACCGGCTCTCCGGTGGCGGGCAAGATCGGTTACGCACCTGCCCCCGTGGTCAAGACCGCCAATTCCGGATGGCTGTACACCTGGGCGTGGGGTGTGGAGAAGGCGAGCAAGAACGTTGACAACGCGTGGAAGTTCATCTCCTGGGCCTCGAGTAAGCAGTACGAGGAACTCGTCGGCGCCAAGCTCGGCTGGTCACGAGTTCCAGCCGGAAAGCGCACCTCGACCTATTCCAACGCGGACTACCTCAAGTCGGCGTCAGCGTTCGCCAAACCGACGCTGAACGCAATACAGAACGCGAACCCGACCGACCCGGGTGTGCAACCCCGTCCGACGCCCGGAATCCAGTTCGTCGACATCCCGGAGTTCACCGATTTCGGGACCCAGGCATCGCAGTTCATCAGCTCCGCAATCGCCGGCAAACTCAGCGTCTCCAGCGCTCTGAGTCGATCGCAGGGTCTCGCTCAAACTGCCGGCAACAAGTACAAGGGCAAGTAAGAACGTGGGTTGAAGGTGAAAGCCGCCGGGTCGACCGTCCAGTTGCATCTGGTCGGACCGGCGGCGCTGAGGACCCGGCAGGCGCCCGTTGAGAAAAGTCCAGCGTTCGGCGAAGGGCCGGGCGGGCGTCGACCGCTGGCCGGTCGCGCAGAGCCAAACCACAACTGAGGAGCAACGATGACGACTACGGCCGCCACATCGGTAACCGCGCCGACTTCGAAGGTTCCGACTGGGCATTCGGCGAGAAGCCAGTGGAAACGACGAGCGCCTTTGCTGCCGGCCCTGATCTTTCTGATCATCGTCACACAGCTACCGTTCGTTGCTACGCTGGTGATCTCCTTCATGCGGTGGAATGCCCTCGATCCGAACAATAAGGGCTTCGCCGGAATAGACAATTACCGCACGGTCTTCACCGATCCCACCCTGCGCAGCTCCGTGATCACCACCGTCGTGCTGACGGTGACCGTCGTCCTGGTGAGTCTGGCCATCGGCTTCGCCGTGGCCCTCTTGCTCAACCAGAGTTTCATCGGGCGCGGCATCGTGCGAACCATGATGATCGCCCCGTTCCTGATCGTGCCCGTTGCGGCCGCCCTGCTCTTCAAGCATGGCATCTACAACCCCACCTACGGGTTGCTGAACGGTTCGATCACCAGCCTGTGGGACCTGTTCGGTGCCAAGAACCCGCCCCAACCCGACTGGATCGACAGTCACCCGAAGATCATGGTCGAAGCTGAGCTCATCTGGCAGTGGACCCCATTCATGATGTTGATCCTGCTGGCCGGCTTACAGTCCCGCGACGGGGAGATCATGGAAGCCGCTCTCGTCGACGGCGCCAATCCGTGGCAGATGTTTCGCAACATCACCTTGCCGCATATGCGTCAATACCTCGAACTCGGCGGTCTGCTCGGGAGCATCTTCATCGTCCAGAATTTCGACTCCGTCTTCACTATCACCTCCGGTGGCCTGGGAACGGCCAACCTGCCCTACACCATCTACCAGACGTTCTTCAGCGCCCATGACTACGGTCTGGCTTCGGCGCAAGGCGTCGTCGTGGTCGCCGGGTCCATCGTCATCGCCACGTTCGCGCTACGCGTCGTGTCGTCGCTCTTCGTCGAAGAGGAGGCCGGTCGATGACCGCGTCAGCAACCGTTGCCCCATCGCGTAGCACCACGACTCGCAAACGTAAATCTTCTGGAGTTCGCGCTTCTTCATTGAGTGCAGGTCTGGCTTCCTGGCTCATCGGCATCATCTTCTTCATACCCGTGGCCTGGATGGTGCTGACGTCGTTTCACAGCGAGTCCGACGCCGGAACGAATCCGCCCAAGTTCGGAGCGCCGCTCACCTTGGACGGGTACCGAGAATTCTTCGGCTCCGGAACCGGCCAAAGTCCGTGGCCGGCGCTGATCAATTCAGCGACAGCCAGCGTGGTATCGACACTCTTGGTGTTGGGGTTGTCGATCCCAGCCGCGTATGCGCTGTCCATCAAGCCGGTACGCAAGTGGACCGACGTGATGTTCTTCTTCCTCTCGACCAAGCTGCTGCCGCCCGTAGCGGGACTGTTGCCGCTGTACCTGTTCGCCCAGAACGTCGGACTGCTCGACAACATCTGGCTATTGGTTGTGCTCTACACCTCGATGAACCTGCCGATTGCGGTGTGGATGATGCGGTCCTTCCTCGTCGAGATCCCGCCCGCGATCCTCGAGGCAGCCGCCATCGACGGTGCCGGCCTCATCAACATCATGCGCAAGATCATCGCGCCGATCGCGTTGCCGGGTATCGCGGCAACCGCGCTAATCTGCTTCATCTTCAGCTGGAATGAGATGCTCTTCGCCCGAGTGCTCACCGGTGTCCTCGCCGAGACGGGGCCGGTGTTCCTCACCAGTTTCGTAACCAGCCAAGGATTGTTCCTCGCCAAGGTATGCGCCGCTGCGACAGCCGTGTCCCTACCCGTTCTGATCGCCGGGTTCGCCGCACAGGACAAGCTCGTCCAGGGGCTATCACTCGGCGCAGTGAAATAGGCCGATGCGTATCGCCAGGACGATGGCAACGGCCACCGAAACCTGCCTACGGAGGCACCGATGACCACGCCTGTGCCGCTGTCGACGGCCACCCTGACCACCCTGGACCCGCGGGTCGCCATCCCCGGCTATGACCGCTCCGCAATCGGAATCGGCATCGTGCACATCGGTGTCGGCGGATTCCACCGTGCCCACCAAGCGATGTACCTGGATCGGCTCATGAATGACGGCGAGGCCTTCGAATGGGGCATCTGCGGCGTCGGAATCCTGCCTGGCGACGCACAGATGAAGGAGGCACTCGACGCCCAGGACGATCTTTACACCCTCATCATCAAACATTCGGACGGCCGCCTCGAACCGCGGGTCATCGGCTCCATCGTGCAATACCTGCACGCTCCGGCGAATCCCGAGGCGGTCCTTGAACGCCTTACCGAAGCGGCCACTCGTATCGTCTCGCTGACCGTCACCGAAGGCGGTTACAACATCGACCCGGTCACCGGCCAGTTCGACCGGAACAACCCCGCCGTGCTTCAGGACGCCTCCGGGTCGAGCGCACCGACGACCGTTTTCGGCTTTGTAGTCGAGGCACTTCGACGACGGCGCGAGCGCGGTAGCGAACCGTTCACGGTGATGTGCTGTGACAACCTGCCCGGTAACGGGGATCTGGCCAAGGCCACGTTCTCCGCCTACGCCGAACTCGTAGACCCCGAACTCGGCAACTGGATCCGCACCGCAGTCGCCTTCCCCAACTCAATGGTCGATCGGATAACCCCGGTGACCACCGACGCCGATCGCGCCGCACTGGCTGAGGAATTCGGCGTCGCAGACCGCTGGCCGGTGGTATGCGAGGACTTCACCCAATGGGTGATCGAGGACGACTTCCCGACCGGACGGCCACGTTGGGAGAAGGCCGGCGTGCAAGTAGTCACGAATGTCGAACCCTACGAATTGATGAAGCTCCGTCTGCTCAACGCCAGCCACCAAGCCATGTGCTACGCCGGCTACCTGTCCGGCTACCGCTTTGCCCACGAGGTTTCCAGTGACCCGGTTTTCGTCGAGTTTCTGCGCGGATATATGGACTACGAAGCCACTCCGACATTGCCCGAGATTCCCGATGTCGATCTCGATCAGTACAAGCACTCACTCATCCACCGATTCGCCAATCCGGAGGTGCGAGACACTCTCGCCCGGCTGTGCGCGGAGAGCTCGGACCGGATCCCCAAATGGCTCCTGCCGGTGATCCGTGAGAATCTTGCCAGCGGCGGCGAGATCCGTCGCTCCGCCGCGGTGGTGGCCAGCTGGGCCCGCTACGACGAGGGAGTGGACGAGCAGGGCGAACCGATCGTCATCGTCGACCGCCTGCGGGACGAACTGATGATGTTCGCCCGGCAGCAAGCCGAAAACCCGCTCGCCTTCATCGAAAACCGTGCCGTCTTCGGCGACCTCGTGGACCAGCCCGCTTTCCGCGGGGCCTACCTCGATGCGTTGACCTCCTTTCATCAAGTGGGCGCGCGTAGGACCATCGAGATGCTCAATGCCTCGCTCCGAGCAGCAGAGCCGGTGTCCACCGACTGACCGATTTTACTGGCGGGATTCCCTGGGAAGAAGACGGAAACTGCCCGATGACTGCTCGACGGTGCCGGTCGTGCTCATGTGGTAGGCGAGCACGAGGCTGCCATCGGTCGCCGCGTTGCAGAGCAGCCGCTTGCGGGTGCGCACCGTTTCCTCGGCTGAGAAGTCCACTGCACTGACCCAGCCGGGATGCCTGAATTGCAGCTCGTCGAGCACGGCGTCGGCCAGGAAGGTCACGCCCGAGCTGCCCGACCCGATGCGTACGACGCAATGGCCCGGCGTGTGGCCCGGGGCCGGGATCAGCTCAACACCGCGCAGGATCTCGGTCTCACCCTCAGCCAGGTCCAGAACGTCGGCCTCCAGCAGTGGCGGAAGCAGCGCGCGCGCCGGGGCGGCCAGCATCTCGGGTAGCCGGGCGAGGGTGTCCTCATCGGTCCAGAAATCCCACTCCGTGCGGGACATGATGTGCCGGGCGCGCGGAAAGGTCAGTTCGCCGTCCTGGGACAAGCCGCCGATGTGGTCGGGGTGAGCATGGCTGAGTACGACCACGTCGATGTCGTCAGCCGAGAACCCGGCGCTGGCGAGCGAGTTGAGCAGGTGGCCGGCGGGCGCGCCTGCGACCGCGGCCAGCCGGCCGAGGCCGGTGTCGATGAGCACCGTCGCGGTCGGGGTCTGCAGCAGCAGGCAATGGTAGGGAGTTGAGAGGTTGCCTTGGTCATCGAGCCGGCCGTCGAGAGTGGGCCCCAGCGTCTCGGAGTCGACGTTGGCAAACAGGAAGCTGGGTTCATAAGCGGCCTGGCCGTCGCTGATGACGCGGCAGGCGATGTCTCCGACGGTCAACGTCGGCGTACTGACCACAGTGCCAGGCAGGTCGGTCGTCATCGGCGTCTCCAGTTCCTCTGTGGCGCCCGACGCTACGCCGGGACACCGGTAGCGGCTATCGGTGAACTCCCGCTATCCCGCTGGTCCCGCTGGTCCCGCTCGGCCGCTCGGGCCGCCGGATAGCAGATGGGCTGCCAGTTCGGTGCGTGAGCGCAGCTCCAGCTTGCGGTAGATGCTGGACAGGTGGGCCTCGACGGTCTTTCGGCTCAGGTAGATCTCCGCCGCCACCTCTTTGTTGGATCGGCCCGCCGCGACGAGCTCGGCGATTCGCGTCTCCATCGGGGTCAGGCCAGCTGCTGACCGTCCGCGACCGGAGAGCCGGTCGAGCTCCGCAGCGGCCTTGGTCGACCACAGCTCGGCATGCATCGAACCGAATTCACCCAGCGCTTGGTCCAGCACCTCGCGCGCGTCCGATCTCCGCCGCTGCCGGCGCAGGATACTGCCGAGCGCGAGCAGGGTACGGCCCCGTTCCAACGGATCCGGAACATGCGCCGAGGCGGCCACCGATCGGCGTAGGACAGTCTCGGCGGCCTGCAGATCGCCCGTCGCCGCCTCGATCAGGCCGCGGCAGCGCAAGGCTGCCAGGGTGGCCCAGTGGCTTCTGCTCTCCTCAGCCTGGCTGTGCAGCACCGCCAACCGCTGCTCGGCACGGGTCAGCTCACCGATCGCGATGAGCGCTTCGATGTGGTCGGCGGCGGCGCGGATGACGCCCGGGTGGCGATAACCGAGTTCCCGCTGCAGGGTGTCGACGCGGTCGAGATGCGTAATGGCGGATTCGATGTCGCCGGTGGACAGGTCGATGAAACCGAGGACCGCCAAGGCGCGCATCTGGTGTCGGCCATCGCCCGTGCGTTCCACGATTGACAGGGACTCATGTGCCAGCTCACGGGCTCGGTCGCCGTCGCCGGCCCGGGCCGCGGCCAAGGCGAGGGGGTAGAGGAACATAGGTCGTTCATTTTCTCGTGGCGACCGCCGCTCGGTCGCGCGCGCGAGGTCGGCCAGTTCTGCGGCCTCGTCCAGCCGACCGGCCCAACATTCCAGTTCACCGAGTTGGAAGAGGGCCGGCATCAGCAGGCCATCCTCCTGGCGGTTCCAGCGGTAGATGTAGACGGTCCTGAGCAGCGCTCGAGAGGCGTCGAAGTCGTCGATCCACTTCAGCATCGCGGCCAGCAGAACCAGGCGGGATCCGCTCGGTATCCAGCGGTCCCGGCTATCGGGTAACGCCTGCAGCCGCTCGAGCCGCGCACGGAGATCCGCGGGAGCGGCATTGCCGATGACGGCCTGCAGCAGGAAGTTCGTCTCGGCGTCGGCGCATACCTCCTCATCGTCGCTACGTTCAGCGAAGGCCATTGCAACGGTCGCGTCATGGGTGGATGAGCGGACGTCACCGGATTGCATCACGACGAACGCCAGATCGCGGTGCAGGGCCGCGAGCAGCGTGACGTCGTCGCCGGCTTCCGCGATGCCCTGAGCCAGGATGGGTGCCGCAGCCATCCACGAGTCTCGGACCGCCGTTGCTGTCGCGAGACGGCGGAGTACGGTTGCCCGCTCGCCGCCGGGTGGGAGCTGATCCATGAGTCGGTGCAACAGCGCCACACAGCGACTGATGTCGCCGGCATCCCACAGGTAATCCGACGCGGTGACCGCACGCCGGAACGCAGGCGCGCGGTCGCGTTCCGGAGTCAAGGCCAGTGCCCGCTCGGCCAGCGCACCTGCCGCATCCGGGGCGCCGCGGGCGTAGGCGGCGGCGGCCCCGGCTGTTACCTGGGCCGCAACGCCGGCATCCGGCAGTTCGGTCGCCGCCGACAGCTGCCGGGCCCGTTCCTCGACGTCGACCGCCAGGGACGCCAGCAGCAGGTGCAATCGGCGACGCCGGGCTGGGTCCGCGGCAGCGTAGGTCGTCGCGGACAGCAGCGGATGCGTGAATCTGAGATGCCCACGTTCAGTCTCGAGCAGCCCCGCGTCTATTGCGCGTTGCAGGGCAGCCAGCGCAGCATGACCGAGGGCAGCCTCAACGATGGCAACGGTCGCGTCGGCGGCTGCGGCGACCAACAGCAACACGTCCCGCGTCGGTGCGCCCAACGCTGCTATGCGACGCCCCATCAGCACCCTCAGGCTGTTGGGAAGCGGCAGCGGAGCTCCGGTGGCCAGTGGCTTGGGCTCCTGCAACACCGCTAGTGCCAATTCGAGAGAGAACAGGGGATTACCGCCCGAGGCGCGATGCACCTGCCCGACGAGGGGACGCAGCAAAGCCGCACCGAGCCGCACCCGGATCAGTTGATCGGTCTCGGTTTCAGTGAGCGGTCCCAGCTCCAGAACCGAAATCCGGTCACGCGGTAAGCCAGCTGTGAGAAGTTCGGACGGCGCCGAGCCGCGCTGAGCAGCGAGTACACCGATCGCGCGATCGGACAGGCGTCTCACGGCGAAACCGATGACCCGAGCCGAGGACGAATCCAGCCACTGCAGATCGTCGATGGCCAGTACCAGCGGCTGTGTCGCGGCGTTGCGCAGGGCGCCCGCCGCGGCGAGCGCGACGGTGGCGTGATCGGTGACGGTGGCGTGATCGGCGACGGTGCCGGGAATCTCCTCGTTTCGTGTCGCCTGTCGCAGCGCGTGCCGCTCCATTTCGGGCAACGACGCGATCTCGGCGTCCAGCCCGTCGAGCAGCTCCGCGAGTCCCGAATAGGAAAGCTTCGTGCCGAACTGACCCGGACGGCAGGTGAGCACCCGAGCCGTCCGGGCTGCCTCGCGCAGCCCATGCAGCCACAGCGCGGTCTTGCCCAGGCCAGCGCCGCCAAGCAGCACGAGACCGCAGGCACCGCCGACGATCGAATCAGGGAAAAGTGCCAATGCAGTCAGCTCAGTCTGGCGCCCGACTAGCGCCTGCTGCGGCTGCTGCGGCTGTTCGCGGTACCGGCTCATCAGTCTCCCCGCTGAGCGGTTCTGATCAGCCAAAGCATGACCTATTGCCTGCCCGATAAACAGGGCTACCGGCCACACCATAGGGATTCCCCGGATGCGCACCGTTCGGCGACTGCCTAGTTTCGGTAATGAGGTTTCCATTACGAGAGATCTGGGGCCACACGCTCCTCACCACCGATGAACCGGCCACCGTAGGAGGTCCGCCATGACTGACACGCCGTACAACCCGGACCGGGCAACCCCGACCGCACTGCGTCGGGCCGTGAAGGCACTCACTGTCCTGCTCGTCTCACTCGCTGCGCTGGCCGTGGGGTCCCCGGCCGCGTTCGCGCTCAGGCCCGACCCGCCTCCCGCCTTCGACCCGACGACCCCGCAGCCAGCCGCTCCACTGTCCTACGTCGCCTCCCACGGAACGGCGATCTGGGTTTTCGTCGCCGTCGCGGCGGCGGCCGTCCTGTTCGGCGTGGCCATCACCCTCGCTGCAGTGCGGGCAAGCCACGTACGGGCCATGCACCTGTCCCACGCCTGACTGACACGGGGTGTCTCATCATGAGCCGTAACCTCGCCGGCGCGCTGGCAGTCATCGCGGCGATCCTGGCCGTCGGCACCGTCGGCACGTCCTCGTCCTCGTCCGCGACAGCGTCCTCATCGAGGGCCGAGGTGCTGCAATTACGCGCCACGAACGCGCAGTTCACGGCGGTCCCGAACCGGCCAAGCACAGCGGCCCAACAGCCCGGAGATCAACTCTTCTACGTCGCGCAGTTGACTCAGGACGGCAAGCACATCGGCGCGTCGCCCCACCATTGCACTGCCATCACCGCTCAGTACTCACTCTGCGAGGCGGTGGCAGTCCTGCCCAACGGACTGATCACGTTCCAGACCGCGCTCGGTGGAACGAACCTGCCCCCCATCGTCAAGGTGGCCATCACCGGTGGCACCGGCGAATACCGAGCTGTGCACGGTCAGCTGAGGATCACCGCGAACTCCGACGGCACGCAGAACTGGCGGCTCGATTTCGCCGAGCGCTGACCGCGACCAACCGAACACATCGGCTAGCGAGACTGCGGGGTTATGACGAAAGCTAATACTGGCTGTTTCCGGCGTCGACGGTCATCGCAAGGGCGGTCACGTAGCGGGACTCATCAGAGGCCAGGAAGAGCACCGCGTTGCTGATGTCACCGACGTCGGTGAAGTCAACCGGCAGGCTGTTGGTGAACATGCCGCCCAGCCGTGGATTGGCAGCGATGGCGTCGCCGATCGTCTGCGCGCCGTCACCGCCACCCATGGCTGTGTCCACCCCGGTCGGATGCACGCTGTTGACACGGATGTGGTGCTGAGCCAGCTCGTGCGCGAATGCCCTGGCAATGCCGGTCAATCCGTGCTTGCTGGCCACGTAGGGAACCATGAACGGGATTGCCTTGAGACCGGCTACCGAACTGGTGATGATCACCGATCCCCCGCCGCCCGCAATGAGGTGATCGGCACTGACCATCACGGTGTTCCAGGAACCGGTCAGGTTCACATCGAGCGTGTCCTGCCAGATCTCGGGTGTCACGTCCTGCCACGCCCGCATGATGCAGATGCCGGCGTTGGCGACAACAATGTCCAGGCGACCGAATTCAGCGACTCCATCGTCGACGGCCGCTCGCAGCGCAGCGGTATCTCGGACGTCGGCCTGCCGCGCGATGATCCGCCGTCCGGTCGCCTCGACGGCCTTTACCGTGCTGGCCAGATCCTCGGCGGTGGCGGCGGCATAGGACACGCCGCGGACCGGCGCACAGAGGTCGATCGCGATGATGTCGGCACCCTCCTCGGCCAGCCGCACGGCATGCGATCGGCCCTGCCCCCGGGCTGCGCCCGTGATGAAGGCAACCTTGTCCTGTACCCGTCCCATCGGATTCCTCTCGATACAACTGCGAATTGCTTCAGCGAGCGAGTAGCCCGGCATCCACCGGCAGCGAGACTCCGGTGATGTAGCGGGCGTCCTCGGAGGCGAGAAAGATGATGGCGTTGCTGATGTCCTCGGGCTCGACCCAGGGCACCGGCAATGGGTGCATCTGCGTCATCACCGGCACCACGTCGTCCGGACCGGGATTCTCCAGGTCCGGACGGAACAAGCCCATGGTCACCTTGTTCAACACCATCGGAGTCGAGACGTTGGACGGATTGACGGTGTTCACCCTGATGCGATGCGGACCCAGTTCGGTGGCCAGACTCTTGGCCAGGCCGATCAGGCCGTGCTTGGTGGCGCTGTAGGACGATGCTCCGGTCGTACCGCGCAGGCCCAGCACTGAGCTGATCAGCACGATGGATCCACCCCGATCCGCCTCGATCATCGAGGGGACCGCGGCCTTCACCGTATGGAACACGCCGGTCAGGTTGATATCGATGACGTCCTGCCACTGCTGCTCGCTCAGGGTCCAGGTGTAACCGAAGTTGATGATGCCGGCGTTCGCCACCACGATGTCCAGGCGCCCGAAGGCGGCCAGCCCCGCAGCGACCGTCTCGTCCATCGCTGCCTGGTCACGAACGTCGGCCGTGCGGGCAATGATCCGGCCTCCCGCCTTCTCGACCAGTTGAACCGTCTCATCCAGCTCGCCCGGTTCGGGCATCGGGTACGGAACGGAGTCGATCGGTGCAACCAGATCCACCGCGATGATGTCGGCGCCCTCCTCGGCCAGCCGCACGGCGTGCGACCTGCCCTGGCCCCGGGCCGCACCGGTGATCAGCGCGACCTTGCCGTCAAGCTTTCCCACGCCGCCTGTGTCCTTGCCTATGTCCCTGCCTGTGTCCATGCCTGTGTCCATGCTCATGCCCGGCCCTCGCCGATCAGTCGCCGGTGGCGGCGGTCTGGCCAGCCAGCCGACCGAAGAACGTACCGTCACCGAGTGAGATTCCGCTGCAATACCCGTGCACCGCGAGCCCGGCGGACGCGCGGCCCGCGGCGAACAGGCCCGAAATCACCGAGCCGTCGACGTCCAGTACGTGACCAGTGACGTCGGTCCGCAGACCGCCCATGGTGAACGCCGAAATCGGGAAGCTCTGATTGCGAAGGTCCAACACGGCGTAGGGAGGCTCAAGTGCTTGCAACCAGCGAGGGCCTTTGTGGAAGAGCGGATCCCTTCCCTCGGCGGCACCTCGGTTGTAGTAGGCGACGGTGTCCTGAAGCGAGCCATCAGGCAGGCCGATCTGCGTTTCAAGCTCGGCCAGCGAGTCCGATGCCCACGACGGCCGTAGCCAGGAGCTCTCCATGAAGATGTTGTCATCGACGACCAGGAAGCACTCGGAGTTCTGTCGGTACACCGTCTCCGTGCCGAGCCGGCCATAGTAGGTGTCCTCGTTGATGTATCGCCTGCCCAGCGTGTTGACGAGAATGCCCTTGATGAAGGAGATGTGCGGGGTGTTCACCAGTGTCGCGTCGGCACAGTCCAGGTGGATCGCATCGGCGCCGACCATCTGGGCCATCCGGATGCCATGACCGTCCTGGCCTCCATGTCCGAGCTTGGCAGCACCGGTAAGGACCGGCGTGCAGTACTCCGCCAGCATCTCGTCGTTGTAGATGAAGCCGCCGGTCGTGATGATGACACCGCGCTTGGCCCGCACCCGCACCGGCTCGCCGAAGCTGCGTCCCTCGACCCCGACAACCCGTCCGGACGAATCGACGATCAACCGCTCGACCCCGGTGTTGTAGACGCATTCGACGCCTGAGCGGGCGCCTGCCGCGAGCATGCTCTTGAGCACCGCGCCCTCGAACAGATCCTCCTGGCCGTCAGGATCACGGGGCATGTGCCCACGCGGAACCGCATTGACCAGCTGGTTGAACGGGTATGCCTGCTCCCCACCGGTCCACACCAGTCCGCCACCGGCGTATTCCTGCGCACCGACCTGTATGAAGCCGTCCGGATCCGGCGTCGCCAGCGGAGTTCCCTCGGTATCCGGCCCAGTGATCAAAGCGACGCCGCAATCGACCAGCCAGTTGTAGTGGTCGACACTGCGGTCGCAGTAGATCCGAAGTTTGCCCTCGTCCACTCCCGGCCCGAGTGCGGCGTGCAGGAACGTGTACATGTCATCGGCGCTGTCCGCATGGCCCATCGCCTTCTGCATGGCCGTGCCGCCACCGAGGTAGAGGATGCCGCCACAGGTACCCTCCGAGCCACCTCCGCGCTCGAGCGCAACGACCTTCGTCTTGCCGTCGGAAGCGCCCAGGGCCGCAGAAACACCCGAGATGCTGTAACCGACCACGACCACGTCGGCTTCGATGTCCCAGTTGCCCACAGCGTCCTCATGCAGCGGCTTTGCTGAGGCTTTCGCGGCCATCCGTACCCCCTCGATCGTCTGTGGCAGCGTCGCGCTGCCGGATATACCGTGCCACGTCTGCGCTGCGATGGCAGAGACCGTGCCATCCGGCGGGACAAGCCGGCGATTAGCCCCAGGCAACGGCGCAGAGTGAGCACATGATGGCTGGCCTGGCTGACGCGGCGGATGTATTCAACGAGGAATTCTTCAAGGACCGGTATCCGAGCCATCACCGCCTTCGCAACGAGGACCCGATCCGCGGACTCACTGCCCTTCCGATCGACTTCACGGGCCGGTGATGGCGGTGCCGAACCTGGACACCGAGATCAAGCTCGCCGACATCGAATACCCCTACATCGACGGGGCGCGCTCGCAGCTGACCGGCGAGGGCGTCTTCCCGGCGATCGACCCGGCCACCGAGCGCATCCTGACCCAAGTGGTGCAGTCCGGTCCGCAGCACGTCGAGCAGGCCGTTCTGGCCGCCACCGCGGCACAACGCCGCTGGGCGGCGACCAGCGCCGACAGCAGGGCGCAAGCGCTGTGGCGCTGGGCCGAACTCATCTGTGAGTTTCAGGACGAACTGGCGATGCTGGACACCCTCGATATCGGCAGACCCATCCGTGACACGGTCGGCGACCCACAGGTCGCTGCCAGAGCGGCCCGGTACTGGGCCGGGATGACCGATCAGATCCGCGGCGAGCAGCTGCCGACTATCGGCGGCCACCTGTCGTATACCGTCCGGGAGCCAGTTGGTGTGGTCGCGGTAATCCTTCCGTGGAACGGTCCCGTCGTCAGCATGCTGAACCGGGTCGCTCCGGCATTGGCATGCGGGAACGGAGTCGTGCTCAAACCCTCGGAGCTCTCGTCCATATCGGCCGGCCGGCTGGCTGAGCTCGCCGTCATTGCCGGTATCCCGGCCGGGTTGCTGAACGTACTCACTGGCGATGGCACCGTCGGTGCTGCTCTGACAAGCCATCCAGGGGTGCAGGCGATCTCCTTCACCGGCAGCGTCGGAGTCGGGCGCGAGATCGCGGGTACCGCGGCTCGCGCATTCAAGGCGCTGACCCTGGAGATGGGTGGCAAGTCCCCCAACCTCATCTTTGCCGATGCTGACCTGCCGGCGGCCGTCGCGGCCGCAACGTGGGGTGTTTTCGCCAACTCCGGTCAGGTCTGTTGCGCCGCTACCAGACTGCTCGTGCAGCGCTCGGTCAGCGCCGAGGTCGTTGCCGCGATCTCGGCGCAGGCAGCACAGCTGCGCGTGGGCGATCCCCTGGACCGGGCGACCCAGCTCGGGCCGGTGGTGTCGGAGAGACAGCACGAGCGCGTGATGCAGTATCTCGACGAGGCGGCAGCGCAGGGAGCACAGCGAGTGGGCGAACCGTCCGGCCGGGTTCTTCCCGGCCAGGGCTACTACGTGGAGCCGCTGGTGTTACAGGGTCTGGACCCGCAATCGACCGTGGCGCGTGAGGAAATCTTCGGCCCGGTCCTGTCGGTGCTGGAGTTCGACGACGAGGACGAGGCGTTGGCCATGGCCAACGACACGCGCTATGGTCTGGCCGCCAATGTGTGGACCAGCGATGTCGGTCGAATGCTTCGGCTCGCCGACGGACTCGAGGCCGGCACGATCTGGGGAAACAGCTCCCGGGTGATGGACCCGGCGCTGCCGTTCGGTGGTTTCAAGGACAGCGGTGTCGGAAATGCCTACGCCGACGGTGCCATCGCCGGGACGACCCGGCTCAAGCGGGTATCGATCCGGTACCGCGACGATGCCCAGCTGCCGCGCTGGGCCGGGTAGTTCAGGCGCCGGTGTCGCCGAGATACAACCCTGACAGCTCGCTCTCCACCTCGTGCGGGCCACCGGCCATCACGATCCGGCCGGTGGTCACCACTACGGCCGAGGACGCAATGCCGAGAATCGTGCGGGCGAATTGCTCCACCGCGACCACCGTTACGCCGTCCTGGGCGATCTGCGCGACGAGTTCGTAGAGCGTCTCCACGATTTTGGGTGCCAGCCCCATCGACAGCTCGTCGATCAACAGCAGGCCAGGCTTGGTCGCTACCGCCCGGGCCAGCGCGAGCATCTGCTGTTCTCCGCCGGACATCGTTCCGGCCAGCTGCTTGCGCCGCTCCGCCAGCCGTGGAAACTGCTCGTAGGTCCGCTGCTCGATCTCGCTCATACTCGCACCGAGGTGGCCGATCAGGCGCAGGTTCTCTTCCACCGTGAGGTTCGGAAACACCCCGCGACCCTCGGGGATCAGGCACACGCCACGCCGGGCCAGCTCGTCAGGACGCGCCCGCACGACATCGCGGCCACCGAGCAACACCGACCCGCCGGACGGCGCATGCAGGCCGGCCACTACGCGCAACATGGTTGACTTGCCGGCACCGTTCGGCCCGAGTACGGCGAAGATTCCACCGGCGGGAACGATCATGTCCATGCCGTGCAGCACCTCGATGGCGCCGTACGATGCGTGCAGGTCGCGCAGCTCGAGGATCGGTGTGGGCGCCAGGACCGGCTCCGGTACCAGCCTTCCGGTCACCGACATCGTTGCGGAATCGGTCATCAGACGTTCACCTCCGCCGATCCGAGGTAGGCACTGAGCACTGCCTGGTCCTTTCGCACGTCGTCGGGCGCCGCTGTCAGCAGCACCTTTCCCAGGTTGAGTACAGTGACCACGGAGCAGATCTGCATCACCAGATCCATGTCATGTTCCACGAGCACGATAGCCAGGCCGTCGTCGGCGAGTCCGATGAGCAGCTTGCCGAGCGTGCGAGTTTCCTGCTCATTCAAACCGGCGGCCGGTTCGTCGAGCAGCAGCACCTTGGGTCGGGTGGCCAGCGCCCGGGCCACCTCGAGCAGCCTGGCGAGACCGGTCGGTAGCCGGTCGGAGCGCTCTTGCGCCATCTCCGCCAAGCCGGTTCGCTCGAGCGCCTGCAGCGCATCGGCCTTGCTGTCGCTGTGATCGCGTGCCCAGCTGCGCCTGATCTCGGCCGCGGTCAGCACATTGTCATAAACCGACAGCACGCCGAAGAGCTCCAGCTGCTGAAACGTACGCGCCATCCGCAGCCGCGCACGCTTGTACGAACCCATCGCTGTAATGTCGGCCCCCTCCAGCAGGACCGTGCCCTGACGCGGTTGGACAAGACCGCTCGCAACGTTGAACAAAGTCGACTTGCCCGCACCGTTGGGACCGATCAGCCCATGAATCTGCCCGGCTTCGGCCGACATCGACACCTTGTCGACCGCCGTGACACCGCCGTAGACCACCGAGACCTCCCGGAACTCCAACAGCGCGCTCATCAGCCGACCTTCAATCCGAGGGAGTCGTCGAGAATTTGCTGCTCACGCCTACTGATACGGCCGTCCATACCGAGAAACTCCCATTCGATGCACTGCTCGTCCCAGCCCTCGGTAACCACGTCCGTCTCGACGGCGGGCACCTGCGCGCCTCGGCGCCTGACCAATGCGGACAGCCCCGCGCCGATGTCAGAGGCAACACCGTTGGGCTGGCTGCCCAAGCCGATCCCCACCAGTCCGGGCAGCAGGGATGAGCCCCGGCTGAAGAGCGAGGACATCGTTCCCAGCGTGCTGAACAGGCCGAGCGCGAGCGCGCCGAAGAAGGCGCCGCTGACCATGCCGACCCCACCGGCCATCATCAGCAACAGCAACGGAAGGCTCTGGAAGAAGGAGAACTGGTCCGGCGCAACCTGGGTGGATAGTCCCGCCAACAATGCACCACCAACACCTGCGATACCAGCCGAGAGCGAGAACACGGCAAGCTTCACGGTCGTCAATCGCAGCCCGAGCATCGCGCACGCCGCGGGGCTCTCCCGCATCGCCAGCAGCACCCGACCGTGACGCGAACGGCGCAGCGCGACGATGCCGAAACCGATCGCACAGAAGATCACGGCGAGAACCACCAGGTAAACCCGGTCATTGGAGACGTCCACGAACGGAACCTGCAGCCGCGCGGCGGGCAGGGTGCCGTTGCCGAACAGCGGGATGTGGTGGCCGAACACGGTCACCGAGGACAATCCGAAGACGAACGTGTCGCAGAATTCGGCCAGCGCCGCGGTCGCCAGCGCCAGGTAGAGCCCGCGAAGCCTGATCGCGGGTAACGCCGTGAGCGCGCCGACAGCAGCAGCAACAACGAAGGCGACCACCAGCCCCAGCGGGCTGCCCCCGCCAGTGGCATGGGCGTACACCACGGCGCCGATACCGGCGAAGGTCATCTGGCACAGCGAGATCTGGCCACCGTAGCCGAGCAGCGGCACCAGCGACAGGCCGACGATGCCCAGCCCCAGGCCACTGCTCATCGAGAACAGCGGCTGGGTGGACAGCAATGGCGCCAGCGCACACGCAAGCCCGACCACCACCGCCGATCCGATCAGCGCCATCTTGTAGGTGGGAACGGGGAACGATTCGCGGCCACGGCGCCCGGTGTGGCCCCGCAGCCGTTGATGAGGCAGTACCAGCAGGGCGACGAACAGGACGAGGATCGGGATGGTGTCCGGAACGTGCTGCATCCATTGCACGGTCGATGTCGGTAGGTAACCGACCGCGTAGCTTTGCAGCAAGCCGATGATGGCCGCTCCCAGAAACGTCAGCGGCAGGCTGCGTAGCTTGCCGATCACGGCCGCGGCGTAAGCGTTGACCACCAACAACGTCAGCGGGACAACGGACAGCTGAATGTAGGGCGCGATCAGGATTCCGGCCAGAGATGCGAGCATCGAGCCGATCGCCCAACTGAACATCGAGGCCCGATCCGGTCGGCCGCCGTTCAGAAGTACCAATGCGCGATCGTCCACGACGGCCCGCATGTCCAGCCCGATCCTGGTGCGATAGAGCAGAACCCGCAGGCCGACGGCACACAGCGCGCCGATCCCCACCGTGATGAGCTGATCCCAGGTCACCGGCACGCCCAGGATATCTACCTTGTTTCCCTGATAAAAGGCGGCGAACGGCCGACTCAGGTTCGGATCCCAGATCCAGGTCGCCGCCCCCACCAGCGCGACCAGTACACCGATGGTGACCGCCAGCTTGGTGGCCTCGGTCGCATCAGTCAGGTTGCGCATGAGCGCCTTCTCCAGGCCGCACCCGAAGATCGGTGAGAGGACGAAGACGACCAGCAACAGTGCGATCCAGGCCGGCCAACCCCAGCTGAACCGTAATTGCCAGTAGATGAAGGCACCGAACATCCCGATGGCACCGTGGGCCAGGTTGAACACACCGGAGGTCGTATAGGTGACCACAAGACCGCTCGCGGCGATGGCGTAGATGGACGCGGTCACCAGGCCGAAGATGGTGTAAGCGAGAAGGTCCTGCACGGTGGTCAACCTCCTGAGGGGCGAGACGTGCGGGTCCACGCCCTCACGGGTGAGGGCGTGGACCGGGAGATCGGGCAGCTACGGCGTTACCGTCGGAGCGTTCTTAGCATTGCAGTCGTACTCGCCGAGCTTCGACGGGAACGCCTGGGTGAATCCCTTGGCGTCAGCCTTCATGATGATGAAGCACTGGCTGGCCGTGTTGGACGCGGGGTCGATCGGACCCTGTAGACCCCCGCCGGTCCATTGCTTCTGGGTGGCGACATAGGCGGAGATGCAGTTTCGGGTCACATTCGAACCGCACGACTTGACCGCCTCAGCGAACAGCAGCCAGGCCGAGAATGCCGTGGCCCCGAAGAAGGTCTTCTTCGCCTTCGGCGCGTAGGTCTGCAGCAGGTCCAGGTACTCCTTCACTGCCGGCACCTGAGCCGCTGCCTCGAACGGCGTGGTCGGGATGTAGGTGTAGTAGTTCTTCAGGTTCTTGCCGGCAAGCGCGATGGTCGCCTCGTCGTAGAGCTGCGACGGTGAGATCTGGATTTCGGGATACCAGCCGATCGTCGCCATTGCCTGCTCGATGCCGGCCGTGGTGGGGGCGGTGTCGTTGAGGAAGAGGAACTTGACGCCCGCCTTCTTCATCGCCTGGACGTAGGGCGTCCAGTTCGAGGTCGTCTGGGTGTACGTGGCGGTGTAGACCACCTTGCCCCCGATACTGGTGATCGCCGAGTTGTAGGTGTGCTGTTCCCGATCACCTGCAGCACCGTTGGCGTAGAGCGAACCGACAGCGGCGGCCCATTCCGGGTGTTGGTCGAAGAAGAGGTGAAAACCACCGATGGTCTGCTGGTCGGCAGGAATCGGCGTCATCGGGTACATCAGCTTGGCATTGGCGGCCTTGGACCCTACGGTCGCCGCGGTGAAGTTCAGCAGACCGCAACCCTCCCAGGCAGAGACCCCGGTGTCGTCCAGAATGCCCATACTTCCGACGAGCGCCACGTCGACCGGGCACGCTTGCTTGACCTGCGGCAGATAGTTGGTGTACGCGGAGTCGCGCTTGTCCAGCACCAGCTTGCGGCCGTTGATGCCGCCGGCAGCGTTGCACCATCCGACGAAGGCGTCCGCCCCGTCGAAGATCGGCTGCAGCAGCCCCGGAGCAACGGTCCAGCCCACGTCGGCGATGGTGCCGACCTTGATCGAGGTGTCGGTGACGCCGACGTCCGTCGCCCCCTTTGCGGTACCAGCACCACATACCTCACCGAGCGTGCCGAAACTGCCGGCGGCGTTGGCGGGTGCGCTGGTCTGAGCGGCAGGGCTGGTGGAGGCGCCCGAGCTGCCCGCTGCTGTGGGGGAGGTACTGTGACCGCCACAGGCGGCGAGCGTGAGAACCGAGATGGCGACGGCTGCCGTCAACTTTGTTTGCTTTCGCATGGCGTAAACCCCTCTCCTTCGAAGTTGACTTATGTTCTAAGGATGTTGGTGGCGTTACATCCGTGAGTCCCACTGGATGGCATTGCAGTTGATCTGATCTGCGCAGGTCCAGCACCGAAGCGGGCCGGAAACTCCCTTACCGGACCAATAGCCGGGTAATGCCAAGACCGCTGAAGCTCGCCGTCACGATGTCGCCGCGCGACACCGGCATCGACGCATGCAGGGACCCGGTCATCACGACGCTGCCGGCCCTGAGCACCAGCCCGAAATCGGACAGCCGATTGGCCAACCAGGCCGCGGCCTCGGCCGGATCACCCAGTGCGGCTGACCCGAAACCGCGGGCTCGCTCGACGTCGTTGATCTGCACGACCGCCTCAACGGCCTGCAGGTCCAGTCCGGCGATCGGCACCGGTTCGCCCACGACGTAGGCACCGGAGGACGCGTTGTCGGCGACCGTATCGATCAGGCTTAGCTGCCAGTCGGCAATCCGGCTGTCGATGATTTCCAGCGACGGCTGAGCGAACGCCGTCGCGGCTCGCACGTCTGCGGCTGTTACGCCACCTCCCAGATCTGCCCCGAGCACTAGGGCGATCTCGGCCTCGATCCTCGGCTGGAGAAATGAGTCCAGCCGCATCACGCCGTCGCCGATGAGCATGTCGTCGGTCAGAGCGCCGAAATCCGGCTCTGCGACGCCCATCTGTTCCTGCATCGCCACGGAGGTGAGACCGACCTTGTAGCCGAGGATGGTTCGTCCGGAACTGAGCGCGAGTTCACGGTTGTGCGACTGGATCTGCCACGCGTCGGCGACCTCCAGTTGCGGAAACCGCCGGGTTAGCGGCTCGATCGGGATCCGGCTGGCAGCGGCCTGCCGTAACAGCGCGGCGGCCTCGACCAAGGTTTGGGCCTCGATCACGGCGCCGCGACATGGTCGATGCCCGTTGGCCGTTCGGCCGCAATCTCCATCGCGATGTCGATCAGGAGGTCCTCCTGTCCGCCCACGAGCTGACGCTGGCCGGCACGCAACAGGATCTCCGGACCCGGAACCCCGTACCGTTCGGCGGCCCGGTTGGCGTGCCGGAGAAAGCTCGAATAAACCCCGGCGTAACCCATCAGCAGCGACATCCGGTCTACCACCGGCTCGCTCTCCATCACCGGCCGAACGACGTCCTCCGCCGCATCGATCAGCGCGAAGACGTCGATACCGGTGCGGATGCCCAGACGCTCGCATACGGCGGCGAGCACCTCGGTGGGGGTATTGCCGGCTCCGGCACCGAAAGCCCTGGTGCACCCGTCGATCTGCAATGCGCCGGCCCGGATCGCGAGCAGCGAATTGGCCACCGCCAATGAGAGGTTCTGGTGACCGTGGAACCCCACCTGTGCGTCGTCGCCGAGGATGTCGCAGAGTGCGGCGACCCGGTCGCTCACCTGCTCCATCACCAGGGCTCCGGCGGAATCGACCACATAGACACACTGACATCCCGCGTCGGCCATGATGCGACCTTGCCGTGCCAACGCCTCGGGCGCAACCGAGTGCGCCATCATCAGAAACCCGACCGTCTCCAGACCCAGCTCCCTGGCGATGCCGAAGTGCTGCGCTGAGATGTCTGCTTCCGTCGAATGGGTCGCGACCCGCATGACCGAGACGCCCAGATCCCGAGCGGCCCGGATGTCATCGACGGTACCGACACCCGGTAGCACCAGGCAGGCGATCTTGGACGAAGGCGCATGCTCGACCGCCAGCTTGATGAGCTTGCGCTCCGGCACCTTGCTGAAGCCATAGTTGAAGGACGAGCCACCCAGCCCGTCGCCGTGAGCCACTTCAAGAACCGGGACGCGCGCGGAGTCCAGCGCGGTGACCATGTCCCGAATGGCAGTCTCGTCGAACTGATGGGCAACGGCATGCGAGCCGTCACGCATACAGCTGTCGGTGATGCGGATGTCTAGATCTTCGGAATAGGGCACGCCCAGTGGTCCCTTCTGAGAGTCACCGGAAGCGGTGAGGTGATATCGGTTGATAAGCGCTTTCAGACCGTCGAGATCATCGCGGCACGCGCGATCTCCTCGCCCACCCTGGTCGCCGCGGCGGTCATGATGTCGAGATTTCCCGCGTACGGAGGGAAATAGTCTCCGGCCCCCTCGACCTCGACGAAGATCGCCACCCGACCGGCGTCGAATTGTGGATCGGCAGTCAGCCGATACCCAGGGACGTAGGCCTGGACCGCCGCCTCCATCCGCCGCACCGACGCGACGATCGCGTTCTCGTCGCTGCCATGCGGGATCGCGGCGAAGATGGTGTCGCGCATGATCACGGGCGGGCTTGCAGGATTGAGCACGATGATCGCCTTGCCGACCTCGGCCCCACCCACCTTCGCCACCGCCCCGGCCGTGGTTCGGGTGAACTCGTCGACGTTGGCGCGGGTCCCCGGGCCGGCGGCGAGCGAGGCAACCGACGCCACGATCTCGGCATAGCGCACTGGGACCACCCTGGAAACGGCGGCGACCATCGGGATCGTCGCCTGACCGCCACAGGTCACCATGTTCAGGTTGTTCAAGCCGATGTGTTCGGTGAGGTTCACCGTCGGCACCACGTACGGGCCGATGGCTGCGGGCGTCAGATCTACGACCTTCAAACCATGTTCGGCGTAGCGGGGTGCGTTCACCACGTGGGCATAGGCCGACGTCGCCTCGAAGACGATGTCGGGCAGTTCAGACCGTGCCAGCAGCCAGTCCACTCCGCCGGCCGAGACCTCGAGTCCAAGGCCGGCGGCTCGGCGTAGACCGTCGCTGTCCGGGTCGACACCGACCATGTAGCGCGGGCTGATCACGTCCGAGCGGAGGAGTTTGAACAGCAGGTCGGTGGCGATGTTTCCGGAGCCAACAATCGCGGCGGTCAGCGATGGCACATGGTCTCCCGCGTTAAGGCTGTACCGGTACCTGACCACCCGGTGGCCGCCGCACAGCATCAATGGATTGCAACGTGGCAGATTGTGTCCACAGCGACCCATGCCTGCTGCTCGTGCGTGCCGTCCAGCGGGATCATTCTGTAGTTGGCGTCGGTGCGAAGATTGGAGCCTCGGCCGTGCCTGTCATCGGCGACGACACGCCAGCGTTACGAGAAGGTAACAAGGTCGCAAGATTGGCCTCGGGGTGACCTATGCTTCGCTCGTGTCGCAGCCCCAGCGGGAAACGCCCCAGGATTCGGTACTCCAGCGCGCAAACCTGTTGCTCGGCGCCTTCGGGCCACGACACCGGTACCTGACTCTGTCCTCGATCGTGATGCGAACCGGACTCCCGAAGTCGACCGTGCATCGGACGGCCCAGCAGATGACCGAACTGGGCTGGATGGTCTACGAGGAAGGCAAATACTCCCTCGGGACTCGCATCTTCGAACTCGCCGGCCACAGTTCCATGCGCCACGAGCTGCGCGAGGCAGCGATACCGTTCATGGAAGACCTCTACGAGGCAACCCACATCAACGTGCATCTCGGCGTGCGCCGTGATCTCGAGGTCCTGTACGTCGAGAAGATCAGCGGACACGACAAGATCACCGAGCTGTCCCAGGTCGGCGGCCGAATGCCCTTGTATTGCACAGGAATCGGCAAGACATTGCTTGCCTTCTCGCCCGAGACAGTGACTGCGGACGTAATCGCCAACGGGCTGACGCCACGCACCCAGGCCACCATCACGTCACCGGCCAGGTTGCGACGCGAGCTGCAGACGATCGCCGCCAACGGCGTAGCCTTCGACCGCGAGGAGGCCAGCATAGGAATCTGCTGCGTGGCCGCCCCGGTATACGGCGTCGGCCGCCAGGTGGTCGCGGCCATCTCGGTCACCGGTCGGGTCCAGCGCAATCGGCTCGACCGGCTTGCGCCGGCGGTCATGGCTGCTGCGCTCGGTGCTTCTCGCACCTTGCTCGGTGTGAACCGGCCAGTAGGCA
The DNA here is from genome assembly GCA_030840445.1 of Pseudonocardiales bacterium. Taxonomy (GTDB): domain Bacteria; phylum Actinomycetota; class Actinomycetes; order Mycobacteriales; family Jatrophihabitantaceae; genus Jatrophihabitans_A. Next base: position 39,396 of record JAVEEN010000238.1, read on the forward strand.
ATCGCCGGACGAGCTGAGAGCGCTCATCCGGCGACTCCGGTTAAGGAACGTGCCGGCTACGGCATCGGGGGTAGTGCTTCCATGTCGACTATCCGCTCGCTGAACAGCCACCGGCCCTCATGCCGGACCAAGGTGTCGAGGTAGCGGCCGAATACCAGCACAATGGGACCGGCTTCTTTTTCGTGCAGCATGGTGAAATAGGTCCGTGCGGTCGCCCGGTCCTGCTCCAGGTCGATCGCCGGCGTGGACAGGAAGTGCTTGTGATACACCGCTGGAGCCGAGGTGTGGGTCGCGGCGAATGCGGTTAGCTGCTCGGTACCGGTGTGGCTGAACATCGGCTCGCCGCGACGCCGGACGTCGAAGAATCCGTCCGAGGTGAAGGTAGCCGCCCAGCCATTGTTGTCGCCGTAGTCCAGGCTCTCGGAGTAGCGCTGCATGGTGGCGACAATGGCTCGCTCGTCCTCGAGCCGGCCCAACCGCTCACGCAGCTCAGCCAGTTCACTGGCGGCATCGATAACGTCGCTGGTCATGCCGACATGAGCCCTGCGACATCGAGTAGTTCGATCCGATTACCTTCGGGATCCTCGACGAACGCGAACTTCGCGCCGGGCTGGAATTCGGTGACCGGGATAGCGATGACACAGCCATAGGCCTCGCACTCGGCGACCAGCTCGTCCAGGTTCGAGACGAACAGGCTCAGATAGCGCAGGCCGGTGGCCGGGATATCGCCGGCGGGATTCGCCTCAGCCGGGGTGGGCACCTGTTCCAGCAGCTTGACGACCGAGCCGCCAGCGGCAAAGCGCCACATGTGGGTACCCGGAAACTCCAGGTCCCCGAGGTAGGGCAGTCCGAGCACATCCCGGTAAAAGGCAAGGGACTTCTCTGCGTCGCGAACCACGATGCCGATCTCGATCGCATCGTTGTTGATTACAGCCACCATGGCTTCTCCAATCGTCCTGGCCGAGTCTGGCGCCCGGCGCCATGCTGTAGAAGGCCTGGTCCCGAAGAGCGGGACCCCTGAGGTCAGCCGCGCGGCAGCCGCCAGCCTGCTGGGTAGCGGTCCCCTGAAACGGATTCGGCAGTAATCGCCGACTCGATGCTGGAGATCACCTCGGCAGGTAGGTCCAGGTCCGCTGCAGCAGCGTTCTCGGCAAGATGAGCAGCACTTGTGCTGCCCGGGATCGGTACAACGGCTGGCGACCGGCTGAGCAACCAGGCCAGCGCCAGCTGCGCGGTGGTGATCGACAGCTGATCTGCAGACGCGGTCAGGGCCGCCACCAGCTCCTGGTTGCGACGCAGGTGTTCGCCACCGAACCTGGGCAGCTTGGATCGAAGATCACCCTGATCAAAGTCGCGCACCTGCTGCAGCTTGCCGGTCAGCAGGCCTTTGCCGAGCGGCGCAAAGGCCAGCAGCCCGTAGCCGAATCGGACGCAGCCGGCAAGGACGCCACCTTCGACGCCACGCTCGAAGAGCGAGTACTCGCTCTGCACGCTGACAACGGGATGCGTCAGCATCGCCCGGCGCAACTGTTCCGGGTTGGCCTCGGACAGGCCGACGTAACGGACCTTGCCCTCGCCGACGAGTTCGGCCATCGCCCCGACGGTGTCTTCTACCGGCACCTGCGGATCTATCCGGTGCAGCTGGAACAGGTCGATCGTGTCGGTGCCCAGGCGCCGCAGTGAATCCTCCGCCCTGGAGCGCACGATGCCCGGGCGGCCGTCGACCACCCGATCTGAGCCCGGCTCGGTCAGCAGCCCGAACTTGGTGGCCAGGAAGACCTGGTCCCGGCGACCGGTCAGTGCGTGCCCCAGCCGCCGTTCACCCTCTCCTGAACCATAGGAATCAGCAGTATCAAAAAGGTTTATCCCAAGATCCAGGGCTTGGCCGACAGCACGATCGGCCTGGTCGTCACTGACTGGGCCGTAGTAGCCGTCGACCAGCCCCATACAGCCCAGGCCGATCGCCGATACTGCGGGGCCGTCGCGGCCCAAGGCACGTTGACGCACTCAGGGCCCGAAGTCGTAGGAGACCTCGCCCATGGCACCCGCCGCAAGCAGGCCCCCGTCGATCACGAAGTCCGAGCCGGTGATGAACGAGGCCTCATCCGATGCGAGAAACGCGACAAGCGCCGCAATCTCCTCCATGGTGGCACCGCGCCGCATCGGAGTGGCCAGCCTTATTTTCTCCGTCATCTCCGACGCCCCGTCGGACATCGGTGAGACAACGAGCCCGGGATGCACCGCGTTGACGCGGACGCCCCAGCGCACAAACTCCAGCGCGGCGGTTTTGGACAGGCCGCGCAACGCCCACTTGCTGGCGTTGTAGGCAGGCAGCGCGAACCCGTAGAAGGCCGCCGCCGACGCGGTGTTCACGATCGCTCCGCCACCGCTGTCGCGGATCGCCGGCGCGCAGGTCTGCATGCCGATCATCGCGCCGTCGAGGTTGACCGACATCACTGCCGACCAGTCCTGCTCGGTCACCGTGGCCAGATTCTCCATCACCCCGATACCGGCGTTGTTGATCAGGACATCCAGCCGCCCCTGATCGGCAAGTACCTGATCGACCACCCGTCGCCAATCCGCCCGCGACGTCACATCGAGCCTGGCGTAACTGACGCCGCCGCCGATCTCGGCGTCGGAATGTACGTCACAGCCGATCACCGTGGCACCCTCGGCGGCAAGCCTTAGCGCCTCCGCCGCACCTTGACCGCGGGCTGCGCCGGTGACCAGGGCGACCTTGCCGGCAAACCGTTTCTCGTCCACGAAGCTACAGCTCCTTCGCGGTTTGGCCACTGGCGTGTACGGCTGCCCGGTACGCCCAGACAAGGGCATTCCCCAGCGTCGCGCCACCGGACCAGTACGCTCCGTGGCCGGGCGCCCCGATACAGTTTCCCGCACCATAGAGGCCGGGAATGGGCTCGCAGTCCCAGTCGATGACCTGCGCGTCTGAGTTGATCGAGGGACCCCCGTTGGTGTCGAACCCGGCTGCGCCGAGCAGCACAGCGTGATACGGCCCGCTGTCGGCGAACGGATACATGGTCCGGTTGACCCCACGCGTCAGTCCGAGCACGCTGTAACCGCGCTCGCCGGGTGCCGTGCCGCGACCGAAGTCCTCATCGACGCCGATCTCGGCGAAGCCGTTGAACCGCCGGACCGTGTCGCTCAGGTTGTTCGCGAAACCCGGGGCAAGCCGCACGCCGCCGGTGTCGGCCGCCAGCTTCGCCAGGCGCTCGTCGATCGCATCGGCCAACTCGTCCCAGGTATTGCCTGAGACCACGAGGTCCCAGGGCTGGCCGGGATAGGGCACCGGATACTTGACACCCATCTCCTCGTTGTTGGCCAGGGCATCGTCATAGACCTGAAAGAGGATGTTGTTCTCATAGGACTTGGTCGTCGCATCGAAGACGGAGTGGATCCGGCCACGCTCGTTGTAGTGCGCCTTCTCGTTCACGACCCGATGGCCGTGCCGGTTGACCAGCACCATGCTGTCACCCCACAACCAGAAAGCCATGTTGTCCGAGCGATGCACGTCGCGCACCTCCTCGACTGCCATCTGGCCCCACCAGAGACTGTCGGTGTTCTCGGTCATCGCCCCGAGCGACTGCGCGATCTTGAGAAAGACGCCGGTGTTCGCCTTCGGAGCAGTCACACCCCAGACGGTGCCGCGCAACAACTGCAGGCGCATCCCTTCGTCATGGAAGAATCCGCCGCTGGCGAAGATCACGCCCTGGCGCGCCGCGACCGAGACGGATCCGGTCGCTGTGCCTGCCAGCACGCCGACCACCTCGCGACCGGCTTTGACGTAGGCCTTCTCGACGCGGTGCCCGGTCCGGACGTCGATGCCTGCGAGTTGGCTGTGCGCGAACAACAGGTCGATCGTGGACTGGCCCTGACCGGGACCGTGGATGCCACCGGTCTCAGCCATCATGGCGCGCCCGTACTCGACCTTGTTCTCCTCGAGTTCGCTGTGGTATTCGATATGACCCGTCGGATTGAACACGGCATCCGGAGTCACCCCGTCACTGAACACCGAGCCCATCGCGCCGATCGCGGCGAGTTCTTCGACAGCGACCGTGGCCGTGTCGTAATAGGTCTCGAACAGTTGGTATGCACGCTCGGACAGGCCGAGTGTCGGTGAGCTCGGGTTGTAGTGCGTCGGGTAGGACAACCGGGCCATCAACTTCAGGCAGTCCGCCTTCGGGTCCGGTATACCGGCCTCGCGCATCTTGGGATTGTTGGGAACCCAGTATTCGCCGGAGGAGATCCGCATCATGCCGCCGACCTCGTCGTCGGCCTCGAGCATAATCACCTCGCTGCCCCGAGCGCGCGCGACGGCAGCCGCGACAAACGCGGCGAAGCCCGATCCGACCACGACGACATCTGTCTCGAGGTCCCAGCTCTCAGGTAGCGACGAGCTCGTTGTTTTGGACATGTGGGTCAGGGTTCCTTTCATCGTCTGCTACATGAACCGAAGGGTGTACAGGTGAGTTCAGCCGTCGAACGTGCCGTACCTGCTCTGGAAGAACAGCAATGGTGACCGGGCCTCGGTCTCGCCCACCGATACCGGACGAGCGAGGACGATGTCGTGGTCGCCTCCGGGAAGGACTTGGTGCAACGCACATTCCAGATGCGCGAGCGCACCGGCCAGCAGCGGCGCGCCGGTCACGCCCGGACTCCAGTCGACGCCGGCGAACTTGTCGCTGCCGGAGACCGCGAAGGCGCGGCACAGCGACCGCTGTTCGACGGCGAGGATGTTGACCGCAAACGTGCCGATCTCGCGGATCATCGGCCAGGTCGTGGAGGTCCTGGCCGGGCTGAACAGAACCAGCGGCGGATCGAGCGAGAGCGACGAGAAGGACTGACAGGTCATGCCGATGGGGCGCTTGCCGAACGCAGTGACCACAACGATTCCGGTGGCGAAATGCCCAAGAATCCTACGGAAAACCGCAGGATCATCGAGCGTCACCTCGTCCTGTAGCTCCTGGTCGGCCGTCATGAGACGGGGCTAGAACTTCGCTCGGGTGTAGAGGGTACGGGCGTTACCTTCGAAGATCTTGTACTTGTCCTCGTCGCTGAGCCACTCGATGTCGTTGACCATGCCCAGGTTGTCATCGAATTTCCGCCCGGTGAGCGGGTCGATCGCCTTGGCCGAGCCCCACATCTCGCTGGCGTACAGGATGTTGTCGACTCCCATCTTCTTGATGGTTAGTTCGATGGAGTCCTGGTCATAGGTCGACAGGTCGAAGTACAGGTTGCGCACTGCTTCCTCGAAGGGCGCCAGGCGTGACTCGATGTGGATGGCCCGCATGCGGTTCCAATGAAACGGGATTCCGCCGCCGCCATGTGGGATCACCAGCTTCAGCTCCGGAAAGTCCTTGAACACCGACGACGTGGTGAGCTCCACGACTGCCGCGACGTCGGTGTTGACGTAGTGCGCGCCGTTCATGTGCAGATGCGGATTGAGAGTGGCGGCCGCATGGATCAGGCCGACCAGGTCCAGCTCGCACATCTTCTCGTACAGCGGGTACCAGGACCGATCCCCCAGCGACGGGCTCAGCGGTGCGACCGTGCCCGACGGGTCCGGGTTCAGCTGCAGGCTGACGAATCCCATCGCGGCGCAGCGCTCGATCTCCGGGATGCTCTTGGCCGGTTCGACGCCGGGGCTCTGCGGGAGCTGAAAGGCCGGTATGAACAGGTCTGGATACATCTCCACCGACCGCGCGATCAGGTCGTTGTTCACCTCGGTCCAGTACCGGCTGATCCATTCGGTGCCGAATTCATGCCCCATCAGGCCGGCCCGGGGGCCGAAGATGATCTTGTCGATACCTCGGCCACGGGTCTCGGTCACATGCGGTTGCAGATGCTCACGCAGATTGTCGTCGGAGATGCCGGGATTGCCCTTGCCGCGGTCCCGCGAGAGCGTCATGATCTGGCGGCCTCGGTAAGCATCGAGCTCGGTCGGGATCTGGGTGAAGTGCCCATGCGTGTCGATGATCATGCGTTCACCTCGGTCTTCGCCCGGGCAGCGAGCCACTCTCGGCCGAGGTCGACAGCGCGGTTGACCCTCACCGGATTGGGCATCAGCCATTGAAATCCCTGTTCGAGCCGCTGCTCGACGTTTCCCGGCGTGACGTGCGGGATGCCGGCCGGAACGCCGGCGTCGGCGCAGATCGCCAATACGTCGGCGATCGCCGCCTCGAGATCGGGGTGATCGTACTGACGGGGATGCCCGAGGTCCTGCGAGAGATCCCCTTCACCGATGAGTACGAGACCGATGCCAGGTACCTCCGACAGCATCTGCGGAAGGTTGCGGATGGCCTTGACCTCCTCGCACATGATGACCGTGAGGACATCGCCGT
>JAVEEN010000254.1 GCA_030840445.1 Pseudonocardiales bacterium
GTGTTCATCGGCATCGCACCCGCAGCGTCGCCGTAGCTGAACGTTGCCGCCACGCATTACGATCAGGCCAGTGCCGCGTCCAGGGTGATCGTGGTGGCCCGCAGTGCCTGGCTCACCGGGCAGTTGACCTTCGCGTCCTCCGCGGCAGCCGCGAAGTCCTCCGCAGACATTCCCGCCACCTGCCCACGCACGGTGAGATGAATGCCGGTGATCCCCTCGCCCGGCTGGAAGGTCACATCCGCCCGAGTATCAAGCGCCGTCGGGGCGCTTCCCTGTTTGGCGAGTCCGTTGGACAAGGCCATGTTGAAACAACTTGCGTGAGCCGCCGCGATCAACTCTTCGGGACTCGTCCTGCCGTTAGGGTCCTCGGCGCGCGAGGCCCATGTGACGTCGAAAGCTCCTAGACCTGACGAGTCGAGCGATACCCGACCCGAGCCCTCGAGGAGCGAGCCCTCCCAATGGGCGTTTGCTGTGCGGGTGGTCGCCATGACATCTCCCAAGATCTGTTCTCCGTTGGTAGTTCTGTGTCTACCAGGCATGCGCCGCCGAGGCGAGAGTCTGCGCCGCACCCGCGACAGCGCCGATGCGATGCCCGGCCGCCGTGAACGTCCGGCGTTCAGATCGTGATGGCGAGCTTTCCCCGTACGTTCCCGGCTTCCAAGTGGCGCATGGCCGCTGGCACTTGATCCAGCGGGTACGTCCGATCGATGCTCGGCGTGACAAAGCCCGCCTCGATGAGCTCGGTGAGCCGTTCCAGGTCACTGGAGCGCTCCTTGCAGATCATCATCGTCAGCCGCTGGCGCACGAATCGCGACCAGCCCAGGGCCCGCAGCTGACGGTTCATGCCTCCGGTCAGGTTGCCACCGTCCTCGCCGCCGACCAGGACTGCGGTCCCGGTGGGCGTGAGTGCGCGACGCAGCCGCGACAGGCCGGAGTTGCCTGCGATGTCGAGGATCAGGTCGTAGCGGCGCGCACCCTCGGCGAAGTCGGATCGGGTGTAGTCGATGACATGGTCGGCACCCAGGACTCGCACCAGATCGAGCTTTGCGGTGCCGCACAAGCCCGTTACCTCAGCTCCGAAGGCCTTGGCCAGCTGCACGGCGTAGCTGCCGACCCCCCCGGAGGCACCGATGATCAGCACGTGCTGCCCGGCCTGGACCCGGCCGACATTGCACAGCGCCTGCAAGGCAGTCATAGCTGACACCGGAACCGCCGCGGCCTGCTCGAAGGTGGTGTTCGCCGGCTTGCGGGCCAGCTTGTCCTCGCGGGCTACGGCGTATTCGGCGAAAGAGCCTTGGCCGATCCCGAACACCTCGTCACCTACACCGAATCTGGTCACCGTCGAACCGACCGCAACGACCGTGCCGGCGACCTCCCGCCCGAGGATCGGAGTCTTCGGTCTACGGAGTCCGAAGGCGAGTCGGAGCAGATACGGCCGCCCCATCATCAGATGCAACGCGCCTCGATCCAGCCCCGCCGCGTGCACTTGCAGCAGCACCTCGCCGTCGGCGAGCTCGGGCATAGGAATCCGCGCGAGGCGCAAGACGTCCGCACAGCCATAGGTGTCCTGCACGATCGCCCGCATCGTGCCCGCTGTCGTCCTCGAAGTGCTCCTGTCGACGTCCACCTCGGCGGCTACCACGGCAGCTACCACGGCAGCGTGGTCCCTAGATCTCATGACTGGTTCCCTTCGGGCCGGCGGGGCGCTCCTACCGTACTTAGTAAGGGACTGTATAGTACTAAGTACGAAGCCGCTAGTGCTGGGAGCACGATGTCGAAATCAATGACTGAAGGTCCCGCGGAACGCGCTCCGCTAAGCCGGGATCGGGTGTTGCAGGGGGCCATCACGGTCGCTGACGCAGCAGGGATCGGCGGGCTGACAATCCGTTCGCTCGCCCAGGAACTCGGCGTCAAACCGATGTCGGTCTACCACTACGTTGCCAACAAGGACGAGATTCTCGACGGCATCGTCGATCTCGTCTTCAGCGAGATCGAGCTACCAGAGCTCGGCGGCAACTGGCAGTCCGAGATGCGCCGCCGAGCGAACTCGGCCCGGCGGGTGCTGAGGCACCACCACTGGGCGATCGCCCTTTTGCAGTCGCGAATCAACCCAGGCCCGGCAACGCTTCGCCACCACAACGCGATCATCGGCGCCCTGCGGGGTGCCGGCTTCTCCGTGGAACTGACTGCCCATGCCTTTGCCTTGATAGACAGCTACGTGTACGGCTTCGCGCTCTCCGAGGCTGCACTACCCATCCACGGCCCCGACAGCGTCGCCGACGTCGCAGAATCGATGATGCAACAGTTCTTCGACCCCGGCGCGTACCCCCACCTCGTCGAGTTCACGACCGAACACATCCTCAAGCCGGATTACGACTTCGGTGACGAGTTCGAGTTCGGACTCACCCTGATCCTTGACGCGCTGGCTACCTCGATCCGAGTTTGAGTAAATTCACTAAACACGGCAGAGGAGCGCACTGCCCGACTATGGCAAGGAAATTAACGGCTTCGTCGACCTGTTCCTTTGCCCGCGATTCGGCCAGCAGCCTGCCACCTCCGCTACCGGAGCAAGACAGCCGCTGAGTTGCGCAC
>JAVEEN010000344.1 GCA_030840445.1 Pseudonocardiales bacterium
AACCCAGCCAGCTGGAGACTTGGAGCCGGCGGGCTGGTCGTACAGCCGGCATCCTTGTCGCTGGCAAACCGCATTCTTTGGACGCTGCAATGCTGTTCGCCACGTGTGAATATGCTGAAAGCATGAACGGGATGACACCGTGGCGCCCCTCCGTCCCGGCGGAGTGACGAACCCGGCCGGCTGTCGGTCGCCGCGATGCCTCTCCCAGGCTGGCCCTGCCCCACCGGCCGGACTTTGATGATGTTTCATGGCCAGAATGGGGTGATCCAGGTCATTCTCCTGAGGTGATCCGGTCGATCTCAGCCTGGTCCTCAGCGCTGGGCTGCCACTGACCGGCCTTGACGTTGGCCGCGACCTGCTCCGGTGAGGTGGCGCCGGCGATGACTGAGCTGACGGTTGACCGCGCAGCGAGACCGCCGATGGCCACCTCGAGCATGGTGATCGAACGCTCGGCGGCGAAGGCCTCCAGCTTTTCCAACATGTCGAAGGTCTCGTCGGTGAGCACCGATTCGCGTTTCCAGGCTTGGATCCGGCTGCCCTGTGGCGCGGCTTCGCCACGGCGGTACTTGCCGGTCAGTAGGCCGCTCGCCAGTGGGAAGAAGGGCAGCAGGCCGATCTCGTACCGCTCCAGCGCCGGCACAAGGTCGGCCTCGATCCCGCGCTCCAGCAGGCTGTACTCGTTCTGTGCGCTGATGAAGCGCTCCAGGTTGCGAGTACGCGCGGTCCACTCCGCATCCGCGACCTGCCAACCACTGAAGTTCGAATGACCTAGGTAACGGACCTTGCCCTCATGCACGAGATCATCCAGCGCGGACAGGGTTTCGTCGATCGGGGTGGCCGGGTCAGGACGGTGGATCTGATACAGATCGATCCAGTCGGTGCGCAGCCGGCGCAATGAGTTTTCGACCGCACGGCGGATGTAGCGGCGCGAGCCGCGCGCGCCCCAGTCAACGCCGTTGTCCTGTCCGAGCCGCCGGACGTCGCTGCCGAACTTGGTCGCGATCAGGACGTCGTCCCGTCTGCCCTGAAGGATCTCACCGAGGCGTTGCTCGGAGTCACCGTAGGAGTCGGACGTGTCGAACAGATTGATGCCGTTATCGAGTGCGGCGTGCACCACGGCCCGGCTCTGCGCGAGATCGAGCTTCATTCCGAAGTTATTGGTACCGAGACCGACGGTTGAAACGGCGAGTCCGGAGTTTCCGATACGGCGTAGCGAAGAGGAGTCATTCACGTGTACCCACAGTAGTCACGGCTCACCGGCGGGATACATCGGGACCCGCGCTCGAACTCAGCCGGTGGCAGCCTACCGGCGTATATATCGGTGACGTCCGCTATCATCGTCCAATGACGATGACGAACGGTCGATCGCAATCGTGCCGGCCGGCCCATCCTGGCCACCTCGGCCCGGGGGTGGCGTTGTTCCGCAGCCTCGGAGATGAAACCCGGCTGACCATCTTGCGGACCCTTGCCGGGGGAGAGCAGCGGGTCCGGGACCTCACTGCCGACCTCGGGCTTGCCCAGAGCACCGTCAGCGCGCACCTGGCCTGCCTGCGCGACTGCGGTCTCGTCGACTGCCGCCACGAAGGTCGACAATCGTTCTACTTCCTAGCCCATCCCGAGCTGCTAGATCTGCTGGCCACTGCCGACGCGCTGCTGTCCGCAACCGGTGAAGCGGTCGCGCTGTGCCCGAGGTACGGCGCCGACGCAGCGGCCGGCGCGTGAGCACCGTCCAGATCGGCCTCACCCCGTCACGGCGGACCCGCCTCGGACGTCGGGCCCAGCTGTTCGCCTCGATTTCCGTCGCCTACAACGTCGTCGAAGCAGCGATCGCTGTCACCGCCGGTACCGTCGCCGGTTCGGCGGCACTCGTCGGATTCGGCTTGGACTCGATGGTCGAGGTGTCCTCCGGGCTGGTCATCCTGTGGCAGTTCCGGCATCGGCTCCCCGAGACGCGGGAACGCCTCGCGCTACGACTCATCGCCGTGTCGTTCCTCGCCCTAGCCGCCTACGTCAGCGTCGAATCCGTCCGGTCCCTTCTCGACAACACGCCAGCACGGCATTCCCCGGTCGGGATTGGCCTGGCGTCGGCGTCCCTGGTCATCATGCCGCTGCTCTCGCTCGCCCAGCGGCGCACCGGACGCGCGTTGGCATCGGGCAGCGTCGTCGCCGACTCGACCCAGACCCTGCTGTGCACCTACCTGTCCGCGGTACTGCTCGCCGGGTTGCTCCTGAACAGCACCCTCGGCTGGTGGTGGGCGGACCCGGTTGCCGGACTCGTCATTGCCGCCGTCGCGGCCCAGGAAGGCCGAGAGGCGTGGCGGGGCGAGGACTGCGGCTGCTCGCCGCGGTAGCGGGCGAAACAGTCTTAGCGCGGTTCGGTCGGGGGGTCTTCCGCGGATCCGATATCCCTCTGGAACCAGGCGACATCGTGCCAGGAGTTCTGCTTCCAGCCCACGCGCCGGTAGACGCCGGCAGGCTCATATCCGAGTGCCCGGTGCAATCTGGCGCTGGCCTCGTTGGGCAGCGTCATGCCGGCCAGTGCTGTGCGGTAGCCGCGCTCGGCGAGTCGAACGAGGAGCGCTTGGTAAAGCGCCCGGCCGATGCCCGCGCCTCGGTGACCGCGGTCGAGATAGATGCTGGTCTCACATGACCATCGGTACGCCGCCCGGGACGCAAAGGGCCGGCCATAGGCATAGCCGATGACCTGGCCTTCGACCTCGGTCACCAGCCATGCGTGGGTGCGCAGCGCCTCGGTCATGCGCAACCACATCTGGGACGCAGATGGCGGCGTGGTCTCGAAGGATATGACGGTCTCGCGGACGTACGGCGAGTAGATGGCTGCGCAGGCCTCGGCGTCCCGGGCGGCGGCGTCACGGATCTGAGGGGCTGCGGGGTTCATGTGACTCGGTCCTAGGTTCGGCGGGCGGTCCAAGGGATCACTCAAGGCTGCCGATGACGACGGTAGCGTCCAGTTCAGCAGAATTGGCTACTCGCGCGGTCAGTCCGCTTTGGGCGAACATGCCCACGGTGCGAGGCGCCTGATCTTCGCTCGTCTCTACCAGCAGATGCCCGCCCGGAGCGAGCCACCGAGGGGCGTGGGCGATCACCTTCCGTTGAACGTCGAGGCCGTCCGCCCCACCGTCGAGGGCCACCCGCGGCTCGTGGATGCGGGCCTCCGGGGGCATCAGTCCGATCGCCTCGGTGGGTACGTAGGGCGCGTTGGCGACAAGGACATCGATGTGGCCGCGCAGGGCGGCGGGCAGCGGTTCGTAGAGGTCACCCTGGTACACCTGCCCCCGAGCAGCGATATTGCGCCGGGCGCATCGAACCGCGCCCGGGTCGATATCGGCCGCCGACAACTCGATCCCATCCAGAACTGCGAGCAGTGCGGCCCCCACGGCGCCCGAGCCGCAGCAGAGGTCGACGATGACACAACGCCTTTCGGTTCCGGCCTGACGAGCCATGGCGGTGGCGTGACGGGCCACGGCGGCGGCCTGGTCGACGAGAAACCCAGTGCGCCGGCGTGGCACGAACACACCGGGATCCACGGCTATCCGCAGGCCGCAGAACTCCGCCCAGCCGAGGAGTTGTTCGAGGGGGAAACCGGCAGATCGGCGGTCCACCATCGTCGCGAGGTGGTCCGGGGTCCGCGCTGCGGAGACGAGCAACTGTGCTTCGTCCTCAGCGAAAACGCAGCCGGCGGCCCGAAGGCGGGTGACGATGGAGGACAGCTTGCAGGGTGACGCGAATGCAGCCAAGAGAACCTTTCACAACTGCCGAAGGCGCTCTTTGGCGGTCATCTACCGGTGTGGAACCGGAAGGCCGTGCGGTGAGAGCACCAAGCCTGAGATGGCGGTAATTGCTCTCACCTCCTGCGTACGTCAACTGCTTGGGATGGCAACGTTACCCGAGTTCCGCTGCCGCGCACAGGGAGAACCCCGGGCGGCGGATCATGCGTCGAGGATCACCAGGTCGAGTTCGTCCTGATGGTAGGCGTCGGCGCCCTTTACCTGTGGCTGGATCACCGGCTGGCCAAGGCGCCCGCAGTTGAGCGTGAGACCGCGCCTATTCGTTGAGCTTGCGCAGGATCCGGGTCAGGTGGCGTCGATCGGTGTCGCTCAATACGCCGAAGAAGCGTTCGGCCTCCGCCGTCCGGGCCGACCTGATGGCCTCGCCCGCGTGCTTGCCCCGGTCGGTCAGGCTCACCAGAATGGCACGCCGGTCGTGCGGGTCCGGGTGCCGTTCCAGAAAGCCGTGCTCCTGCAACCCGTCGACGACTTCGGTGGTCGAGCGCGCCGCGATCCGAAGGTGCTCGGACAATTCGCTGAGCCGCATCTCCCCGTGCCTGATCAACACCCCGAGCGCTCGTGAATGCGATGGCGAGATCTCCCAAGGCGCCAGCGTCTCACGTGAAATTCGCCGCAACCGGCGCGCGACGGCCCAGAACGTCTCCGACAGCGCCTCGTCGCGATCATCGGCCACCGGAATAGCGTACCAGCGAGTGCTGTTGTACCCTCATGTTGAGGTAACCTCAGCATTCCTACTTCTGGAACGCAGGTCACAAACTTAGAGTTCTCGCCTCGAGCCGAACTCGCCCCTGAGAGAAACGGGGTGATTCCCCTTTGGAATCCACCATCACACAGCGGGTCCGCAGATCAGACGGCCCGGCCAAAGTCACCGCCGCCGAGAAGGCCCAGGCCCGCGAGGTCTCCCTGCGCCGGATCGGTCGGCTGTTCGCGCTCTACCGCTGGCCGCTCGCGGTCGTCGTGGCCATCATCGTCGCGTCCTCCATCGTCTCCATGGCGTCGCCGTTCCTGTTGAGATCGGTCATCGATACGGCATTGCCACGGCAGGACGTAGGACTGCTGGTCTGGCTCGTCGTCGGCATGCTCGTCGTCGCCGCGATCACCTCGGCGCTGGGCGTCGTCCAGACCTGGATCAGCACCAAGATCGGGCAGCAGGTCATGCACCGGCTGCGGACGGATGTTTTCGCCCACCTGCAACGCCAATCCATCGCCTTCTTCACCCGGACGCGCACCGGTGAGGTGCAGTCCCGCATCACCAACGACATCGGCGGTATGCAGTCGGTCGTCACCTCTACGGCGACTTCAGTGGCCTCCAACCTGACCACCGCGGTCGCCACGGCCGTGGCGATGGCCGCGCTGTCCTGGCGACTGTCCCTGATCTCGCTTCTCGTGATGCCGCCGGCCATCCACCTCACCCGGCGGGTGGCCCGGATGCGCCGCGAGATCACCGGCCGGCGTCAGCGCGAACTGGCAGACCTGAACGTGACCATCGAGGAGGCCCTGTCGATCAGCGGAATCCAGCTGAGCAAGACCATGGGCACCGGGCCCGCGCTCGTCCGCCGCTTCACCGAGTCCTCGATCCGGCTCATCGACCTGGAATTGCGCTCAGAGCTCGCCGGACGCTGGCGAATGGCCTCGATGAGCATTCTCTTTGCTGCCATCCCCGCCATCATCTACCTCAGCGCCGGCCTGCCGATAACGGCCGGCACCATGACCATCGGGACGCTCGTCGCCTTCACAGCCCTGCAGGCCGGGTTGTTCCGACCGCTCATGGGGCTGCTGAACGTCGGCGTATCGATCACCAGCTCGCTCGCCCTGTTCGCGCGGATCTTCGAGTACCTGGACCTGCCGGTCGAGGTCGACGACCCGATCGACCCCGTCGAGGTGACGCCCGCGCAACTTCCGGGCCGGGTCCGGTTCGAGGACGTCAGCTTCCGTTACCCGGGCAGCGACTCTGCCGCCCTGGCCGGGATCAGCCTTGACCTACCGGCCGGAACAACCCTGGCTTTGGTCGGCGAAACCGGCTCAGGCAAGAGCACCCTCGCGTCGTTGGTCGCGCGCCTGTACGACCCCACCTCCGGACGGATCACCATTGACGGTATCGACCTGAGGGACCTACGGCTGGCCGATCTTGCCGCCATCGTGGGCGTGGTCAGTCAGGAGACCTACCTGCTGCACACAACGGTCCGGGAGAACCTCCGCTACGCCAAGCCGGACGCAACGGATGCCGAGATCGAGGACGCCGCGCGGGCCGCGCAGGTCCATGAGCTGATCGTGAGCCTGCCGGACGGCTACGACACCATGGTGGGTTCCCGCGGCCACCGGTTCTCCGGCGGCGAGAAACAGCGGATCGCCATTGCCCGAACGCTGCTGCGCAACCCCCGGGTCCTGGTCCTCGACGAGGCCACGAGTGCACTCGACACCGAAACCGAACGCGCGGTCCAGCAGGCCTTGGACCTGCTCGCCGTCGGGCGGACCACCATCACCATCGCGCACCGGCTCTCGACCGTTCGGCATGCCGATCAGATCGTCGTGCTCGACCACGGTCGTCTCGTCGAGACCGGAACGCACTCCAGTCTGCTGGCCGAGCAAGGCAGGTATGCCGCGTTGGCTGCCTGATTCATTGTTGCCGTCCGGACGCCTAGGCTGCATCCGGCAGACTGCACGTGTGACGGTTGACGCGGCGATGGTGGACGCGGCCTCGGGGCGGCTCGCTGAGGTGGTGGCGAACACGCCCCTGGAGCGCAACGCCAGACTGTCGGAGCAACTCTGCGCCGACGTCTGGTTGAAGCGCGAGGACCTGCAGCCAGTGCGGTCCTACAAGCTCCGGGGCGCGTACAACCTGATCGCTCAGCTCGACGCCGAAACCCGGGCGCTGGGCGTCGTCGGGGCAAGTGCCGGCAACCACGCGCAGGGACTTGCGTACGCCTGCGCCGCTCTGGGGGTCCAGGGGCGCGTATACCTCCCGCGGACCACACCGCGACAGAAACGGGATCGGATCGCCGTGCTCGGTGGCGACATGGTCGAGGTGATTCTCTCCGGTGACACCTATGACGACGCGTCGGCCGCGGCCTCCGTGGACGCGGCCCGTTCGGGCGCCCAACTCGTCCCCGCTTTCGACGATCCCCGCACCATCGCCGGCCAGGGGACCGTCGCCAAGGACATCGTCTCGCAATTGGGCTTCGCCCCTGACGTGTGGGTGGTTCCTGTCGGCGGTGGTGGCCTGCTGGCCGGTACCGTTGCGTGGCTGGGCGAACGGCACCCCGGCGTTCGGATCGTCGGCGTGGAACCGGCCGGGGCCGCGTGTGTGGCGGCCGCATTGCACGCCGGTGGACCGGTCACGCTGCCCGAACTGGACAGCTTCGTGGACGGAGCCGCGGTGCGCCGGGCCGGTGACGTCACCTACCCCTTGATCGCGGCGTCGTCGGCCGAATTGGTAGCGGTGGACGAGGGCCGGGTGTGCACCGAGATGCTGGCGCTCTACCAGTCCGACGGCATCATCGCCGAGCCGGCCGGAGCGTTGGCCACCGCGGCGCTCGGTGACAGCGTGCAGATCGCGGCGGGCACGTCGGTTGTCTGCGTGGTGTCCGGTGGCAACAACGATGTAAGCCGGTACGCCGAGGTGGTCGAGCGTGCGCTGGTCCACGAGGGACGCAAGCACTACTTTCTGGTCGACTTTCCCCAGGAGCCAGGAGCCTTGCGGCGCTTCCTCGACGAGGTGCTCGGGCCTGATGACGACATCACGTTGTTCGAGTACGTCAAACGCAGCAATCGCGAAACTGGACCGGCGCTGGTCGGCATCGAACTGTCCCGGCCGGAGGATCTGCCGGCCTTGCTCGCGCGAATGGAAGCCTCACCGCCGCACATCGAGCAGGTGTCGACCACGAGTCCACTGTTCCGGTTTCTCCTTTAGCCAGCAGGCTTGTCCTGCTACCCGTGCTAGCTGTGCTGGCTCTGCAGCAGGGCCAGCTGCTCGGCGAAGATCTCGGGGGCCACCGGCACCTCGGTGAAGGGATCGAGCGGCAGGCCGGGAGAGGGATCGTCGACATAGCGCGGAAGCAGATACGTGTGGACGTGCGGAACGCTGTTGCCGAAGGTCAGATAGTTGAGCTGCGCGGGCTGGAACACCGCGTTGAGCAGTCGTCCCACCTCGACGACCTCACTGAAATAGTTGCGCGCCTCGTCATCGGTCATCTCGGCCGGATCGGCAACATGCCGACCGCGCCAGACGACCAGGGAATAGCCAGGCAGCGGCCCGCGATTTCGCAGATAGCCATCGGTGTAGCGCCCCTCGAAGAAGCGCCTGCCGCTGGCCGTCCGGTCCGGCCGCCGTTGCAAGCACAACCGGCAACCCACCCCTCGTCGGCGGTCCTCCCAGTCCGATGGCCAGGTTCTGCTCATCCGGTCACCTTGTCAGTCCAGTACTGGCGGGGCAACGTCCGACATCAAACCGGTAGGCTCTCGCGGTGCATTCCTTCATTCGTCCCCACCGGACAACCTCGTCGAACACCGCCCGTCGTACGCTCCGGGTCCAGACGGGCTCGGCCGGGCTCGCCGCAGTGATCGCGCTGCTTGCCGGTTGTTCGAGTTCATCGCCTTCCACGGCCTCCGCTGCCGGCCCGTCTGCTTCCGTGGGCTCGTCTGCTTCCCTGGGAGGATCCTCCGCGGCCGGCGCCGGGACGCAATCCCTCGATGGGGTGACCGTCTCGTCGGCCACCGACCTGACCAAGAAGCCCGTGGTGAAGTCGTCGTCCACCAAGGCGCCGTCCATCATCGCGGTCAAGGACTTGGTCACCGGTACCGGAGCGGCCGCGTCGCCGTCCTCAACGGTCAAGGTCCAATACGTCGGAGTTCGGTACGCGGACGGGTTCCAGTTCGACGCATCCTGGGATCACGGCGGAGCGATCAGCTTCTCACTCGCCCAGGTGGTACCTGGTTTCACTCAGGGCATCGGGGGCACTGACGGTATTGCACCGATGAAGATCGGCGGTCGGCGCCTGATGATCCTGCCCGCCGCGCTCGGTTACGGCGCCCAGGGAACGAGCGATGGGAGCATTCCACCCAACGCGCCGATCGTGTTCGTCGTGGATCTGGTCGGCATCGGATAGGTCTGGCCCAGCTGTCGACTGTCGCGCCGTTCGGCATCGTCGTCATGGTTGGTTCTGTCATGGTTTGCTGTCATTGATTGCTTCTGATCCGTCTGAGTGGCCAGCGTGGCGGGCAGTGCAGGACCACACATAGGTCGACCCCGACCCGCACTACTTGGCCGTGGACCCAAACTTGACGGCCGTTCGCGGTAGCCCGCCTGACGAAGCGGCGGTATCCCCGGGTGACCGCCGGATCGAGGAAGCCGACCACGGTCACGCCGTGCATCAACACCTCGATCTCGTCTCTGTCGTTGGCCGGGTCGACGAGCCGGAATTGGGTCGGCGAGCGTTCAGCGGCCCCCAGCTCCACCTGTCGCTCAGCCGTTCCGTCCAGCCAGATTTCGTCCGTGGTCGGCGGGATGGTGATCCGGCCTCCGGCCGGGTCGCGGGAGCTGCGCCGAAACGGACGCCAAGGGGACCGGGTCAACCACATGACGTTCTCAGATCCGGTTCATCGTGACACCGACCGAAAGCTGTGCACGCCGTTGAGTATTGCAAACGGTGGACCTGCGTAGCGACCTAGTTACGGCCTGCTTGGTGAGGAATGGTTCTGGCCCGCGTGATCCTCGCTGGTTCGCCCTCGGCATTCACCGCCGTGGCGACCAGCGCGTGCACGTTCACCGTGCGCCCGCGCTCACGCACCTTCAGCACCAACGCGTCGGCGGCGAGGAAGGTGTACGGGCCAGCATCGAGGGGCCGGGTGCGGAACGCCTCGACCTGGCGGTACAGATCCTTGGCCATCTCGCTGACCTGCGACTGGCGTTTTCGGCGACGCCGGACCGGGCCCGCAGCCCCTCCTCGCGCCAGAGCCGCTGGACTTTCTTGTGGTTGACGAGCCAGCCCTCGGCGCAGGCGTCGTGGTAGGCGCGCCGGAAACCCCACCGCGGATGCGCCTTGGCGTAGGCCCGAAGCCACACCCCCAGGGCTGCGTCGGGGTCGGCCGGCGACTCGGCTTCGGCCCTGATGACGTTGGGTCGTCTTGTTCTGCCCGGTCACGCGGCAGGCGAACCGCTCCGACACACCCATCGACTTCATGAGGTGGCGCCCGGCCGCGCGCCTTCGCGCCCGGCTCAGAATTTCCCCTTGGCGATCTCCTTCACCGCCGCCTTCTCCAGCTCCGCGTCGGCCAGCAGCCGTTTCAGCGTCGAGTTCTCACACTCGGCGCCAGATCAAGTCCGGCGAGCGTGTCCAGCACGAACCACACCAGATGATCAGCAGGCAGCCACTCGCGCATGTCCGGAGCCATCAAGAACTGCTGATCCCGGTCGATGGGTCGAGATCCGTAAGCCACCACCAGATTCTCCCAACTCCCGCGACCACCACCGGCAGACACACCGATTACGCAACAGGCTCCTGAGGGGTCGCGACTGATGATGCGTCATCATCGGGTCCGATGACACTCGTACCTCAAGAGGCCTGCGTCCTACGCTCTGCTCTGGCCGCCTTGCCCCCACGTGACTAGCCGAGGGAGTTTTGTGTTCGAGCAACGGACCACCTGGAGGCGACGGGGAGCAGCAGCGTGCCTGTTCCTCAGCGCCGCAGTCGCAACAAGCGCGTGCAGCAGCGGGAAGTCGGTGCACCCACTCCCGACAACCGCGTCACCCATCTCGATAACCACAACGGCGACATCCACCTCGATAACCACAACGACCACACCGGCTATGTCGGCCTATTGCAGCAAGGTGGTTACCGGCGGCCCGATTCCGGAGTGCACGGTCGGTTTCCGCAGCGGCGGCGCAATCCACTTGCCGCCGGATCCGAGCACGTCGGTGCAGTTGGGCGCGTTCACCAGTGGCGCAAGTAGGTTCGTCACCCGCCACGGCAGTTTCGCGCTCAACGACTCGCTACGGTCGGCATTGAAGTCCGAGGCCGACCAGCACCCGGCCAACCCGCCATACGCCAACCTTGTCTACTCGGCAACGATCACCGGCGGCAAGGTCGCCGCCGTCCGGCGGGTGCTCAAGGTCGCTACCCGCGTGATCATCAACGCAGCGTTCGGCGGCAGAACGCTGCAAGGCAAGATCTCGACCACTACCGGCTCAGGGGACTATGGCTCGACGCCGACCCTACCAATCCAGATTAAGCTGGCCCAGGCAGCCAACATAGTTAAGGACAGCGTGGGTGGCGCTGAACTGGTCGGCACGATCACCAACGCGAAGAAGCCGGTGAGGCTGCCGGGCGGCTCGACCCTGCCCGCCCTGTCCAGTAGCTCGCACAACCCGCTCACGGGGCCCTATACCGAGCATATTGCTCTGTTGCGGTTCCCATCGATGCACGCGGCCTTCGCCGACCAGATGGTCCTCAGCTGGGCTCCAGGCGGCCCGACCGGCATGGGCCCGGAGTTCTTTCCGAGCGTCGGCACCGTGCTTGGACTAGATCCGCTCGGCAAGACCTGGAACATCGTGCTGCACGGCGTCCCCTGGCGCGGGCCGTCGCTGTCGCTGTCAGCCAGCACA
This sequence comes from Pseudonocardiales bacterium, assembly GCA_030840445.1. GTDB lineage: Bacteria > Actinomycetota > Actinomycetes > Mycobacteriales > Jatrophihabitantaceae > Jatrophihabitans_A. Next base: position 11,410 of record JAVEEN010000344.1, read on the forward strand.
CCGAGCTAGCTACTTCTTCGACCTTGAAACCGCTCGTCGGCGACCTTCCTGCGATGAGAACAAACCGTGTCAAGACGAGGAGCCTGCATGACCGATGTCGCGGCCGCTGCGCTCACCCCGCCCAGTTCCCTGACCTTGCAGGCCCCCGAGCCGGTCCCGGAGGTCGCTCCCGGAAAGGCCTGCCCGATGGTGCCGATCCCGACCGCCGCCTTGCCGAGCCTGGACGAGAAGGTCGCCGAGTACGTCGACAACATCATCACCCTGGACGTGCACTCCCCCGCGTTCACCAAGAAGGTGGATGACGTCCGGGCCTTGGGCAACGACGAGATCCGCGCGTCGTCGGAGACCTCGAACAAGCTGTTGCAGTCACCGGTGCGGGCCGTGCAGAAGACCTCGGAAACCGGCACGGTGGCCAGCACGCTGCTCGATCTGCGCCGCACCATCGAGGATCTGGACCCCAAACAGGCCACCGGGGTCAAGAAGCTGCTCGGCATGATTCCGTTCGGTGACAAGCTGCGCGACTACTTCCACAAGTACGAGAATGCCGAGTCCCACCTCAATGCCATCCTCAGGGCGCTGCTCGACGGCCAGGACGAACTCCGCAAGGACAACGCCGCACTCGAGCAGGAGAAGGTGCACCTATGGGAAACCATGCAGCGCCTCGCGCAGTACTCCTACGTGGCCGAGCACCTCGACGCCGCAGTCGCCGGCAAGCTGACCCAGATCGAAGCAACGGACCCCGACAAGGCAAAGGTGCTTCGGGACGAAGTGCTGTTCTCCGTCCGGCAGAAGCACCAGGATCTCCTCACCCAACTGGCCGTGTCCATCCAGGGCTACCTCGCCATCGACTTGGTGCGTAAGAACAATCTCGAACTGATCAAGGGCATCGACCGCGCCACCACCACGACCATCGCGGCGCTGCGGACCGCAGTCATCGTCGCTCAGGCTCTGGCCAACCAGAAACTCGTGCTCACGCAGATCAGTGCGCTCAATACGACCACGTCCAATCTGATCGAATCCACGTCGCAAATGCTGGCGACCCAGGGTGTCGCCATCCAAAGACAGGCGGCCGACGCCTCGGTCAGTGTGGAATCCCTGCAACGGGCCTTTGCCAACGTCTACCAATCCATGGACGCGATCGACACCTTCAAGGTGGCAGCGCTGGACTCCGTGCAGAAGACCATCGTCAGCCTGCAAACGAAGATCACCAAATCACAGGCCTACCTCAGCCAAGTCCGGGCCCCCGACGCCGGCACCGACGACGGACCGGGCGCGCTGACCCTCGATTCCGGGCCACCGGCCTGAGTACCGCAATCGAGCCGCGCGCCGCCACCGGTCGGGACGCCGTCCGGCCAGAAATTGCGCCATGCGAAGTCGTCCCATGGGATTGCTGAAGTCGCTCTTGGCAGCGTTTGGCCGCACGTCGAGCGACACCGCTGTAGTACCGCGTTCGGACGACGACGAAATCCTGGCTTCCCTGGATCGACTGCAGATCGTGGTAGCCGGCAGGGTGCCGGACCTGGTTGCGGCTCGCATCGACCGGATCGCCGACGTGGTTCGAGAAACCGTGCCACGCCTGGGCAATCTCGGCCCCGGCAGTCTCACCGCGCACGATGTGCTGCGGACCGCGACCAGCTATCTGCCGGAGGCGGTCGCGGCCTACCTCCGACTGCCGCGCAGCTTCGCCGACACCCGCCCGGTGAGTAAGGGCAAGACGTCGCTGAGTGTGCTCTGCGACCAACTCGACCTGTTCGCCTCCAAGATGGACGATGTGTTCGACGCGGTCTGCCGCGCAGACGCCGACGCGCTGATCGCTCACGGTCGGTTCCTGGCCGAGAAGTTCGGCTCCGGGGCCCTTGCCATCAATCCGGAACTGCGATGACCGCCTCCGAACCGTTGGTGGCGGGCTATGTCGCCCAGACCGCCATCAAGACCGCCGAGCTGATCGCCCAGGCCATCGGTGGCGTGCTGTTTTCGACGGCCGTTCGGCAGGCGTGGCGACTGCGCGAACTTCCGGACCCCTCGGTCGCACCGCTACCCGAGCTGATCCCAGCGGACCTGGCCACGTCATGACCGCTCCCACCTTGACCGACCAGCATGAGCAGGCATTGGCCGCCCGCCGGCCACCGACCACTAGCGACGCCCTGACGCGGCTGCTGGGCCGCGCGTTCGAAGGAACACCAGGCCGGCTCCGGCTGCTCGGCATACTGTCCGTCCTCGCCTGCGGCCTCTTCAGTGTCTTCGCCTTCGCCGGCGCGACCACGCGCTCCGGCGCGCTGGCCAACGCGAGAGCAGACGCGAACCAGCTCGTTCGGATCCAGACGATCCACACCAATCTGGTCGCGGCGGACGCCAGCCTGACAAATGCCTTCCTGGTTGGTGGACTGGAACCAGCCGGCGAGCGCAACGCCTACCAGCAGGGCATCGCCACCGCGTCGAAGACCTTGTCCGAGGCCTCCGGTGCCGACGCATCCGACGCCGCGGTTCTCGCCGACGTCAACGACGTCATCACCTCCTACTCCGGACTGGTGGAGTCGGCCCGCTCGTACAACCGCCAGGGCCTCCCGGTGGGTGCCGCCTATCTACGTCAGGCCATCACGCTGCTGCACGACAAGGCCTTGCCGCTCCTGCAATCTCTCGGAGTCAGCGAGCAAAACCGCGTCGACCACGCCTATGCAGCCAGTGCTCATGCGGTCTACTGGCCGCTCGCCGGCCTCGTCACCGCCCTCGCGGTGCTGCTGTACAGCCTGATCTGGGTAGCGCGGCGGACGAATCGGGTCATCAATGTCGGCCTGGCGGGAGCGGCGGTCACCGTCCTCGTGGTCGGCGCGTTGCTGACCGGCCTGATGGCATGGAGCCAATCGAAGGCGAGCCGGACAAGGGACGGTTCGTACTTCGCGACCCTCGAACTGGCCAGCGCCCGGATCGTCGCCTTCGACGCCAAGAGTGCCGAGAGCCTTACCCTGATCAATCGCGGTTCTGGGCAGTCCGACGAGGCGGACTTCGCCACCCTGGCCGCGAATGCCACGCTCGTCCTGCAGGACGCGACTGACCGCGGTGGCGCTGCGGAGGCCGCGGCGTCGCACGCGTTCACCGCCTACACGTCGGTGCACAAGAGGATTCGGGCCTTTGACGATGGGGGGAAATGGGACCAGGCCGTCGCGCTCGCGACCGCTCCGATCGGAAACCTGGACACCGCCAACAGCACATTCGCCGCGTTCGACCGGACGTCTGCCGAGGCCCTCAATGCCCGAGCGGCGCGGGCGAATTCTGAGTTCAGCGCGGCCCGTTCCCCGCTGACCTGGTTCGGCTGGATCGCCCTGCTGCTGGGCCTGGCCGCGGCGGTCGCAGCCTGGCGAGGTATAGCCGACCGATTGCGAGAATACCGATGACCGTCCGAGGCCGGTTGCAGGTCGGCCTGGCTGCATTGGCCACTGCTCTGGCGCTTGTGCTGACCGGGTGTGCCGGCGGTACCACCCGCGCTCTGCCGTCCGCGTCGGCCGCCTCGCCGAGCAGTGTCGCTGCGGCCCCGTCGGCGTCGCTGTTACCCGGGTGTAGCGACGGCAACGGCACCCGGGTGGCCTCCTATCGGCCAGATGGCCCGCTGCCCTCACCGCAACGGTTGCCGCCAACCTCGACGATGGCCGACATCAAGCACCGTGGACGGCTGATTGTCGGTGTCTCGGCGGACAACCTGCTCTTCGGCTTCCGGGACCCCATCACCGGAACACTCGAGGGTTTCGACATCGACATGGTCGACCAGGTGGCGAAGGCCATCTTCGGTACCACCAGTGACCGCGTCGAGTACCGGGTGGTCACCTCCGCGCAGCGGATCCCGGCGCTGGCCAGTGGGCAGGTGGATCTGGTCGCCGACATCATGACCATCAACTGCTCACGGTGGACCCAGATCGCCTTCTCGGCGGAGTACTTCCACGCCGGCCAGCAGATTCTGGTTCGCAAGGATTCTGCCGCGGCCGGCATCGCCGACCTGGACGGCAAGAAGGTCTGTTCGTCCACCGGCTCGACCGGTAGCGAGAACCTGAAGAAGTACCCCGAGGTGGTTCCCGTGCTCGTCAAGGCCATCAGCGACTGCATGGTTCTGTTCCAGCAAGGCAGCGTCGCTGGGATCATCTCCGACAACACCGTGGTGGCCGGTTTCGAGGCTCAGGATCCGTACGCCAAGGTCGTCGGCCCGCAGATCACCGACGAGCCGTACGGGCTGGCAATCCCCAAGCAGAACCGGGACTTCGTCAAGTTCGTCAACGCGCTGCTCGCCCAATTGCGGGCCGACGGCACCTGGAAGCAGATCTATTCGCGCTGGATCACCGGGCCGGTGCCGAACCCGCCGACACCGGTCTACGGCCGATGATGGCGCTCATGTTGGGTCTTCCGCCAACCGCACCGGGATCGCTGACCGCGCCGCCGAATCCCCGGGAGGCCTTGTCGTATCTTCATGAACTGCGTCGGTGGCGCGATGATCTGCGAACCGTGCTGAACTCCGCCGACCGACGGGCCCAGGTGGCGAGCGCGACCGACGAGTTCACCGGGGACCTGACGCTGGCCATGTCGCTCGCCGAATCTATCGCCCGGCGTACCGAGGAGCTCATCCTGGTGTGGGATGGCGGCCGGGTCGGGCCGCAACAGCTCGCTAGCCTGGCTCAGCTGATCTGGGGCAGACTGCCAGATTCTCTAGGTAATCCCTCGGCATTCTCGCTCAGCGAAGCCACTACTCTGGCCGCGGCACTCGAGGCTCGGCTGGAGTCCCGGCTGGCGGCGGACTCGATCGCGGGCTCCGGGGCCGCTGATCTGATCGAACCGTTGCGCGACACACTGCAACGATGCCGGACGCTGGCCGAGACGCTGGGCCGGCGGGCCGGTGAGGCCGACGATCTCACCCAGCAGCTCGAGGCCGCCCTGGCCGGCACCGGCGGACCGGCGCAGGTGGGTGCGGTCGTGACCCGAATCTCCGAGACGGCCGACCTTCTGGAACGTGACCTGATCAAGCAGACGTCGCTGCGCACCTCGGTGCAAAGCCAGGCGGCCGAGCTTACCGCCCGGCTCAGCGCCTTGACCGAACTCGAAGTCCAGGTCCGTGAGCTCGCTGGTCGCTGCCGCGACAAGATAGCCGACCCGCCACGCCTGGCCGTTCCCGATCCGACTGTCCTCGGCTGCGTACCGCCGATACCGGACGGCCCGGCCGAACCGGGGGCCTGGACGAAGTCCAGAGCTGAACTCGACACCTACCGAAGGCGGGTCGACCAGGTCGAGGCCGCGCTCACCGAGGCTCAGCGGCGGTTCGCCGCGCCGCTCACCGAACGGGCGGAGCTGCGCGGACTGGCCGACGCCTACCGCACCAAGGCCGGAGCACAGGGCCTGGCCGAGGACAGCGCGCTCGGGGCCAGCTACGAACGCTTGCGGGCGGTGCTGTGGCACGCTCCGGGTGACCTCTCCGTTGCCGGTCCGCTCGTCCGGAGCTACGTTGCGCTGGTGCAAGAGGCCCTGCTGCTCAAAGGGAAACAGGCCGGATCGGCTGCGCCCGAGCTCGGGATGAAAGGGGAAGTCCTTTGACCGCGGCGGTATGTACTCAACCCGCCTGCACCGGCCAGTTCGAGGACGGCTACTGCGACGTATGCGGAACCCCGGCCGAACCACGCTTCGGCAGCGGACCGGTAAGCAGCGCCCCGACGGCAGGGGTCCGATCGGCGAGTGCCCGGACCGGAGCCTCCTCGCAGCTGCTGAGTTCACCGATCGGTTCGGCGCGGGTATCCGGAAGCCGCCCGGCCAGGCGCATCGGCTCGAGCCGGACCCGATCCCAACGACTCGGCGCTGGCATCACGTCAGTTCCCTCCGCGCCGCTGCCCGATCCGCGATCGGTGCTGATGGCCAAGGCCGAGGTGGCGGAGGACAAGCGTCTCTGCTCATCCTGCGGAGCGCCGGTAGGTCGATCTCGGGATGGCAAGCCCGGTCGTACCACCGGGTTCTGCGCCAAGTGCCGCACCTCGTTCTCCTTCGAACCCAAGCTCGAGCAGGGTGACCTGGTGGGTGGCCAGTACGAGGTGGTCGGTGCGCTGGCTTACGGTGGCCTGGGCTGGATCTACCTTGCACAGGACCGCAATGTCTCCGATCGCTGGGTGGTCCTGAAGGGATTGCTGAACACCGGCGATGCCGACGCCTACGCCGCGGCGGTGGCCGAACGGCAGTTCCTGGCCGAGGTGCAGAACCCGCTCATCGTCGGTATCTACAACTTTGCGCTGCATGACGGTGCCGGCTACATCGTGATGGAATACGTCGGGGGCAGCTCGCTGAAGCAGCTCCTCAAGAACCGCCAGCAGGCCAACGGCGGTCACCACGACCCGTTCCCCGCTGAACAGGCGATCGCCTACATCATCGAGATCCTGCCAGCGTTCGGTTACCTGCACAGCCAGGGCCTGATCTTCTGCGACTTCAAACCGGACAACGTTATCCAGTCTGGTGATTCGATCAAGCTGATCGACCTCGGCGGGGTACGGCGGGTGGCGGACCACCAGAGCGCCATTTACGGCACAGTGGGCTTCCAGGCACCGGAGGTGGCCACGCTCGGCCCCAGCGTGGCCAGCGATATCTACACCATCGGGCGAACCCTGGCGGTGCTGGCCATGGAGTTCCGCGGCTACCAGTCCACCTACGTTGCCAAGCTGCCCCCCGTGCAGGATGTCCCGCTGTTCCAGCGCTATGACTCGCTGTACCGGGTGCTGGCCAAGGCGACCGCCGCTGACCCGAACGACCGGTTCCAGTCCGCCGATGAGCTGCGTGAGCAGTTGCTGGCGGTCCTCCGCGAGATCGTCGTCACCGATGGGCTTGGCGAACCGGCGCATTCCGCTACGCCCTCGGCGCTGTTCGGGCCGCCCGCGGCTACCGGATCGGCCTTGGAATGGAACGAACTGCCGCCGCTGCTGGTCGACCCGGCCGATCCCGCGGCGGCGTGGCTGGCCGGCGTGTCGATCGAAGATCCGCAGCGGCTGCTGGGCGCCCTGGATCGGGCTCCGCAGGAAACTGTCGAGATCATCCTGGCCCGGGCGCGGGCCGCCATCGACGCAGGTCGGTTCGACTTGGCCGAGGCCGCCATCGAGAAGCTGCTGACCGACGATCCCTGGGAATGGCGAGCGGTCTGGCTGTCAGGGTTGAGCGCGCTTGCACGGCTGGACGCCGGCGCCGCGACCACGGCGTTCAACACGGTGCTCGGCCAGGTACCGGGCGAACTTGCGCCGAAGCTAGCCCTCGCCCTGGCCTGCGAGCACGCAGGGGAACGACAATTGGCCCAGGGCCTCTACCGGACCTGCACGATTGTCGACGCCAACTTCGTGGCTCCCGCAGCCTTCGGCCTGGCTCGAACCCGGCTTGCCGAAGGCGATGTCCGATCAGCGCTGGCCGCGCTCGACCTGATCGGACCGACCAGTGGTTCCTACGTGACCGCGCGGCGGACCCGAGCCGAGGTGCTGGCCGGCAGTGACGCCGGGTTGGCGGCCCTGTCCGAAGCCGTCTCCACGCTTGCCCGGATCCCGATCGATCCGCTCGATCGGCAGCAACTGGTGGTCAGGGTGCTCAACCTGGCCCTGGAGCACGTGCGGAACACCGGCCGGGACGAGCCGTCGGTGCGGGTCGCCAGTGTGCCAGCGGCAGAACGGGATCTGCGGCAAGGCCTCGAGCGGGCCTACCGCGAATTGGCTGCCCTGACCTCGGACCGCGCCGAGCGGGTGCGCCTGGTCGACGCGGCGAACGACGTCCGGCCTAGGACTCTGTTATGACTGACGGTTCTGCTACGGCGGGGGAATCTCCCGTGACCAACCGGTTGAGCTGTCCGTCCTGTGGCGAACACGCCGGCACCACTGATGCCTTCTGTGAGAGCTGCGGTTCACTGTTGAAACCTCAATCACTTCCTCCGCAAAGGGAATCAGCCGGCATCCAAACCAACCCGTCAGATCGGCCGTGCCTAGCTTGCGCTGGCAAGGTCGGTTCGGACGGCTGGTGCACGGTATGCGGGATGAAGGTGTCCAACGGGCGCGAACACGTAATCGAGCAGCCCGCATCGATGGTGGCCGGCGTGAGTGACAAGGGGATCGTGCATCCGCGCAACGAGGATGCCGCTGCTCTCGCTGCGGACCCGGACATCTGCTGGGCGGCGCTGGTGGTCTGTGACGGAGTGACCACGGCGGCCGACAGTGACGTCGCCTCGCTGGCGGCGGTCAATGCGGCCCGCGCGCTGCTGGCTGCGGCGCCGCGGCCACCGAACACCTCAGCTGAAGCCAGGATCGCCCATTGGTCCGAGCAGTTGATCGCCGCGGCCGCGGCGGCCAACCGGGCCGCGACCGAGACAGCCCACGCGATCGGCGATGTCGAGAACCCACCGTCGGCAACATTCGTGGCGGCAGTGGCCGACCGGGACGTCCTGGTGGCGGCGTGGATAGGGGACAGCCGGGCGTACTGGTTGCCTGAAGCGGGGCCGGCCGAGCAGCTGTCCGTCGACGACTCCTGGGCCACCGCCCAGATCAACATTGGCGTGTCACGAGACGTGGCCGAGGCCAGTCCGCAGGCCCACGCCATCACCCGCTGGATCGGTCCGGACGGACCCAGCGGCGACGCCTCGACCTCGGCCACGACGGCCCGCTCGCCGGGCTGGCTGATGGTGTGCAGCGACGGATTGTGGAACTACTGCTCGGAAGCGTCCGAGCTGGCGAAGCTCGTTTACTCGCTGGCTGATTCCTCGGCTGCGCACGAGCCGCTGCCACTGGCCGAGTCGCTGGTGACCTGGGCCAACGAGCAGGGTGGGCACGACAACATCACCGTCGCCCTTGCGTTTGTCGACCCAACCGCCGAAATAGCCCCAACTGCCGAAATAGACCCAACCGCCAGCGAAGTCGAGATGAAGGAGTCATTCTGATGGCCACCTGGACCGCTGAGGTCTTCCAGAACGAATACCTGCCCGACGGTGCGACCGACGTGCACGCGATCATTACCGTGACCTGCGCCGATTCCGGTCAAGCCGGCGATGACGGCTCCGGCGCGGCCGAGGCGATCATCATCGACTGCTCGGGATCGATGGACGGCCCGCAGACGAAGATGATTGCCGCCCGGCAGGCCGCCGCGGCGGCGATCGGCGAACTGTCCGACGGCACCTGGTTCGGAGTGGTGGCCGGCAACGGCGGCCCGGTCATCGCCTATCCGCCGCCGGCCCTGGAAGTCGGGGGAATGGTGCAGGCGGACACTCGGACGCGGGCCCAGGCGAACTACGCGGTGTCCCAGCTGCGGGCGCGCGGTGGCACAGCGCTCGGTATGTGGCTGATGGCGGCCAACGATCTGTTCGCCCGCACGCCGGCCTCCCAGAAGCACGCGATCCTGCTAACCGACGGCAAGAACGAGGGCGAGACCGAACAACAACTGGCGGTCGCAATAAGCCGCGTGACCGGCCAGTTCCAGTGTGATTGCCGAGGCGTCGGCGCCGACTGGGATGTCAACGAGCTGCGTGGCATCGCCACGGCAATGCTCGGTTCGGTCGACCTGATCGCCGATCCGGCGGAGATGGCCGCCGATTTCCGCACCATGATGCAGACCGCGATGAGCCGGGGCGTGGCCAATGCCAAGCTCAGGGTATGGGCGCCGCTGGGCGCGGAGGTCCTGTTCGTCCGGCAGGTCGAGCCGACCATCGACGAGCTATCGGCGCGTCGGGTCGAGGTGACCAACCTGATCTCGGAGTTCCCCACCGGGGCCTGGGGGGATGAGTCCCGCGACTACCACGTGGCGGTGCGGGTGGCCGCCAAGCCGTTGGGATCCGAACAGCTGGCAGCCCGGGTCCAACTCGAGGTCGGCGGTCAGGTCGTGGGACAAGGACTGGTCAAGGCGCTGTGGTCTGACGACAGCGCCCTGACGACCCGGATCAATCCGGCGGTCGCGCACTACACCGGCCAGGCCGAACTGGCCGACGTCATCCAGGAGGGACTCGCGGCAAAGGCGGCGGGTGATGAGGTGACAGCAACCTTCAAGCTGGGCCGCGCCGCCCAACTGGCCGCCGAGACCGGCAACGACGAGGCCACCAACAGATTGAAGAAGGTGGTCGACATCGAGGACGCCGAGACCGGTACGGTGCGGCTCAAGCGCGCGGTGTCCAAGCTGGACGAGATGGCCCTGGATACGAGTTCCACCAAGACCACCCGGGTCCGACCGTCATGAGTTCGGTGTGCTCGCAGGGCCATTCCTCCTCGACCGATGACTTCTGCGACGTGTGCGGAGCCCCGATCGAGGCCACGGTGGTTCTCGCCGCCGCGCCCGTGGGACCGGCCGAGTCAGCCCAACCCGCCGGACCGCCCCGACCAGCCGAACCCAAGAGATGCCCGAACTGCCAGGCGGCGAACGCCGCTGACGCCCTGTTCTGTGAGCGTTGTGGGTACGAATTCAACACCGGGCAGCTGCCGCCGCCAGCGGCATACCCGGACCCGGTATCCGGCGTCCTGGTCCCACCGGTCGTTGCCGTTCAGCCGGGCGCTCCCGCGGCACCCGAGCTGAAAGGCGTGGCATGGGTGGCAGAAGTCTGGGTGGACCCGGACTGGTTCGCCCACCAGCAGGCCGAGGGCAGTTGCCCGACCAGCGGATTGCCCGCCGTGGTCCCGCTCATCGGGTCCCGGGCCCTGATTGGACGCCGCTCGCGGAGCCATCAGCTCAATCCCGAGATCGACTGCGCGAATGACGGCGCCATCTCCCACCGGCACGCCGAGGTGTCACTGAGGGCCGGCAGGTGGTCGGTCAAGGACCTCGGCTCGACCAATGGCACCTATGTCGGCAAGCCCGACGGACGGTATCCCGACGACGCTCTCGTTGTGCGGCAACCGCGGGAACTTGCCGACAACGAGCGCGTCTATCTCGGTGCCTGGACCCGCATCGTCATCCGCCGCGCCACCGATCGGGAGCGCGCCCGCGCCGGCGGCTGACCCGCGCTGGCAGCGAGCTGAGATTACCGGCAACAAACCGATTTCGACGCTTACAGTGTTACAAAGGCCAAGTTCGATGGTGGGTGGTCGGGATGGGCGATTCGGAATCCAGCCGGCAGGACGCGTCCGTGCTGCGTATCGGCAATGCGGAACGGGAGCAGGCGGTAAACCTCCTGGGTGAGCATTTCGCCTCCGGGCGCCTGGACGCCGACGAATTCGATGAGCGGGTCGCCCGGGCCTACCGGGCCAAGATCGAGCATGATCTGCAGCCCCTCTTCGCCGATCTGCCCGCGCCCCGTCCAGTCCGGCCAGTAGTCCCACCGGCTCGACCTGCCGCCCTGCATACTCGGCGCTCGATCGTGCCGGTGCTGATCTTGATGGTGCTGATCGTCGCCACCGTGGGCTGGGTAGCGCGCGAGCGGGTTCCGCCGCTCTTCATCTTCCCGCTGATCTGGCTGTTCTGGGCGCGCCGCCGTTCCGGGACGTTTCCCGGCCGCCGCCGATGACTGGCGCCCGCCGCCGGTGGATCTACCGATCCGGGGAGAGAATGTCGGTGGCTGCGGGTACACCTGAGGTATGACCGAAAAGCCCACAGACCCTGGCAAGTCCGACCCTGGCAAGTCCGACCCTGGCCGCACCGGCGATCCCCTCCGTGACCTGGAATTGCGCCCGCTACCGGGCAGCGAACGCGAACCAGTCCGCGGGATGGTCCCGGCAGCGACCGCGGTACCGCCCGATGAGCCCATCGAAGCGACCCTGATCCTGCGTCGCCGAGCCGAGGTGCCCGACGAAGCCCTGACGGCCCCACTGCCGCAACCGGAGTTCGCGGCCAGGTACGGTGCCGATCCAGCTGACCTCGAGTTGGTCACCGGCACCCTCGAGGGACTGGGGGCGCGGGTTCTCGAGGCCGACGCGGCCACCCGTCGGGTACGGGTGGCGGGAGACGCCCACCTGCTGAGCCGCATCTTCGGCACGACGCTGGATCGGGTAGCAAGTCCCGATCCGACCGGCGGCACCGTCGTCACCCATCGCCAGCGGACCGGCGGTCTGAGCGTGCCAGCCGCCCTCGATGGGGTGGTGACGGCAGTGCTGGGCCTCGACGACCGGCCGCAGTCACGAGCCCAGTTCCGGATTGCGCCGGCCGCCGCGGTGACTGCCGGCTATACCCCGCTCGAGCTGGGCAGGATCTACCGGTTCCCACCCGGCACCGACGGCAGTGGCCAGACGATCGCCATCATCGAGTTGGGCGGCGGCTTCGATCAGGCCGATCTGAACAGCTATTTCTCCGGCCTGGGCATGACCGGTCCGGTGGTGACCGCCGTGGGCGTGGACGGCGCCGCGAACCAGCCCGGTCAGGATCCCAACGGTGCCGACGGCGAGGTGCTGCTGGACATCGAGGTAGCTGGTGCCCTGGCGCCGGCCGCCTCCATCCTGGTCTACTTCGCGCCCAACACCGATGCCGGCTTCGTCGACGCGGTGGCCCAGGCCGCACATGCCGACCCGACGCCGGCCGCGATCAGCATCAGCTGGGGTCAGAACGAGGACCAATGGACGGCGCAGGCCCGTACCGCATTCGACCAGGCGCTGATCGACGCCAGCGCGCTCGGGGTTACCGTGACGGCCGCCGCCGGTGATGACGGCAGCACAGACCGCGCCACAGACGGCCGGGCACACGTCGATTTCCCGGCATCCAGTCCGCACGCGCTGGCTTGCGGCGGCACCAAGTTGCTGGCCGACGCCAGCACCGCGACGGTGACCTCGGAGACGGTGTGGAACAACGGGACGGGTCAGGGCGCCACCGGTGGTGGGGTCAGCGACGCGTTCGATCTCCCCAGCTGGCAGCAGAATGCAGGCGTTCCCAAGCTGAGCGGCACCGCCGGCAAGGCAGGGCGAGGAGTTCCGGACGTCGCCGGGGACGCCGATCCGCGGACCGGCTACCGGGTCCGAGTCGACGGCGCCGACTTGGTCATCGGTGGTACCAGTGCCGTGTCCCCGCTGTGGGCCGCCCTGGTGGCCCGGCTGGTCCAGGCGACCGGACGCAAGCTTGGTCTGCTGCAACCGCTGCTGTACAGAGCCACCACGGCGGGGACCGCCGCCACGGGGTTTCGCGACATCACCTCAGGTAACAACGGCGCCTACCCAGCGGGCCCGGGTTGGGACGCTTGCACCGGCCTCGGCGTCCCCGACGGGGTCCGGCTGCTCGAGGTTCTGCAGAACGGGGCGAGCGTCGTCACATAGGGTTGCCGGGTGACCGACACTGGGCTGAGCCTGGCCCAGCTGCTCGATGGCGGACCGGCAGGCGAGTCAGACCCCGATGCGGTCTACGAGGCGTTCAGTCAATGGGTCGAGGCCCGCGGGCTCGAGCTCTACCCAGCCCAGTCCGAGGCATTGATCGAGATCGTGTCGGGCTCGAACGTCATCCTTTCCACGCCGACCGGTTCAGGCAAATCCCTGGTCGCGACCGGAGCGCACTTCGCTGCGGCAAGCGCTGGACGCCGCAGCTTCTACACCGCTCCGATCAAGGCGCTGGTGAGCGAGAAGTTCTTCGACTTGTGTGCCATCTTCGACGCCAGCCGGGTCGGCATGATGACGGGTGACGCCAGCGTGAATCCGGCGGCCGAGATCATCTGCTGTACCGCAGAGGTACTGGCCAATCTCGCGCTGCGTGAAGGCCCGGCCGCCGACATCGGGTTCGTCATCATGGATGAGTTCCACTACTACGGCGACCCGGACCGCGGCTGGGCCTGGCAGATTCCGCTACTGGAACTGACTAAGGCCCAGTTTCTGCTGATGTCGGCCACGCTGGGGGATGTGGACTTCTTCGCCGGAGACCTCACCCGCCGAACCGGACGGCACACGGCGGTGGTGACCTCGGTCGATCGACCGGTGCCGCTGCACCACTATTACGCGGTTACCGCGCTGCACGAGACCATCACCGATCTGCTACAGACCCACCAGGCTCCGATCTACATCGTGCACTTCACGCAGGCGTCGGCCCTGGAGCAGGCCCAGGCGTTGATGAGCGTCAACGTGGCGACCCGGGCCGAGAAGGACCTGATCGCCCAGGCCATTGGCGACTTCCGGTTCTCCTCCGGCTTCGGCAAGGTGCTGTCGCGGTTGGTGCGGCACGGCATCGGGGTGCACCACGCGGGCATGCTGCCGAAGTATCGCCGGCTCGTCGAGAAGCTCGCCCAAGCCGGCCATCTCAAAGTCATCTGTGGCACGGACACGCTCGGTGTCGGCATCAATGTGCCCATCCGTACCGTGGTCTTCTCGTCCCTGAGCAAATACGACGGCAGCCGGACCCGTCAGTTGCAGGTGCGCGAGTTCCACCAGATCGCCGGCCGAGCGGGCCGGGCCGGTTTCGACACGGCTGGCACCGTGGTCGTGCAGGCGCCCGAATACGAGGTCGAGAATGTCAGGCTGTTGGCCAAGGCCGGGGACGATGAGAAGAAGCGCCGCCGGGTCCAGCGCAAGAAGCCACCCGAAGGTTTCGTGTCCTGGAGCAAGGCCACCCACGATCGGCTGATCGCGGCCCCGCCAGAGCCGCTGACCTCGCACTTCCGGGTCTCCCACGCCATGCTGCTCAACGTGATCGCCCGTCCGGGCGATGCCTTCGCTGCTATGCGGCAACTGCTCTGGGACAACCATGAGCCGGTCTCCCGGCGGCGACGCCACGTCCGCGAGGCCATCCAGGGCTACCGGTCACTGTTGGCCGCCGGGGTCATCGAGCGGCTCGACCCGCCGGACGAGACCGGCCGCACGGTGCGCCTCACCGTCGATCTGCCCATGAACTTCGCGCTCAACCAGCCGCTGTCAACCTTTGCCCTGGCGGCCATCGAGGTGCTGGACGCGGAATCCGAGACGTTCGCGCTCGACGTGCTGTCGGTGATCGAGGCGACGCTGGAGAACCCTCGGCAGATCCTGTCGTCCCAGCAGTACAAGGCTCGCGGCGAAGCGGTGGCCGCCATGAAGGCCGACGGTATCGAGTACGACGAGCGGATGGAGCTGCTCGACGAGGTGTCCTATCCCAAGCCGCTGGCCGAGTTCCTGGACGCCACGTTCGCCATCTACCTCCGTCGCCACCCCTGGTTGACCGACTTCGAGCTGTCCCCCAAGTCCGTGGTGCGTGAAATGTGGGAACGGGCCATGACCTTCACCGAATACGTCTCCTCCTACGGACTGACGAGATCGGAAGGTCTGGTGTTGAGGTATCTCAGCGACGCCTATCGCGCGTTGCGGGCCGGCGTCCCGGCCTCGGGCCGGACCGAAACCGTCGAGGACCTGACCGAGTGGTTGGGCGAGGTCGTTCGGCAGGTCGACTCGAGTCTGCTCGACGAATGGGAGCAGCTCACCGCATTCGACCCGTCGGCGGTCGGTGGCGCGGCCCTCGGTCGCGAGGTCGCGCCACCCACCCGCCGGCTAACCGCCAACGTCCGGGCCTTCACCGTCCTGGTGCGTAATGCCATGTTCCGCCGCGTGGAGCTGGCCGCTCGCCGCCGCTACGACGAACTCGGCGAGCTGGACGCCGCGGTCGGTTGGGACGCCGAGAACTGGGCGCAGGCATTGGCGGAGTACTTCGACGAATACGACCGGATCGGCATCGCCGCCGACGCCCGCAGCCCCGCGTTGTTACATGTGACGGTGGAACCGGGCCGATGGATCGTCCGGCAGGTCTTCGACGACCCGGACGACGACCACGACTGGGGCATCGCCGCGACGATCGACCTCGCCGCCAGCGACGAGGCGGGCGAGGCGATCGTGCGGGTCACCGACGTCAACCGCTGGTAGCGGCAGCCAGCAGCCCGCGGCGCGCGGGTGGGGGCAGAATCGAGGACGTGACCACCTCCAGCTCCGACGCAGCCGCCAGCAACCCGAACGACTACCCGAGGGTGCTGGTCCGCCCGAATCACGTCGAGCGGGTGCCACGCCGGATTCGCGCAGTCCTGGCGGGTGAAACCATCCTCGACACCACGTTCGCCCACTATGTGTGGGAACTGCCGTTCTACCCGCAGTACTACCTGCCCCTTGACTCGATCAGCGCCGAATACCTCGTAGACGACGGCGTGATCGAGCAGACGCCGCGGGGCAGGGTCCGGGTCTGTTCGCTGGTCGTGGGAACCGCGCGCCGTCCGGGCGCGGCACGAGTACTCGATGAGTCCACGATCACCGGACTCTCCGCCACCGTGCATCTGGACTGGGCCGCGGTGGATGCCTGGTACGAGGAGGACGAGCGGGTCTTCGTGCACCCTCGAGATCCCTATACCCGCGTCGATGCCCTGCGTTCGACGCGGACCGTCCGGGTGGAACTCGACGGGGTGGTCCTGGCCGAGTCGTCCTCACCGGTCATGGTCTTCGAGACCGGCCTGCCGACCCGCTACTACGTCAACCGGACCGAGGTGAACTGGCAGTACCTGACCCCGACGGACACCGAGACGTCCTGTCCTTACAAGGGAACCACTTCGGGATACTGGTCCGCACAGGTCAACGGTGTCACCTACGACGACCTGGTCTGGAGCTATGACTTCCCCACCCGGGATCTGTTACCGATCGCCGGGCTCGTCGCCTTCTACAACGAAAAGGTCGACCTCGTTCTCGATGGCCGGGCGTTGCCGCGGCCCCGCACCCACTTCAGCTGATCCGGCGCCGTCGACGCCCCGCAGGCAGAAACAGCCACAGCACAGCACCGACGATCAGGACGGCCGCGCCGGCCAGGACGGAGGCCCAGGGCAGCGTGAACGCCATGACCAGGCAGCCGGCGGCGCCTAGGACCGGCAACCAGCGGGGCGGCCGCCTTTCGGCGTCGGTCAGGGTCATGGCAGCTGCGTTGGCGATCGCGTAGTAACAGAGGACGGCGAAGGAGGAGAAGCCGATCGCACCCCGGAGATCCACGGTCGCCACGAGCACGATCACCACGGCGGCCACGGCCAGTTCGGCCCGATGCGGCACGCCGAACCTGGGGTGAACTGCGTTCAATGACGTAGGCAGGAGCCCGTCCCGCGCCATCGCCAGCGTGGTGCGGGAGACCCCGAGGATGAGAGCGAGCAGCGAACCGAGGGCGGCGATGGCACCCCCGACCTGCACAGCGGGTGCCAGTTCGGACAGCGAACCGGCCCGTACCGCAGCCCGCAGCGGAGAGGCCGTTGCGGCCAGCCCGGCCGGCCCGGCCGCCGCCAGTGCCGATACGGCCACCATGGCATATACGGCCAGGGCTATGCCCAACGCGATCGCAATGGCGCGCGGAATGGTCCGGGCGGGATCGCGGACCTCCTCGCCGAGCGTGGCGATCCGGGCGTAGCCGGCGAACGCGAAGAACAGCAACCCGGCCGACTGGAGCACGCCGTAGGCAGTTCCGCCGGGGAAGGGCGATAGGTGATCGGCCCGGACTGCGCCGCCGCCCAGGCAGGCGATCACCACCAGGGCCAATGCGGCCAGGGTGATCAGCACGATCGCCCGGGTCAGCCAGGCCGACTTCTGAACGCCCAGATAGTTGACCGCGGTCAGAGCGGCTACGGCGGCGACGCCGACCAGCCGGACGTGTCCGGGCGCGGCGTAGGAGGCGAAGGTGAGCGCCATCGCCGCACAGCTGGACGTCTTGCCGACGATGAAACCCCAGCCCGCCAGATAGCCCCAGAAGACGCCGAGTCGTTGCCGTCCGTAGACGTAAGTGCCGCCGGACTGCGGATAGATCGCCGCCAACCGGGCCGAGGAGGTGGCGTTGCAGTAGGCGATGACCGCCGCTATCGCGAGTCCGATCAGGAGGCCGGCTCCGGCGGCTCTCGCGGCAGGACCGAAGGCGGCGAACACCCCAGCGCCGAGCATGGATCCCAGACCGATCACGACGGCGTCGAACAGACCCAGCCGGCGGGCCAGTGGCGGTGCGGTGGACACGGTAGCCCCGATGTTCGTCACAGCAGGTCGAACGGGCCCCGTTGGTCGGCAGGCACCAGCTCTACATAGTCCGGGTGCTTGGCGATGAAGGCACGGACGAACGGGCAGTACGGCAGCACCGAGATGCCGCGAGCCCGCATCGAGTCCAGCGCGCCCTGGATGAGTTGAGACGCCAGGCCGCGGTGCTCGAAGTCGGGCGAAATCTCGGTGTGTACGAAGGAGTAGAGCTCAGGACTGCGAACCCGGTACACCGTGAAGCCGGCCAATACTCCGCCGAGATGGATCTCGAAGCGGGTAACGGCGGTGTTCTCGACGATCTCGACCTCGGTCTCGGTGGCCACCGGAACACAGTAGCTTCATGAGAGCATGAGCCCATGGGGGAGGCCGCGGCGTTGTGGGCCAGCGGTCTCGGAGTGCGCCACAAACGCCGTTGGGTGTTCCGCGATGTTGCCGTCAACCTGCCTGCCGGCCACATCGTCAGGCTCTCCGGAACCCGAGGTAGCGGCAAATCGACTCTGCTCCGAGTGCTCGCCGGCGTGACCAGGCCGAGCTCAGGGATCGTCCGGCATCGCCCGCCCGTCGTCGGCTACGTCCCACCGCGGTTCCCGGCACCGCCCGGCCTCAGTACCGAGCAGTACCTGAGACGTTTGGCGCGCCTTCGTGGCCTCTCGGCCAAGGAGGCTTACTCCGGGGCCGAGACGGTGATCGACCGGTTCGCCCTACGCGCTCAGGTCGATCTGCCCCTGACCGAGCTGGCCGCCGAGGAGCTGCGCCGGGTCGCTGTAGCCCAAGCCCTGCTCGACCCGCCCTCACTGCTGGTCGTCGATGACCCGTGGGCCGATCTCAAGGGGCAGATGCAGCTGGTGGCGACCACCGAGCTGAAGCGGCTCGCGGACAACGGCTGTGTAGTGCTCTTCACCGACCGTGGCTGGCGGCTGCGCTCGGTGGAGATCGACCAGCATCTGTCGCTGTCCGGCGGCATCCTGTTTCCGATGCCGCACGAGGAGCCGAGCGAGCACACCAGCATGAGGCTGGAGCTCTACGGATCGGGCCAGCCCTTCGATCACACGGGCGGCATCATCGACTACCGACCGCACCCAGCAGGCCTGACCGTGATTGCTGAGCACGACGCGGCCAACGACCTGCTGCGGGTCGCGTTGCAGAACGGCTGGCTGATCCGGCGCGTCGAGCCCAACGCATGACGACCATGATCCGTCAGGAGTTGACCAGCCTGTTCCGTTCCGGACAGTGGGTCTGGCCCCTGATCAGCTACCTGATCATGCTCGTCGTGCTCACCGCGCTCGCGATCCGTCCCGCCCACGCGGCCTACGGGTTCGTGGCCCCGGTCCTGCTGATCGGCTCTGCCTGGGCGGGCTGGCTGATCACGTCGAGGACGCAAACCCCGCTCTGGCAGGTCACCATGATTGCCGTCGGCGGACGCGAGCGGACGCTGGTGGCGCGCTGGGTCTGCGCGCTGCTCGCGGCGGCGCCACTGTTCGTCCTTGCCGTGATCGCAGCCGAGATCGGGCGGCAATCCAACTCGGACTCTGCCGGCCTCTGGTGGGGCGGCATTGGACTCCATCTGCTGGTCGCCGTCCTCGGGGCGGGGATCGGCACCCTACTTGGCGTGCAGCTGACCGAGCGCGAGGGGAATCCGGTACCGGCCCGCGAAAGCACGCCGTTGGCCGCACTGGTGATCGTGCTGGTATGCGGAGTCGGCGCGATCGGCCACGCCGGAGCCATCGGGGTGCTGGCGCTGGTCCTGATCACCAGTGCGGTCAGTATCGCCGCGGTCACGACAGGCTGATCGGCTGTGAAGCTCGCCATCCTCGGCGGCGGCGGATTCCGGGTGCCGCTCGTGTATTCGGCGTTGCTGGGCGACCCGCGGCCCGGTGGCGTGACCGAG
Source organism: Pseudonocardiales bacterium (assembly GCA_030840445.1). Lineage (GTDB taxonomy): Bacteria > Actinomycetota > Actinomycetes > Mycobacteriales > Jatrophihabitantaceae > Jatrophihabitans_A. The sequence goes on from JAVEEN010000344.1 coordinate 31,165, forward strand.
TTCGTTCTTCACGACACAGATGTCCTCAGACGGTCGGTCATCGCTACGGTGCTCCGCGAGCAGGCCGCCTCGCGTGCTATGGGGACAGCAGCGGCGCCTCAGGTTCTCCAGGCTCGTTCGCTCGAAGAGGCCCTCCGGGATGCCGACTTCGTGTTCTGCGCTATACGCGTCGGAGGGGTACGGGCCCGCACCGTGGACGAGCGGGTGGCCATGGAACTCGGCCTGCTCGGTCAGGAGACGGTGGGCGCGGGTGGCATCGCCTACGGGCTCCGGACCGTCCCAGTCGCGATCGCGCTGGCGCGACGGATCGCCGAGCTTGCTCCGCGGGCCTGGGTCATCAACTTCACCAACCCGGCCGGCCTGGTCACCGAGGCGATGCAGCAGGTGCTCGGCGATCGGGTCATCGGTATCTGCGATTCACCCTCCGGGCTGTGCCGCCGAGCGGCGAGCGCTCTCGGGGTAGACCCGGAACTGGCCACCTTCGACTACGCGGGGCTCAATCACCTCGGTTGGCTCAGGGCGGTATCCATCGACGGAGTCGAGGTACTCCCGAGGCTGCTGGCTGACGATGTGGCCTTGGAATCGATCGAGGAGGGCCGGCTGTTCGGCGCGGACTGGCTACGCAGCCTGGGCGCCATTCCGAACGAGTACCTGCACTACTACTACTTCCATCGGGAGTCGGTACAGGCGGCGTCGAGGACCGCGACGACCCGAGGTGAATTCCTGCAGACGCAGCAGGACGAGTTCTATGCGGCCCTGCAGGAGGATTCGTCCGGTGCGCTGAGGAACTGGCAGCGGGTCCGGTCCGAACGGGATGCGACGTACATGGCCGAGACCCGGTCTGCCGGCGAGCGGGACGAGCGGGATATGTCCGCCGGTGGGTACGAGCAGGTGGCTCTGCGGTTGATGCGCGCCCTCGCCCATGATGAGCGGGCCAGCCTGATCGTCAATGTCCGTAACGGCGGCCTGCTCAGCCACCTCGATGACGAGGCCGTCATCGAGGTGCCGTGCACGATCACGGCCAGCGGTCCGCAACCGTTGCCGGTCAGCCGGTTGACCGATCATCAGGCCGGTTTGGTCTGCGCGGTGAAGGCGGTCGAGCGGTCCGTCATCGAGGCCGCCCGGACCGGGTCCCGGACGGCGGCGGTGCGGGCGTTCGCCGAGCACCCACTGGTCGATTCGGTCTCCGTCGCCCGGCAACTGGTGGCCGCCTACCAGCGGCGTTTACCGGAACTCGGCTATTTGCGATAGCCCAGACCGTGTACGGCCTGAGCGCGCCCGCTGGGCCGGTAGGCTCAGGGTGCGATGACTAACCCCGAAAGCGATCCTCAACCGTCCTTCGCCGATCTCGGGATCAGTGAGCCGGTGCTGCGTGCACTGTCTGATGTCGGCTACGAATCTCCCTCTCCGATCCAGGCTGCGACGATCCCGCCGCTGATGGCCGGCCGGCACGTAGTCGGCCTGGCCCAGACCGGGACCGGCAAGACCGCGGCCTTCGCGCTGCCGATCCTGTCCCGGATCGACCTGAGCCAGCGCACCCCGCAGGCGCTGGTGCTGGCCCCGACCCGGGAACTCGCACTGCAGGTGTCCGAGGCGATCGGCAAGTACGCCCATTATCTGCCCGGCCTCAACGTGCTGCCCATCTACGGCGGCCAGAGTTACGGCATCCAACTGTCTGGCCTGCGCCGCGGCGCCCATGTCATCGTGGGCACGCCCGGCCGGATCATGGATCACCTGGACAAGCGGACCCTGGACCTGACCGAGTTGCGGTTCCTGGTGCTCGACGAGGCCGACGAGATGCTCAACATGGGCTTCGCCGAGGATGTCGAGACGATCCTGGCCGACACCCCCGGGGACAAGCAGGTCGCCCTGTTCTCCGCGACGATGCCGAGTCAGATCCGCCGGATCGCCAAGAAGTACCTGACGGACGCGGCAGAGATCACGGTCAAGTCGAAGACCATGACGGCGGCGAACACTCGCCAGCGCTACATCTTCCTGGCCCACGCGGCCAAGATGGATGCGCTGACCCGGATCCTCGAGGTCGAGACCTTCGACGCCATGATCATCTTCGTCCGGACGAAGTCCGCCACCGAGGATGTGGCCGAACGGCTGCGGGCCCGCGGCCACTCGGCCGCCGCGATCAACGGCGACCTGCAGCAGGCCCAGCGAGAGCGCACGATCGGCCAGCTGAAGAACGGCACGCTGGATATCCTGGTCGCCACCGATGTCGCCGCCAGGGGCCTGGACGTCGACCGCATCAGCCATGTCGTCAACTACGACATTCCTCAGGACTCGGAGTCCTACGTCCACCGCATCGGCCGTACCGGTCGCGCCGGTCGCTCCGGTGAAGCACTGCTGTTCGTCACGCCGCGGGAACGCAATCTGCTGTCCTCCATCGAGCGGGCCACCCGGCAACCGATCACCGAGATGGCGATCCCGTCCGTCGAGGACGTCAACGCGCAACGGGTGGCGAAGTTCACCGACTCCATCACCGCCAGCCTGGACTCGGCGGAGTTGGGCTTCTTCCGCAGTCTGATCACCGACTACGAGCAGGAGCACAACGTGCCGGTGGCCGATATCGCCGCCGCGCTGGCGGTGCTCTCCCAGGACGACAAGTCCTTTCTGCTCAAGCCGGATCCGCCGGCCAAGAAGAAGGACCGGGACCGGGAGCGGGAGCGTCCCCGCGAACGCGACGGCGCCGAACCGAGACCGGCCGCCCGAGTGGCCGGTTCGCGCAAGCACAAGTCGGACGTCCCGATGGCCAAATACCGGATCGCGGTCGGCCGCCGGCACAAGGTGCAGCCTGGTGCCATCGTCGGCGCCCTGGCCAACGAGGGCGGCCTGAGCCGCGGGGACTTCGGCCACATCGATATCCACGGCGACCACACGCTGGTCGAGTTGCCCGCTGACCTGCCCGACCAGACCTTCCACGCGCTGGAGCGCACCCGGGTGTCCGGCCAGCTCATCCATCTGACCCGGGACGACGGCCCGCCGCCGCGCCGGCGACCGACCTCCAGCGAACCGACCTACGGCGCCGGCAAGGCGGCCGGCAAGTTCAAGAAGTCCCGCCACGGATGATTCGATGCAGATCGCTGGCCGCAGGCATCCTCGTCGTCCTGCTGGCGGCCGGTGGCTTGGCGGCGTGCACCAAGGCGAAGAAGACTCCTCCGGAGCAGGTAGCCGCGCAGGCCTTTCTGGATTCGCTGGGCGTTGGCGATACCCAGGCGGCGGCAGCTAAGACCACCGACGCCACCACGGCCGCCACCACCGTCAAGGCCAGCCTGGCCGGCTTGTCCGGTGCCGCTGCGGGGCTGAAGGGCACGCTCCGGGTCACCGATCTGACGGATCGCCAGGCCAGTTCGGCCACCGCCAACTATTCGGCTTCATGGGTGCTGCCCGGAGTCGGTGCACCGTGGACGTATACCGGCTCGTTGCCGATGGTCAAGCAGGACGGCGCGTGGCTGGTCACCTGGTCGAGTGCGGACCTGCACCCCATGCTGGTGACCGGCTCGCATCTGACCGTCAAGCGCACCCAGCCGGCCCGGGCCGCGCTCGAGGACAGCGCCGGCAAACCGCTGTTCGCCCCGACACCGGTGGTCACGGTGGGCATCGCCCCGCCGCAGGTGAAGGACCTGACGGCGGTGGCCGCCGGCTTGGCCGCCGCCCTGAAGAGCTACGGCATAGCGGCGGCTGACATCGTCAAGAGCGTCAAGGCCGCGCCGAAGAATCAATTCGTACCGGTCATCACCTTGCGCCGCAGTGCCTACGAGGCCGTCAAGCCGCAGATCTACAACCTGCCCGGCGTGCAGTTCCCCACGAGCACCCAGCTCCTCGGGCCGAGCTCCACCTTCGCCCAGCCGTTGCTCGGACGGGTCGGCATCGCGACCAAAGAGATCATCGATGCCTCCAAGGGTCGGGTCCGCGCCGGTGACAACACCGGGCTGTCCGGCTTGCAGCTAGCACTGGACTCCCAACTCGCGGGCACCGCGGCCGTCGAGGTCTACGCCGCCGACTCCGCTGGAACGCTGGGGGCAAACCTCGGTTCGGTCGTTGCGGCCAAGGCCGGACAGCCGGTCAAGCTGACTCTGGACCGGGCCGCTCAGACGGCGGCCGATGCCGCGCTGGCCTCGGTGACCCTGCCGGCTGCCGTCGTCGCGTTGCAGCCGTCCACCGGCAAGATACTCGCCGTGGCCAATAGCAGTGGCGCCGGCGAGGACATCGCACTGACCGGCCAGTACCCGGCCGGATCGACCTTCAAGATCGCCACCTACACCGCCGAGTACACGGCCAACCCGGCGCTGACCCCGAGCTCGCCGGTCGACTGCCCGGCCACCACCCAGGTCAACGGTCAGACTTTCGAGAACGAGAACAAGTTCTCCCACGGCCTGATCCCGATGAGCGCGGCGTTCGCGTACTCGTGCAACACCAGTGCCATCAACCTCGCCATGAAGTTGCCTGCGGACGCGGTAAGCAAGGCCGCCAGGTCGCTGGGCCTGGGAGCCGACTGGAAGCTGCCGGTCGCTGCCTTCGCTGGATCGCTGCCGGCGCCCGCCTCACCCAACGAGCAGGCGGCCGCCGCGATCGGGCAGGGCAAGGTGCTGGTCAGCCCGCTGGTGATGGCGCTGATCGCCGGCGGCTCGGCGACCGGCAAACCGATCGGGCCGTCATTGGTGGACGGTCAGTCCGGTGCCACGCTGCCCGCGTTGCCAGCCGCCCTGACCGCCAAGATGGATACGCTGGAGCGGGCCACGGTGGCCATGACCGGCGGCACGGCGAACGCCGCCCTGGGTGATCTGCCCGGCAACGTGAGCGGAAAGACCGGCACCGCGGAATTCGGGACGGACCAGCCGCCGAAGACGCATGCCTGGTTCGCAGGTACCCGAGGTGACCTCGCGTTCGCGGTGTTCGTCTACGGCGGCGACTCCGGCAAGGTGCCGGCCCTGCCCATCGTCCATAGCTTCCTGAGCGCGTATCACGGCTAATTGCTCTGGTGTCGCGGTGTGCCTGGTGTCGGTTTGCCTGTCGGCGGTTTGCCTGGTGTCGCAGTGCCTCCCTCGAGCGGGCTCGCCGGAGACCGGGCGCGGTGCAAGGATGAACCTCCACCGCCGGAGTTGGGGGATCGATTGATGCTGCATCCCATGTCCCTGACCGACTCGATGTTTCTCACGCTGGAGGCACGGCAGCGGCCGATGCACGTCGGGGGCCTGCACCTCTACCGGCCGCCGGCCGATGCGTCACCTGACTACGTGCAGACACTGTTCCGGCAGCTGAGCACGGTGAGCGAGATCGCGCCGCTGTTTCGCAAGCGGCCGGCCCGGTCGCTGAGCACGGCAGGTCAGTGGGCATGGGAGAACGACGAGCACTTCGACATCGAGCACCATGTCCGGCACAACGCCTTGCCGAAGCCCGGCCGGGTCCTGGAACTGCTGTCGCTGTGTTCGCGGCTGCACAGCACTACGCTCGACCGCAACCGCCCGCTGTGGGAGGCGCACCTGATCGAAGGCCTGGACGACGGCCGGTTTGCGGTGTACTTCAAGGTCCATCACGCCCTGCTCGACGGAATCGCGGCGTCCCGGTTGTTGCAGAGTGTGCTGAGCACCGATCCGGACGAACGTGACCAGCCGCCGCCGTGGGCGGCCCGGTTGCCGAAGCCGCGACCGGTCGCCGAGAGCGTAGCGCTGACCTCGGACCGGACGTTGCTGGATCTGCCCGTGTCGGCGCTCAAATCGGCGTTGAGCCTGGCGTCCGAGGCGGCGGGATTGCCCAGAGTGCTGGCCACCACCCTGCGGCGGGGGATCCGAGAGGAATCGTCCTCGGTCTCCTTCAGCGCGCCCAAGACGATCTTCAACGTGCCGATCACCGGTTCCCGCCGGTTCGCGGCGCAGTCCTGGCCGATCGCCCGGATCAGACGGGTGGGTAGGGCCAGCCGCACGACCCTGAACGACGTGGTCCTGGCCATGTGCTCAGGCGCGCTGCGAACCTACCTGGACACCCTCGATCAGTTGCCGGAGGCGCCGTTGATCGCGATGGTTCCGGTGGCGCTCAGTCCTCGCGACCTCAATCGCGAAGGGGGTAACGCGGTCGGTGCGGTGATGTGCAACCTCGGCACCCACCTGCCCGACGCCGGCGAGCGGCTGGCATCGGTGCACCAGTCGATGACGGACGGCAAGGACGCCCTGAGCACCATGACTCCGTTGCAGATCCTGGCCATGAGCGCGCTGGGAACCGGGCCGCTGTTGTTGCAGTCCATTCCGGGCCTGCAGAACTTCGCCCGACCCCCGTTCAACCTGATCATCTCCAATGTGCCTGGACCCAGGAAAACCCTATATCTCAATGGGGCGCGGCTGGAGGGCGTGTACCCGCTGTCGATACCCTTCGACGGCCAGGCGCTCAACATCACCTGCGCGACGTATCACAGCGACCTGGCCTTCGGCCTGACCGGATGCCGCCGAAGCGTGCCGCATCTGCAGCGGTTGCTGGGTTATCTGGACGAGGCCCTGTCCGATCTGGAGAAGGCCGTGGGGGTCGAGTAGCCGATCACCGTACCGAGCACTGGGTTCCGGTGAGGTCGAGGACCTGCACAGCACGTGATCCGATCGCGTATGCCGCCTGCAGCCCGGGTACCACCGGGCCGGAAAGCCCCGGGGTGGTGGACAGGGTGGCACCCGTCAGCTGGGACATGCAGGTTGCTGTCCCGGCCTCGACCACCCAGACGACGCGGTCGCCGGGCCAGACCTCAACGGCCCGGTCGAGTCGTTGGACACTCGGAGCGGTCGAGATCGGCTGCAGGGTGTGCGGATCGAGCCTGTCCACCATGCCGGATCCGTCCGGGCGCCAGCCGGCGATCCAGAGGCTGTTCTCGGTACGGGCGAAGGACACATTTCCGACGCTGATCTCCGCTCGCGACAGGACTCGCAAATTCTCCAGGCCGATCGCCGTCAAGCTCGAGCCGGCGCCGTTGAGACTCCCGGCGATAACCCGGTCGCCGGCCCGGTCCAATAACACCGAGATGACCCAATGACCGACACCGCGAACCGGCGTCGGCCCGGCACGGCTGTCGGCGTCCGCCGTATAGAGGCCGTCCTGCGAGCCGAGCCAGAGCCGGGAGTTGTAGACCGCGGCGCCCAGCACACCGACCGGCAGCAGTCGCCGGCTGAGTTGGCTCAGCGAAAGCGGGTCGTACTCGGTCAGGTACGTGTGCTCGCTGCCGTTGTGCTGAAGTACCCACAGCCGGCCGGTCTCATGTTCGACCAGCAGCCGGAAGGCACCGGCGGGGATTGCGGTGGAGCGCAGGGTTCGATGCGGTGCGATGGCGT
>JAVEEN010000387.1 GCA_030840445.1 Pseudonocardiales bacterium
ATTACCTGATCCAGGTGTCGGCCTCGTCCAGCAAGATCCTGGCCCTGCTTGCCAAATACTCACCCGAATATCCCTGCCTGGCTGAGGGCCTGGCCAACATCGAGCCGCGGCTGGAGGACTCCTTCGGCGGCAAACAGCCCGGCCTGCACATCACCCTGGAGATGGTGAAGGGACAAGGCAAGTACGTGCCCGGCAACGAGCCCAAATACATCACCGACCCGAGCGTGCGCGGCCCGCACTGCTTCGGGTTGCCGAGCCCGGCCAATCCCTTCCCGGGTGCGGCGCTACCGCCTGACGGCGCCGCTTACAACCCGCCGCAAGCGCTCGGTACCGCGACCCGTTCCTCCTACGACACCAGCGGAGTCGGTTCGAAAGCCGAGACGCGGTTGATCTCGGCCTTGATCTCCGGCGACTACGGCGATGACCCGGCGAAGGTGCCGTCGATAGCGGCCATGCTTGCCGCGCCGATGCTTCGTGGAACGCAGGTGAACCTCGGATGAGCGTCCAGCTGAGCTTTCACATCCGCCTGCACCGTGGGGGGCTGGCATGAGGGGTCTTGCTGCTCCGCTGGTCAAGCTGATCACCTTCCTGGTGGTCACCAGCCTGGCCACCTATGTACTGGCGGCAACCATCACCAACTCCAGTTTCGGCAAGACGAACAGCTATTACGCGATCTTCCACGACTCGACGGGGCTGCTGGTCGGCGACGATGTCCGGGTATCCGGAGTCCGGGTCGGTTCCATCCAGGCCATCAAGCTGGTCCGTCAGCCCGGAACACCGAACCCCGCGACGGCGCCATTTGCCGCCCAGGTCAAATTCAGCGTGTCCGCGTCCCGGCCGCTCACCACCTGGGTCCGCGCCAAGCTCCGGTTCCGCAACCTGGTGGGCCAGCGCTATCTTGCGATCGAGCAGGGCAGCGAGATACCCGGCGTGGCCGAGAAGAACCTGCAACCGAAGGACACCATCCCGATCTCGCAGACGACCGATGCACTCGATCTCAGCACGCTGTTCGCCGGGTTCAAGCCACTGTTCTCCGGTCTGGATCCGGGCGAGATCAACAACCTCTCCCTGCAGATAATCCAGACGTTGCAAGGCGAGGGTGGCACGGTCGACGCCTTGTTGCAGCAGACCGCGCAACTGACTTCGGCCATTGCCGACAAGGACAAGGTCATCGGTGATCTGGTGGACAACCTGTCCTCGGTCCTAGACACCCTGGGGCAACGGGACCAGAAACTGTCCGAGCTGATCGTGCAGTTGCAGCGGTGGGTCAGCGGCCTGGCCGGGGACCGCAAGACCATCGGAAACTCGATCACCGGCATCAACGACCTGGCCGCCTCGACCACCGGACTGCTGCAGAAGGTGCGAGGGCCACTCAAGCAGGACGTGATCGACCTGACCGGCCTTGCCGCGACCCTCAACGCCGGCTCGTCCACCATCGACGGAGTCCTGCAAAGACTTCCGACCAAGGTCGCCACCCTGACCCGCACCGCCACCTACGGCTCGTGGTTCAACTTCTACACCTGCTCGCTCGGCGGGACGGTCACGTTACCCGGCAACCTGAAGGTCAACCCGAGCCTGCCGCTGCCGGCCGCGAGGTGTGGCTGATGGCGATCAGAGCTGGTGAGAGGCGTCTGAAGAAGGCACCGCGCGGCCGGTCCTTCGCCTCCCGGAACCCCACAGTCATCGGTGCTATCGGGCTGGTCGTCATCGGTGTGCTGCTGTGGGCGGCGTTCAACGCGCAGCAGCTGCCGATCATCGGTGGCGGTACGCAATACACTGCGATCTTCTCCGAGTCCTCGGGTTTGGTCCCCGACGACGAGGTGCGGATCGCCGGGGTCAAGGTCGGTACCGTCAACGGTGTCTCGCTGACCGACGCGGACGACAGCCATGTCCAGGTCAAGTTCCGGATCAAGAACGCGTTCATCGGTGACCAGACCCAGGCCATCATCAAGATCAAGACCGTGCTGGGTCGCAAGTACCTGGAGCTCGACTCGCAGGGCGCGAACAAGCAGGATCCGACGAAGGCGATCCCCCTGAGCCGCACCTTGACCCCGTACGACGTCTACCCGGCCTTCTCGGACCTGACCAAGACCGTGGGTGACATCAACACCAAGGATCTCGGCAAGTCGCTGGAGACCATCGCGCAGACGTTCAAGGACACCCCGGGCGACGTGAGCACGACGCTCAACGGCTTGTCCCGGCTTTCCAACACGATCGCCTCGCGCGACCAGGCGCTGCGCACATTGCTGGCACGGGCGAACTCGGTGACCGGAGTGCTGGCCGATCGGGACGCCCAGATCAGCAAGCTGCTGACCGATGGAAATCTGTTGCTCGACGAACTGAACAATCGGCGCGACGCAATCCGCACCCTGTTCCTCAACACATCCGCGCTGTCGCTGCAGATCTCCGCCCTGGTGGCCGACAACCAGCGGACGTTGAAGCCGGCTCTGGACCAGCTCAACGGGGTTCTGCAGATTCTGCAGAAGAACACCGACAACATCGACCGCGGGCTGGCGTTGCTCGCGCCGTTCTACCGGGTCTTCGCCAACACCCTCGGCAACGGGCGCTGGTTCGACACCTACATTTCCAACCTGTCCGTCGGCGGGTTGCTCGGCACCGTGACCGGATTGGGAGGCTGACGGGCGATGACCAGTTATGCCCTGCCCAAGAAGCTAGCGCGATTGATCATGATCGGCATCGTGGTGGCGGTCGTGCTCGGGGTGGCCGTGTTCGTGTTGCTGCCCAAGCCCACCAACACCGTCACCGCCCGCTTCGAACGCGCTGTCGGCTTGTACGCCGGCTCGGACGTCCGGTTGCACGGGGTGAAGATCGGCGTGATCACCAAGGTCAAGCCGGACGGCGACGGCGTGCTCGTCAGCATGAAGTATGACCGCAAGGTGAAACTGCCGGCCTACCCCGGCGATGCCAAGGTGGTTCGCGCGGCCATCATCCCGCCGTCGCTGGTCTCGGACCGGTACGTCCAGGTCATCGACTACGCCTCCTGCGCCGGCAAGTGTGGCGTGCTCGCCGATGGGGCCAGCATCAGCATGAACCAAACCGCCTCGCCGGTCGAACTCGATGACATCTACGCGGCCCTGAACAAGCTGAACGTCGCGCTCGGGCCGAAAGGCGCTGATTCCACGTCCCTGTCTGCCAACGGGCCGCTGTCTGACCTGATCAGCGTCGGCGCGGCCAACTTGAAAGGCAACGGCGCCGCCCTCGGCAGCACCATCGCCAACCTGTCAAAGGCGGTGCAGACCTTGGCCAACGGCCGCGAGGATCTCTTCGGCACCGTGCAGAACCTGCAGGTGTTCACCGACAGCCTGGTCGCCAACGATGCCCAGGTCCGTAAGTTCAATACCCAACTTGACTCGGTCACCTCCGCCTTGGCCGATGAGCGCACCTCGATCGGTGAGGCGTTGAAGAACCTGTCGGCCGCACTGACCGATGTAGCGGCGTTCATCAAGACGAACGGCAGCGCGATCCACACCGACATCGTGGGACTGAAGAGCGTGACCACGACCCTGAACAAGCAGAAGGCGGCACTGAACGAGATTCTCGCCGTCGCCCCGGTCGCGGTGTCCAACCTGTCGCACACCTACAACCCGGTGTCCGGCACGCTGGACACCCGCGACAACCTGGGCGGGCTCAACAACCCGCTCGACCCGGCAAACATCTGCGCCGCCCTGACCGCGCAGGGGCCACTGGTCGGCTCGGTCAAGACGACGTGCGACGCGATAGCCAAGTTACTGGGCGGCCTGCCACAACTGGGCGGCCTCGGCAACGGCGGGGGCGGCCTGCCTGGCCTGCCGGCAGTGCCGCAGCTGCCCGCCTTGGGAGGCCAGTGATGTGCCGCTCAGATGGAATCGGGGCCGCGCTCCGGTGTATCCGTGGTGCGGCGAGCATCGTCCTCACGACCGTCGCCGCGTTGGCCCTCACCGGCTGCGGATTCCACGGCCTGTACTCGGCACCGCTGCCCGGCGGGGCTGATCTGGGGAGTCATCCATACCGCGTCCTCGTGGACTTCGCCAACGTCCTGGACCTGGTGCCGCAGTCCGCGGTCAAGGTCAATGACGTCACCGTCGGCAAGGTGGAGTCGGTCAGCCTGGTCGATTGGCACGCCCAGGTTCTGCTTGCCATCAACGGCGACGTGCAACTGCCGGCGAATGCCTACGGTCAGATCCGGCAGACCTCCCTGCTGGGCGAGAAGTTCGTATCGCTGTCCTATCCACCCCAGAACGAGGTCGCCGACTCGGTGTCGCTGCGGGATGCGCCGCACGCCGGTTACGCATACCCGCACGTGGGTATCAATCGGACCGGCGCGACCCCGGAGGTCGAGGAGGTGCTCGGCGCGCTTTCCCTGCTGCTCAACGGTGGCGGTCTGGAGCAGATCAAGACGATCACCCACGAACTCAACCTGGCGCTGACCGGTCACACGGATCAGATCCGTAGCCTGCTGAGCCAGTCCAAGACCCTGACCACAAGCCTGAACACTCAGAAGGCACGGATCCTGACGGCGATCGACAACCTGGACACGCTGTCGAGGACGCTGAACAACCAGAAGCAGATCCTGGCCAAGGCACTGGACACCTTGCCTCAGGCGGTGCGCATCCTGGCCGACGAGAAGGACCAGTTCGTGACCCTGCTGAAGAGCCTGGACCATCTCAGCACGGTGGCCGTCCAGGTGATCAATGGTTCCACCGACAATTTCGTGTCCACGCTGAAGAATCTCGACCCGGTGATGACCGAACTCACCAAGGCCGGCGACGCGTTGCCCAGATCGCTGGTACTGCTCGCGACATTCCCGTTTCCCAAGACGGCGGTCAACGGCGTCAAGGGTGACTTCACCAACCTCTATATCACCGCCGATCTCAACTTGAGCGATCTGCTGAACAATCTGCTCAAGCCGGTTCCGCCGGGAATCGACCCGGCAACACACGCCAACTCCGCATCTTCGGCCCCGCTGCGGTTGAGCGGACTGGGTGGGTGAGCTGAGATGATCCGCA
>JAVEEN010000397.1 GCA_030840445.1 Pseudonocardiales bacterium
GCACTCCGCACCCGCACTCCGAGATGGAGGTGAGGGATCGGGGTGGGGTTACCCCTACCCCCGAATTGGGGGCATTCCCCGACAGACATAGGCCTTCACGGTTGCGACGATCTTAGGGTGACACTCCTTCTCGACCGCCCCCCTGTTTCTACCGATCGCGGCGAACGAATCGACGTCGCTGCATCGGCGATGGCAGGGCGCCCGGCGGCGGTGCACGCCGTGGCAGGGATCGGCACGAGCCGCCACCAGAACACGCGTGGCCACCAGAACACGGGCACCTACCCGGGCACCAGCAGCGGGAAAAGATCGTGCCGGCGGTTGGCCCCCGTGCTGGGTGGTGCCGCGGTCCTCGGAGCGGCTGCGTTGTTGGCCGGGCAACTGCGCAACGCCGAACTCGGCACGGTGTTGGGGCACCTGAGCTGGATCGATCTCGCCATCGCCATCGGGTTCATGGCCCTGTCCCTGTTCGCGGCCGCCTACAACTTGCTGGGATTCACCCCGCTGCGCCTGAAGTTGCTGCCTACACTCTCGGCACAACTAGCGGTCAGCGGGTTGCGCATCGTCGCCCCGTCAGCGATCAGCACCCCCGCTATCGCGACCCGGTACCTCAGCCGTTCGGGTGCGACTACGCCGGACGCATTGGCCACCGTCGCCGCCGCTCAGACCGCTCAGTTCTTCGTGACCACTGCCCTGGTTGCAGTGCTGGGCGTCATCTCCGGCGCGGCCCCCGCTTCGGCCGGCGACGTGGTGAGCCTGAATCACCTGCTCTGGGTGGGCGTCGGCGGCGCGCTGCTCATCGGCTCCGCCGTGCTGGCAGCCCGGACCAGCCGACGCGGCGCTCGGCTGCTGGCCAGTATCCGGCAGAGCGCATCGACGCTCATCCGGCACGCCCGGCATCGTCCGGGCATGGTGGCGGTCGGACTGGGTGCCTCGGCGGCCCTGACGGTAACCCATGTGCTGGCCTTCGCCTACTGCGTTTCGGCCGTCGGCGGCCACGCGTCCTACCTGTCGCTGCTCATGATCTATCTGGCCTCGGCCAGCGCCGGCTCCTTGATCCCGACGCCCGGCGGTGTCGGAGCCGTCGAGGCCGCGCTGATCGCGGGTCTGACCGCAACGGGCATGGCCCTACCGGTGGCGGCGGCCGGAGCCCTGCTCTCCCGGCTGGTCTCGGTATGGCTGCTGGCCGTTCCGGGCTGGTTCGCGCTTGTAGGCATGCGCCGCCGCGGCTTGCTCTGAAGCTCCGCAGCCGGCCGAACGGCCACGAGCCCGCCACCGGGCCCACCAGCGGGCCGACCCGAAGCGCCACGGGCCACCGCGGGGCCGCCTGCGTGGCCTCCCGTGCGGACGCCCCTTCGGGGCATATCAATGGTGGCGTGCAGAGCTCTTTCCCGCCGCGACGCAACAGCCCCGGCGAACCGCGGTTGCCGGCCGCTATCGCGGTGGCCGTCGCCATCGCGCTGTACGCCCTGTTACCGAACACCCTGTTGCTGGGACCGCGTTACGTGGTGCCGACACTGGAGGTGATCCTGTTCATCCCCCTGGTCGCCGCCAACCCACGGCGGATGAGCCGGCAGAACCGTCTGCTGCGCAGGCTCTCGATCACGCTCTTGCTGCTGATTGCGGCGACGAACCTGGCCGCGCTGGTGCTACTCGTCCGATCCCTCGTCATCGGCGATGCCAAGGCCGGCGGCCAGTTACTCGCGGCGGCCGGACAGGTCTGGCTCACTAACGTCCTGGTGTTCGCCCTCGCCTTCTGGGAACTCGATCGTGGCGGCCCGGTGACTCGCATCCGGGTAGGGCGACCGCGGTTACCCTCGGCGGATTTCCGCTTTCCACAGGACGAAGACCACGACGCGATCCAGGAGGTGGCCCAGCGATCAGCCGCCAAGTCGGGCTGGGCCCCGGGCTTCATCGACTACCTGTACGTGTCGATCACGAATTCATCGGCATTCAGCCCGACCGACACCATGCCGTTGTCGGCACGCGCCAAGTTGCTGATGGCCACCGAGTCGGTTTCGTCCCTCGCGATCTCGGTGCTGGTCGTCTCGTTCGGCGTAGGCCTGCTGCAGCGATGACGACTCGGGCCGGTGATCAGCCCGTTTGATCGAGCCGGGACCGGACGGACGACATCGACTCGCCGTTCTTCAGGCGGCTGGCGATGGTCTGTCCGTCGAAGCGCCGCCGCAGGTCTTCCGGCGTGAGGCCGGCGGCTTCGCATCGGGCAATGAGGTGAACGTCGTGCGCGCCGAGGCCGGCCGCCTTCCACCGATCGATGGAGTCCACCGAGCGAGCCTGTTCGGCCAGCAACTCCTCGAGTCCAGAGCCGGAGTCGGACCGGGCATCCGATTCGGTAGCGGGTGCCGGTCGCGCCTCCGGGACCGCATACGCACCGGGAGCGGCGAACGGATCGTTGACCTTCGCCTGCTGTCGGGGGCGGGCAGGTTCGGCCCGAGGTGCGAAAGCCGGGGTCACGCCAGGCCGTTCCGGACGCCGAGCCGAGGGAGCCTCGCGGGTCACCGAGAAGAGCGGATTGCCACCTGCTCCGACAAATCCGCTGCTCGGCCCACGAAGCCGCTCACGGACCTGGTCGGCAAGTTCGGCGCTCAGGCGTGCTGCGGTGTTAGTGGTGCCGCCGAGTTCATCGATGACGCGCAAGACGACAGCGCTCGATATCCCTAATTCGGCGGCAAGGGTGTGTACATCGATCAACGTTCACTGCTCTTTCTCGATTTACTGCAGGCGCCGCTGGTTGAACTGTAACCGCTGGGGCACGCCTGCGTCGCCGGGCGCAAGCCAGGGACCTCATAAAGGCGCCGTTACTGAACGAAAAGCCCAAAATCCGGCCTGGACGGTCCGGCTCATGCAGTTAACACCACGACGACGGCCGCTCCGATCCAGGCTGGCTACGGGGTTCAGAAGGTGCGCGTCGGGATTCGG
>JAVEEN010000398.1 GCA_030840445.1 Pseudonocardiales bacterium
GAGGGCGAGAAGGACGAGGCGCCCATGCTGTTCAACGGCGAACAGGTGGGCAACGGCACCGGCCCCGAGTGCGACGTCGCGGTCGATCCCATCGACGGAACCACCTTGATGGCCAAGGGAATGCCCAACGCCATCGCGGTCATCGCGGTATCCGAGCGGGGCTCGATGTTCGACCCGTCCGCGGTGTTCTACATGGAGAAGATCGCCACCGGTCCCGAAGCCGCCGACGCCATCGACATCAACGCTTCGGTCGCCACCAACATCAACCGGGTGGCCGAGGCCAAGAGCGGCAGCCCCTCGGACGTCACGGTGGTCATCCTGGACCGGCCGCGGCACGCGGACCTGGTTCGTGCCGTGCGCGACGCCGGTGCGCGCATCAAGTTCATCTCCGACGGCGACGTGGCGGGGGCGATCATGGCCGCTCGACCCGGTACCGGCGTCGACCTGCTGCTCGGCATCGGCGGCACCCCCGAAGGCATCATCGCGGCCGCGGCCATCAAGTGCATGGGCGGCGCCATCCAGGCCAAGCTCTGGCCCCGCGACCAGACCGAACGCGAGAAAGCCGAAGCCGCCGGTCATGACCTGGGTCGGGTCCTGCACACCAACGACCTGGTGCATGGTGAGGACGTCTTCTTCTGCGCGACCGGTATCACCGACGGCGAGCTGGTCCGAGGGGTGCGTTACAACCGCGGTGCGGTGGCCACCTCGTCGATCGTGATGCGCTCCAAGTCGGGGACGATCCGCTCGGTGGACTCGTTACACCAATTGTCAAAGCTGCGCGCCTATTCATCGATCGACTTCGACCGTAACTAGAAGGGGAGGCTCCCGTGCTGTGCGTCACGAGCAACGACATTCCCGGGTGGGATATCCAACGCGTCTGCGGCGAGGTGTTCGGTGTCACGGTCCGTTCGCGTAACGCCTTCTCCCAGATGGGTGCCGGCTTCAAATCCCTCGTCGGCGGCGAGCTCGGCGGCATGACCAAGCAGGTCATCCAGAGCCGCAACGAGGCAATGGGGCGCCTGTTCGCCGAAGCGCAGGCCCGGGGTGGCAATGCGATCACCGCGATGAGATTCGACACCACCGAGCTCGGCGGTAACTGGAGCGAAATCTGCGCCTACGGCACGGCCGTAGTGGCGATTCCGGTCACCGACGAGGCCAAGCAGACCGCGATACAGCTGGGTTACGGCCAGCCTGGCGCGAGCGGCGTTCCGCAGGGTCCGCCGTCCCAGGAGGCGCCGATCGGCGCAGCTCCGGGCGGGCAGCCCTTCGCGCCGTACGGTCAGGCCATACCCGGGCAGGCCGCACCCGGGCAACCGGACCCGTACGGCCAACCCCAGCAGTACGGCCAGCCGGGTCAGTACGGCCAACCCCAGCAGTTCGGTCAGCCGGGTCAGTTCGGCCAGCCGGGTCAGTACGGCGAGCCGGGCCGGACGAACGAACCGGGCAGCTGATCCTGGTCCAGATGTAGTGCGGTTAGCCGGGCCACAGGTAGGCCCGCGCGGACGCACCTCTCAGTAGGCTCGGGCTGTTCAGCATGTCCGGTCCCACCCACCCTGCAGGGAGCAGCACCATCATGTCCGACCAGCAGTCCCCGGAGCCGAAAACCGACCAAACCGACTACCGCATCGAGAAGGATTCGATGGGTGAGGTCAGGGTCCCCCGTACCGCAAAGTGGCGGGCACAGACTCAGCGGGCCGTGGAGAACTTTCCGGTCTCGGGCCAGCCGATCGAGCGGGAGCTGATTGCCGGGCTGGCAGCCATCAAGGGTGCGGTCGCCCGAATCCGCGCCAGACGCGGCTTGCTCGACGCCACCAAGGCCGAGGCCATCGCGGCCGCTGCGGTCGAAGTCGCTCGCGGGGATTGGGATTCAGAGTTTCCCATCGACGTCTTCCAGACCGGCTCGGGGACCTCGTCCAACATGAACGCCAATGAGGTGCTGGCTTCCCTCGCCGCGGCCAAGCTCAACGCCGACCGTACTGGTGACTCGGGCCAGGTGAGCGTGCACCCGAACGACGACGTGAATGACCCGTTGTCCTCCAACGACCAGTTCCCATCAGCCATCCACCTCGCGGCCACCAAGGCAGTCGTGGTGGATCTGATCCCGGCTCTGCAACATCTCGCCTCGGCGCTGGAGGCCAAGGCCGGCGAGTTCGCGACCGTGGTCAAGTCCGGTCGCACTCACCTGATGGACGCGACGCCGGTGACCCTGGGCCAGGAGTTCGGCGGTTACGCCGTTCAGATCCGCTACGGCGTCGAGCGGCTGGAGTCGACGCTCCCCCGGGTGGCTGAGCTGCCCCTCGGTGGTACCGCGGTCGGTACCGGCATCAACGCCCCGGCCGGATTCGCCGCCGAGGTCATCGCGCTGATCGCCTCCGAAACCGGTCTGCCGCTGACCGAGGCTCGCGATCACTTCGAGGCCCAGGGTGCGCGCGACGGGCTGGTCGAACTGTCGGGCGCTCTGCGCACAGTCGCGGTCAGCCTCAACAAGATCAGTAACGACATTCGTTGGATGGGCTCCGGTCCGCGGACCGGACTCACCGAACTGTTCCTGCCCGACCTGCAACCGGGCTCGTCGATCATGCCCGGCAAGGTCAATCCGGTGCTCTGCGAGGCGGTGTGCCAGGTGGTGGCCCAGGTCATCGGCAACGACGCCGCGGTGATGTTCGGTGGCGCGAGCGGAAACTTCGAACTGAACGTGATGCTGCCGGTCATTGCCCGCAACGTGCTCGAGTCGATCCGGCTGATCGCCAACGTCAGTACGGTCTTCGCGGACAAGTGCATCGACGGTATCGAGGCCAACGTGGAACGGTGCCTCGAGTACGCCGAATCGTCGCCGTCGATCGTGACGCCGTTGAACCACTATGTCGGTTACGACGAGGCCGCCAAGATCGCCAAGCAGGCCCTGAGCGAGCGCAAGACCATTCGGCAGGTTGTCATCGAGCGCGGTCACGTGGAATCCGGCGCGATCACCGAGGACAAGCTGGATGAGGTCCTCGATGTGCTGTCGATGACCCGACCCCGCAGCTGAGGACAGACCCGATCGTGTAACACTCGGCATCCCTGTCATGCCGGTTGTTACACGATCGGGTCTTCAGGACAGGCCGACGTCCTCGAGCATCTCGGTGACCAGGGCAGCGATCGGCGACCGCTCCGACCGGGTCAGGGTCACATGGGCGAACAACGGATGCCCCCGCAATGCCTCGATGACCGCGGCCACGCCATCGTGGCGTCCCACCCGGAGGTTGTCGCGCTGTGCCACATCGTGGGTCAGGACCACTCGCGATCCCTGGCCGATCCGGGACAACACGGTGAGCAGCACATTGCGTTCCAATGACTGCGCCTCGTCGACGATCACGAACGCGTCGTGCAGCGAACGGCCGCGGATGTGGGTCAGTGGCAGGACCTCGACCATGCCACGGTCCATCACCTCGTCCATGACCTCCTTGCTGACCAGCGCACCGAGGGTGTCGAACACCGCCTGGGCCCAGGGCGCCATCTTCTCGTTCTCGCTACCCGGCAGGTATCCGAGTTCCTGGCCACCGACGGCGTAGAGCGGCCGGAAGACCACCACCTTCTTGTGCGCCCGCCGCTCCATCACGGCCTCGAGCCCGGCGCACAACGCCAGGGCCGACTTGCCGGTGCCGGCCCGGCCACCTAGCGACACGATGCCGATCTCAGGATCGAGTAACAGGTCCAGGGCGATCCGCTGTTCGGCGGACCGTCCGTGCAAGCCGAAGGCCTCCCGGTCACCGCGGACCAGCTTCATCTGCTTGTCCGGTGTGACTCGGGCCAGCGCCGAGCCGCGGGCCGAGTGCAGGACCAGACCGGTGTGACACGGCATATCCGCGACGGTCAATAGTTCGTCGCGCTGGGCGATGTCGATCTTGTCGCCGTCGTACAGGGCATCGATGACATCGGTTGACACATCCATCTCGGCCAGCCCGGTCCAGCCGGAATCGACCGCCGCGTGCACCCGGTACTCGTCAGCCGGCAGTCCCACCGAAGCTGCCTTGACCCGCAGCGGCATGTCCTTGGTGACCAACGTGACATTGCGGCCTTCGTTTGCCAGATTCAACGCCACCGCGAGGATCCGCGAGTCGTTGGTATCGAACCGGAAGCCAGCAGGCAGGGACGACAGATCGGAGTGGTTCAGCTCGACGTGCAGGGTGCCGCCGTCTTGGCCGATGGGCACCGGTGCATCAAGCCGGCCGTGCTTGATCCGCAGATCGTCCAGCATCCTCAGGGTCTGGCGCGCGAACCAGCCGAGCTCGGGATGATGCCGCTTACCTTCGAGTTCCCCGATCACCACCAACGGCAGTACGACCTGGTGCTCGCCGAACCGTGCCAGCGCCCCTGGATCAGACAGCAGCACGGAGGTGTCGAGCACGAACGTCTTCAGGGCCGGGTCGGGCTGCCCCGCATCCTCAGCGGTGGTGTTGACCTCCTCGGCAGCGGTGGCGGTGGCGGATTGTGCGCGGACTGGGGTCACTAGACGCTCCTGGGCGCTGACACGCGGCACGGAACTGCAGCCGTACCGCGGGTGATCATGGCATCGCCGATCACCGTTGTTGAGGGTTCCGGTCGCTCCCATTCATAGGGGGCGATGCCGGCCCCCTCGCTGGTGTTCACCACCGTCAGGGACCTCCCGAGTGGTCCGGGATTTCCCGGTCCACCTAACTAGCACGCTACGTCGAGACGACCCCTCCCTGCTACGCCACGCCGAAACTCGACGTTTCGTATCCGTGAACTCTGAGGTGGTTGGTTCAGGGATCAGCTGCCGAAACGCCGCTGGCGTTCGGAGAAGTCACGCAGTGCCCGCAGGAAGTCCACCTTGCGGAAATCCGGCCAGAGAGCGTCACAGAAGTAGAACTCCGAGTGCGCGGACTGCCACAGCAGGAAGCCGGAAAGCCGTTGTTCGCCGGATGTCCGGATGACCAGGTCAGGGTCCGGCTGGCCTTTGGTGTACAGGTGGTCGGCGATGTGTTCGACGTCGATGATCTCGGCGAGCTCCTCGATGGAGGTGCCGGCCTGAGCGTGTTCGTGCAACAGCGACCGCACGGCATCAGCGATCTCGCGGCGACCGCCGTACCCGACCGCCAGATTGACCGTCATGCCGGTTTTGCCGGCCGAGCGCTCCGACGCGATCTTCAGGGCCGCGGCGGTGCTGGCCGGCAGGGTGTCCAGCGCGCCGACGACGTTGACCTGCCAGGGCTGCTCAGCCGCCGACAGATCCTCGGCGACCGTCTCGATGATCCGCAGCAAGGGCAGCAGCTCGGACGGATCCCGATGCAGATTGTCGGTCGACAACAGCCACAGGGTCACGTGCTGCACGCCGGCCTCGGCGCACCACGCAAGCAGGTTGTCGATGTGGTTTGCGCCGACGATGTGACCGTCGTTGACATCGTCCAGCCCGGCCGCCCGGGCCCACCGCCGATTCCCGTCCAGCATGACGGCAACGTGGCGCGGAACCGGTCGTCCCGCGAGTTGTTTTCCGAGCCTCCGCTCGTACGCGGAGTACACCGCACTACGCAAGTCCACGAGTGCCAACGTTAGCCCTCTTCTCCCGCTACGTCCCGCTTCCGCGGTGCTGGTCGGCTCCGGAATCGGGGTGAAGCTCTGCAGGACCGGTTGGCTTTTGCAATGAACTACGGCCGGCGTACGTTGGCGGAGATGACGAGTATTCACCCGAGCTCAGAGCTGAGCGCCACGGAGTACCTGGCCGACGTCCTGAAGCCGCGGATGCGGGGCTGGCTGCACGCCTACGCGGCGCTCATCTCCATCGTGTCCGGGGCGGCCCTGGTCGCCGTCGCCGCCTCGCTGAGAGGCGGTGCGGCCGGGTGGTCGACCGCCATCTACGCCGCCACGGTCACCATGCTCTTCGGCACCTCCGCGCTGTATCACCGCATTAGCTGGAGCCCGACCGCGCACGGCCTGATGAAGCGGCTCGACCATTCGATGATCTTCGTATTCATCGCTGGCACCTACACACCCTTCGCCGCCCTGACCCTGCCCAGAGCCTCCTCCATCGCCGTCCTGATCGTGGTCTGGACCGGGGCGATGTTCGGTGTCGGGCTGAAAAGCGTGTGGCCGGACGCCCCCCGCTGGCTCTCCGTCCCGCTCTACATCGCCCTCGGTTGGGTTGCGGTGTTCGTCCTGCCACAGTTGCTGCACCACTACGGCGTCGCGACCTTGGTCCTGGTCGCTGTCGGGGGCGTGATCTACACCCTTGGGGCGCTGGCCTATGGCTTCAGAAAGCCGAATCCGTATCCGGGGACCTTCGGATTCCACGAGGTCTTTCACCTGTGCACCCTGGTAGCCGCGATCTGCCATTACATTGCGATCTGGCTCGCAATATTCGCTTAACATCTGGACCAGCTCGGCTCCAGACTCGCCGGAACCTCGACAGCATCCTCGAGTTCAATATCGGCAAAGAAAGGCCCGGTAACCGTGACTTATCCGATCCCGCCGCAAGGAGAGTCCCGCCATCCGCGGCCACAG
Source organism: Pseudonocardiales bacterium (assembly GCA_030840445.1). Lineage (GTDB taxonomy): Bacteria > Actinomycetota > Actinomycetes > Mycobacteriales > Jatrophihabitantaceae > Jatrophihabitans_A. The sequence continues at coordinate 6,499 of JAVEEN010000398.1, forward strand.
CACCTGCAACGAGCGCCGGAGCAGGACTTTCAACCGTTGTCCGCGCCGCCACCGGCGCCGGCTCCGGTGATGGACCCGCATCCGCACGCGTCAACCGATTGGCATTATGTGCCGCGCCAGCCGCCCAGCCGCGCCAAGCCGCCGCCGGCTGACTGGGGTTGGCGGGCGAAGGTGCGTGGGGCGTCCGGTGGCCTGATCAAGCTGCAACCCGGCCAGGACGAGCTGAGCCACCGGGCGGCCGTGGACCGGGTCCAATCCGCCCTGCCCGGCAGCCGGACGATCGTCGTGGCGAACGAGAAGGGTGGCGCGGGTAAGACTCCTACCGCGTTGATCCTGTCCGCGCTGCTGGCCGAGTACCGCCACGAGGCCGTGATCGCCTGGGACGTCAACGAATTGCGTGGGACGCTGGGTCGGCGGGCCGAACTGGCCGACCCCCCGAGCACCGTGACCGATGTGCTGGGTGCCGCCCAGGAGCTGGCCCGCGCCGAGGCCGAGGTGGGTTTGCTCGCCTCTTATTTGCGACGCCAGCCCCAAGGCAACCTGGTGCTCGCCTCGAGCGAAGACGGCAATGCGATGCGTCAGATCGGACATGCCGAGTGCGACATCGTCCGGCAACTGCTGCTGCGCCGTTTCGGGATCGTCGTTTGCGACACCGGAAACAACGCGGCCGCCTCCAACTTCCTGTACACCGTTGACTCCTCGGACGTGCTGGTGCTGCCCACGGCACCGTCGACGGTGCACCTGGAGGTCACCCGGGCAATGTTGCGGATGCTGGCAGGGCGGGAGACCACCAAACATCTGGTCGGACGCGCGGTGCTGGTCGTGACGTCATCCGCCGGTTCTCGTCTCGGCCGCGAGGAAGAAGAATGGTTCGCCGAGCGGATCGGGCGGGTGGTGCACGTGCCCGCCGATCCGGTCATCGCCGAAGGCGGAAAGCTGCCCATAGCGGAGCTGTCGATTGAATCCCGGCGGGCTTGGACGCAGGTAACCGCGGCCGTGATCGAGGCTGCGCTGGCTCCGTCACCGCACGACCGGCCGCCGGGTCGCCGCCGCGCACCCGAGCTCAGTGACCCGGCGGCCGCCAGCCCGTCGTCGCCCCAGATCGGTTGGAGTCGTTAACCCAGAGCGATTGAATCAGCGCAGAGCGGTTGACTCAGACCACGGTCGTCGGGCTGCCTGAGGCGGCAGACAGTTGTGCTGCGTGCAGCACCTTGAGACCGGTCAGCGAATCGGCAGGGTCAACCGGCACGTCGCCCGCACCGCTGATGGCAGCGGCCATCCGTCTATAGAACTCCGTGTAGTCGCCGTCCAGGGATTCGACCGTGCGCCACGTGTCGGCGGAGCCGATTCGGCCGTACTCGGTGACCGGTTCGCGACCCCATTCCGGCGACGGCGGTCGCAGGCCGGCCAGCAGCGCGACCTCTTGGGGATCCATGCCGGACTTGACGAACGCCGCTTCGCTGCCGAGTAGCCGGAACCGCGGGCCGAGATCTGCCGCCACGGCACTCATCCACAGATGCCCGGTGACGCTCTCGCCCTGTAACGCAAGAAAGACATCGTCGGGAACCTCGGACCCCGGTCGGATCCGGCGCAATTCGGCGTACACCGAGCGCGGCACACCGAACAACCTGATGAACTGGTCCACGAGGTGGGCGCCCAGATCGAACAGCAGCCCTCCGGCATCGGCCGGGTCAGCGGACTCGCGCCAGTTCGCCTCGACGCGCGGACGCCACCTCTCGAAACGAGATTCGAAACGGTGGACGGCGCCCAGCTCACCGGAGGCCAGTACGGCTTGGACGGTGCGGAAATCCGAATCGAACCGGCGAGACTGGAACACCGACAGCACTCCGCCGGTGTCCTCAGCGGTCGCCATGATCTGTTCGGCCTCGGTGACGGTGGGCGCGAACGGCTTGTCCACGACCACGTCGTGTCCGGATTCCAAGGCCGCGATGGCGAGTCCGGTATGGCTGGAGTTGGGGGTGGCGACCACGATCAGGTCGACGTCATCTCGTCCGATGATGGCCTCCGCGGACGGGAACACGTCAGCGTCGGGGTACTCCTGCCGAGCCTGCTCCGCCCGCTTCCCGTTCGAGGTCGAGATGGCAGCCACCTCGAAGCCGGCCGCGGCGAGGAACGGTGCATGGAAAATCCGACCGGCGAACCCGAAGCCGAGAATTCCCGCGCGGAGCTGTGTCTCTGAGGCCATGTCAGCCAACGCTAGCGGGCTCAGCACGGGCTGTCGTCAGCGGGCGATGACCAGCTCACACCTAGCGCAACGCCGCCACCAGCGACTCCACGTCGGTGACCGGGCGATCACAGACGAAACCTCGACACACGTAAGCCGCTGCTCGACCCGACACCAGGGGCCGGTCGGCCAACAGCGGGACGCCGGACGCGTCTGGCGTCCCGGGTACCAGAACCAAACCGGGCGAGGTGCTCCGCCGCGCCGCAGCGACCAGCTCCAGCGCAGTGCGGTCGACGCCGGGAACGTCGGCCGAAACGATAGCCACCTGCAACGGCCCGGCCAAGGCGGCCTCGGCAACGGCCAATGTCCAACCGGCGAAACGCGGTTCCCGCACGGCCAGCTCACCCGCCGATGCCAGGGCGGTGTCGGCGGCCTCCCGGTGCCGGGTCGAACCGGTCAACGCAGCAAAGGTGAGCAGTGCGCCCGCCAGAGCTGACTGTCCACCCGGCGCGGCGTTGTCGGAAGGGTCCCGCGGCCGGGTGAACAACGCTTCGGCATCGTCGGCCGTATCGAAGAACCCACCTTCGGGATGGGCGAAATGGCGCAGTGCAACCTCCAACAATTCGCCGGACACACTCAGCCAGCGTGACTCCCCGGTGGCCTGATGCAGCTCCAGCAGCCCCTCGCACACATCGCCGTAATCCTCGGCCACACCGACTGCGGACGACACAATCCCACCCCGCGACGAGCGACGTAGCCGTCCGTCCACGATGTGCACCCGCACGAGAAATTCTGCACACTCGATCGCAGCGGTCAGGTAGCGAGGTTCATCGAGCAACACGCCTGCTTCGGCCAGTCCGGCAATGGCCAGGCCGTTCCAGGCGGCAATCACCTTGTCGTCACAGGCCGGTTGCGGCCGCCCGGACCGGGCCGCGAACAATCGCTCGCGAACTGACGCGAACCACCGGGGATCTGCTGGATCAGCAAGCAACTGCAGCACCGACGTCCCATGTTCGAAGGTTCCGCGTTGCGTCACCGTCAGGGCATTGCCGGCCTCGACGCCGTCGACCGCGCCGAGCACCTCCACCAATTGCGCCGGCGTCCACGCATAGGTCAGGCCTTCGACGCCATCGGTGTCGGCATCGAGCGCAGAGGCGAAACCACCATCAGACGTGCGCAGGTCCCGCAGCAGAAACTCGGCTGTCTCGCGCACCACGCGGGCCGCCAGGGCTGAACCGTCGGCTCGCCACCAGTGCAGATATACCCGCAGGAGTTGAGCGTTGTCGTACAACATCTTCTCGAAGTGTGGCACTACCCAGCCGGCATCGACGGAATAACGGGCGAAACCACCGCCGAGCTGGTCGTACATGCCGCCGCGGGCCATCGCCTCGCAGGTCCCCGCCACCATGTCCACCGAACGCGATTCCCCAGTGCGGGCATGGTGTCTGAGCAGAAATTCCAGCACCATCGACGGCGGGAACTTCGGTGAGTTGCCGAAGCCACCATGGCGCGAATCGTACTGGCGGGCCAGGTTGAACTCTGCCTGCTCGAGTTCGGACGAGCCCAGGGGTGCGGCCGAGAAGTTACCGGCAATCGTCTGCAGCGCAGCCACGATCCGGCCGCCGGCCTCGGCGACCTCCGCCCTGCGGTTCGTCCAGGCCTCGGTGGCGGCAGCGAGCAGTTGCAGGAATCCCGGCTTGGGCAGGTACGTTCCGGCGAAGAATGGCTCGCCGGAGGGCGTCAGCAGACAGGTCATCGGCCAGCCACCTTGCCCGGTCATGGCAGTCGTGGCGGACATGTAGATCGCATCGACGTCGGGCCGTTCCTCGCGGTCGACCTTGATCGACACGAAGTCACGACTGAGCGCCTCGGCCACCAGGCCGTCCTCGAAGGACTCATGCGCCATCACGTGGCACCAGTGGCAGGCCGCGTAACCCACGCTGAGCAGGATCGGGACGTCCCGGTGGCGCGCCTCGGCGAAGGCCTCGTCGCCCCACTCGAACCAGTCGACGGGGTTGTCCTTGTGCTGCAGTAAATACGGGCTTGTCGCGCTTCCGAGCCGGTTCACCTGCCCCATGATCCCTGTTGCCCGACGATGCGCCTAGCAGGGTCGCAGTGATACGCGAGGGTGATACACGAGTTGCGGCCTTGGCTGTCACTGGTCACCCATCGAGCAGAAGTCTTTGTTCGGGCCCCTGCGCGCGCTGACAAGATCTGCAGGCACACGTCCGCTGTCGCCCCCACGAGCCAACAGGCTCCGGTAGCCATTCCGGGGCGCGTCGAATGTCATCGGTACCTCCGGGTGGTAGGCGGCTGGCGTCGTCGACGTGCTAGGACGACGGATGTGGCCCCACGGAAGGTGTTCCGCGGGGCGTGGGACAACTGCGGGTTCTTCACTACGGGTGGACGGGAAATGCTGGCGATGATGGGCGGCGTCACGGGCGACATGAGCGATCACGAATGTCCTGCTGACAGCCACGGCCGTGAACTTTGTCGGGCGGCGTGCTCGGGATCGACTGGCATGGCCGGGGTCCGCCTCATCCGGTCCGCCAGCGAGTCAGCTGGCAGACGCCGACCCGCTGGGAGGGGTGAGAGGTAGCGTGATTTGCACGGTGGTGCCCGCACCGGGCGGGCTTTGCACCGAGAGCCGGCCACCGAGGGCCTCGACACGGTCGGTGAGCCCGACCAGGCCCGAGCCGCGGGTGAGGTCGGCGCCGCCGCGTCCGTCGTCGCGGACGCGGATGCGTAACAGGTCAGCGCTGGTCTCCACCTGGACGTCGATGACGGTGGCTGCGGCGTGCTTGGCGGTGTTGGTGAGCGCCTCGGCGACGACGTAGTAGGCGGCGAGCTCGATCGGCTCGGGCAGCCGGCGGTCGACGCCGACGTCGACGTCGAGATGGACGGGGACGGCGGAGCGGCGGGCGAGCGCCTTCAGCGCGGTACGCAGGCCGCCCTTAGCCAGGGCGGGTGGGTGGAGGCCGCGGGCGATCTCGCGCAGCTCGTCCAGCACGCCGGTCAGCCCGTCGGCCAGCTCACCCAGCTGCTCGGTCAGCTCGCCGGCCTCGGGCGGCGAGGCCTCCACCGTGCTGCGCAACTGTACGGCGAGAGAGACCAGGCGCTGCTGGGCGCCGTCGTGCAGGTCGCGCTCGATGCGGCGGCGGGTGGTATCGGCGGCGGCCACGATCCGCGCCCGCGAGGCGGTCAGCGCGGCCTGGGCCTCGGCGTTGGAGATCGCGGTGGCGACGAGCTCGGTGAAGCCGGCCAGCCGGGCCTCGGTGTCCGCCGGCAGCGGCTCCTCGTGCGCGGAGGCGACGATCATGGCGCCCCACAGCTGTCCCTCGACGCTGATCGGCACGCCGGCGATCGAGCGTATGCCCCGTTCGTTGGCGACGGCAGCCGCCTCGCCAGAGGCGTCGGAGAAGTTGTCGATCCGCGCGGGCCGTCCCGTTTGGAAGACCAGCGTGGTCACGTTCCGCCCACCGACCTGCACCCGGGTGCCAACGGCGAGGGGCGAGGCGTCGGTGCTGGTCCATGCGCCGACGATCGATTGTGTGCCGTCCGTGTCGTAGCGGCTCATACCCGTGACGTCGGCGGAGAGGACCCGCCCGACCTCGGCGGTGACCGCGGCGAAGATCTGCTCCGACGGCGCCCCGGTCGCGACCAGGGTCGCCACCCGGCGCAGCGCGGCCTGCTCCTCGGCGAAGCCGCGCAGCTCCATCCGCGCCTGCGCGTTGGCGATCGCGGTGGCGACCAGTCCGGTGAAGCCTGCCAGC
>JAVEEN010000400.1 GCA_030840445.1 Pseudonocardiales bacterium
CATGCCGGTATCGAGGACCCGCTGGATCCTCGCGTGGTAGAGGCCTACTGGATCGGCAATGCCCTGCTCGACGCGGTGGATCCGGTGAGCTTTGCGGCAACGGCCAGAACCCGCTTCGGCGGCGAGGCCGGCGCGCATTGGGCCGCCCTGACGTCGTCGGGATCGCCGGCGAGCACGCCACATCACGGGTTCCAGGTCTTCACCGTGTACCCCTGGGTGTTGCTGCTGGGTCGGGGCGAGACACCGCTGATGGTGCTGGACCGGTGCCGCGTCCGCTGGGCCCAGGTGACTGCCGTCCACGGCGATCGCCTCGAGGTGATGTGTGCCCCGCTCAGCTGGGACGGACATCAGCTGGGTTGGGGCCCCGATCACCTGGAAACCGTCAGGTGGGCGCTGGACGGACGGTCGCTGCTTGCTCGGCCCGATATCGGTGACTGGGTATCGCTGCACTGGGACTGGGCCTGTGACCGTCTGACGCCGGCCCAACTGGACGAGTTACGCGCCCGGACGCAGGACCAACTCGTCCTCACCAACCAGGCCCTTGGCCGGCAGGGCCATTGTGATGGCGGTGCCGTGGGATCACACTGAGCGGTGTCAACGGGGGTGCCGACGATGGAGGAGGCCATGATGGCTGTGCTGCTGACCCAGGATTTGCCCGTGGGACGGGAAGATGTCGAGGCGGTGAGCGCTGAGATGGGGGCCAAGGAGAACCCCCCGGATGGATTGATCATGCACACCTTCACCGTGACCGGCGAGGGCGTGCACGTAGTGGATGTGTGGGAAAGCACCGCGCATTACGACAGGTTCCGGGACGACCGCCTGATGCCGGCCATGGGCAAGGTAATGGCAGAGCGAGGAATCAGTATGGACAGACCGCCACCGACCCCGGAGTTCAGCGAGGCCTTCGACCTGATCACAGGGCGCCGGTAACCATCGGCGACGGTGCTGGCACCCGTTGTTGTGGGAGCTAGTCGAACGGGATCCAAGCCTGGCGGGACAGCGTCGCAGGGTCGCTGACCTGAACACCGCTTCCCGAGACGGTCCACAGCGTTGCGTCGACGATCAGGCTGCGCTGGATGCCCAGACCGTCGTCGATCGAGTGTGCCGCGAGTGGATTGGCCAGCAACCCGACTGTGCTCAACCTGGCGCCGGACACTTTGAGCACCAGCACCTTGCCGGATTGAGCCGGTTTCCACGACTGGACCGGGGTGACTATCAGCCCGGTGGGTAGCCAGTACAGAAAGGCATGTGGATCAAGGCTCGGCCCGCCGGGGGCGTCCGAACGAACCACCTGACCGGTGCGCAGCGGCTGCGCCGGCTTGCTCACATCGAACAGCGACACCTGCAAGCCGGACACCCTTCCGGTCTTCGATGCCTGTTGGCCGATGCCGATCAGGCGACCGCTGCCGGCGTCGTGCAAGTAGTCCGAGTAGCCGGTCAGCTGCAAGGTGCCGACCAGCACCGGAGCCGCCGGGTCGTGCAGGTCGACCACATACAGCGGGTCGGTCCGCCGGAACGTGACCACGTAGGCCACCGGTCCGATGAAGCGCACCGCATAGATCTGCTCGCCCTTGCCGAGGCCGCCGACCCGCCCGGTGACCTTGAGCGTGTTCGCATCGAGGATGTACAGGCTGCTGGACTGGGTCGCCGGGCCGCCGGCACCCGCCGTCGTGGCAATCCGCAGCGACCCGGCGTAGTCCGACAGCGAGTACCGGCTCAGCAGCCGGCCGGGGATGCCGCCGGAGCCGAGATAGGTAGGCTGCCCCGATCCGGTGATATCGAAGCGGTGGATCTCGGTCTGCTGGGCCTTCGCCGCGGTAGCACAACAGAACCAGTTCGGATTGCTGGCGATGTACAGGCTCGTGTTGGTCGCGTACACGGTGTCGCCGTCGGCGGCGACGCTCACCGGTTTCGGGCTCACCCCGAGGTGGTTGAGATCCAGCGTGTAGATCGTCAGCATCGATGCAGCCGTGTACGCAGCCGGATGGCTGAGCTGATCGCACGGCACCGTGTAGTCCGTGGTGTTCTGACCGCTGGTGATCGAATACTGCGGCAACCAGGCCGACAGCGGCGCCGCCCGGACCGCAGCTTGATTGGCCGCCGTGCGCTTGGCGTCGCTTCCGTTGCCTGACGGCAAGTTGATGCTCGGTGCGCTGCGCACCACCAGGCGAACCGTCGAACCGATCAGCCGGGCGTCCAGGTAGGACCCGGCTGCCCGCAGCGACCCGGTGATCTTCGGCCGGCCGGCCAGATCCAGGAACAGGTAGGTCGACCGTGGGCCCGAGGCCGCAGCGGATCCGTTCGAGAATGACCCGTAGTTGTAACCGCTGGCGCTACCATCAAGGGTCACCAGCGCATGGTCACCGCCGACGAGGAGCTGCGCGTTCTGCCATCCCTGATACATCGTGAGATCGAGTGAACCGGTGATCGCCCGACTACCGGTGTCGACCACTCGGAGCACGCCGTCGGTGATCGTGATCAGCCGGCCACCATCGGTCTTGACGATGTCGGGTTCGTCGACCCCAGACTCCTGCACGTTGGTCGTCGATGTGCCGGCATCAGCAGCACTGGTGGCGGCATGCCCGGCGCTGAGCTGCTGCTTACCAGGTAGCGGGGCCATACCGAATCTGATGTCTGTCCGCTGACCTGGCCACCACCCGTACGACCCGACGCTCGCGGCCGCGTGGGTACGCAATCCCGCTAGCACATCCGCACACGAGGAGTAGTTGCTCAGCAACAGCGCGGCTGGCCGGATCGTGGGAAGCTGCGGAGTTTCCGTGATTCCGCCGTGCGGTGGGGTACCCGTGCCACCACTCGATATCAACGCCGCAATGGTGACGGCACATGTCAGTCCACTTGCCGCCAGCCACACTCGCGGTTTGCGCACGGCTCGTCCTCGGGCCCAGCCAGGGGCGGCAGACCTGCGTTGTTCCTCCGCCGTGCTCGCTGGGCCGATCCTCCGATGCACCGCGGCGAGCAGCTCGGCGGCCGCGGGCGTGGCAATCCAATCCTCGTCCGAAGCCGTGCTCGGCCGCACTGAGCGCAACCAACGGCTCATGTTCTCAACCACGTAGTGCCTCCGCGAATTGTCCGGCCGGCGTCGCGCCGCGGTAACCGGCCGCCTCGAGGGCATCCGCCAGTCGCTTGCGAGCCCGATGCAGCCGGACCCCGTACGCCGATGCGGTGCAGCCGAGCGCCTCCGCGGCCTGCATCGGCGTCAGGTCGTACCAGCCGGTGAGCGTGAGCACCTCACGGTCAGCCGCCGGCAGCGTTGCCAACGTCTGGGCGAAGGCCTGCTTGAGCTCGTAGGCGTCGGGGTCGGACTCCGCACCGACATCGTCCATCAGGCGCGCGATGAGTTGATCGTGACGGCGGAAGCCGCGAAGGCGGTTTGCCAGCAGCCTGCGGGCGGTACCGAAGAGCCATCCGAGCGGTGGATCGGGCACCTGGTCTGCTTTGCCGAATGCCGTCACGAAAACCTCCTGAAGCACGTCCTGTGCTGTCTGCGGATCGGTTCGGTGTAGCAGGTAGGCAAGAACGCGAGCGGCGTAGGCGCGGAACCACTCATCGATCACCGCGCGACGCTCGGCGTCGTCCACCCGTTACCCCTCACGATTGATCTCGCCATTGATGCGGACCGTCACTCAGGTAGGTGTCCGGATGTGGCTGTAGAAATTACAGGTGCTCGCTGTGGATTTCAGTTTGCAAAAAACTAGCTCAGGTGCCGCCTGACAGATCCGTCGGCTCGTCGGCCGGCAACGGCAGACGCACCTCGACCTGGGCGCCACCCGCGGGACCGTTCGTGGCCGGGACTCTGCCGCCAGGAGCCTGCACCATGGTCTCGACGATGGCCAGCCCCAGTGAGCCCCTTTGTGTCGGCGCGATCGCGGTAGGCAC
>JAVEEN010000401.1 GCA_030840445.1 Pseudonocardiales bacterium
TCCGCTATGAGCAACTACGACTACCGCTTGAGCTCGACCCGCTATCCCCGCCTCGACAAGCAGCGACTGCCGCACCGCGACCTCAAGAAGAAGAAACTCCGCGCAGCGCATCGTCGACGGTCAGCACCGGCAAGTGGTGGCTGCAGAATGCCCCGCCCTAAGGGAAACCGACGAATCAAATATGTTCCTGTCATCGTGCGCGGTTTTGCCGCAGGGCTGCTGAGCATTTACGCGATCATCCTTGCGCAGATAACGCTTCGACCCGCCGCCGCGGAAATCGACAACTTCCATCGCCTCCAAAGCATCGCGTCCACCTTGTCCGGTGGCCGTCTCGACTGGACAGAAACCGAGGTACTAGGCAATATCGCTCTCTTCGTGCCGGCGGGATTTCTCCTAGCAGTGCTGCTCGGCCGGACGTGGGCAAGTGTGGTGCTGTGCGTCGCTGTGTCCGCCGCGATCGAACTGGCCCAACAGCGCTACCTACCGAGTCGGGTGCCATCGCTGGAGGACGTACAGCACAACAGCATCGGCGGCGCGATCGGCGCACTCACGGCCTGGCCACTGCTGCGTTGGGTCCGGTCGAAAGCCAAAGCCTCCATCCGTCAGGCTCACATCACGTTCCTCACCGAGGACCGCGAATCCTGGTCGAGGCCACGACAGACAATCAGTGAACCGCCGCGGGTGACTCCGTAGTGGGCCCGGATGAGAAGAGTGGTGGATGTGATAGTTCATGAAATGGGACGACGTGATGGCCGCGCAACGGTTTGCCGCTGGTCGTGAGGCGACAGCGACTGTGACGCGGCGGGCACGGCTTGTCCGGGTGGTCGCTGGCAATGCGCGTGATGCATCCGATTGTCGACTGCTGCTCGAGGTATTGGGGTTGGATCCGATAGCCGATCTGCGGGTCGAGTGGGGCGCGCAGCTCGTCGGAACCGGGGCTCAATGATGGCTCGGGCTGTTGGGTCGGTGGCTCGGCACGGCTGCCTGAACGTCTCGCCGGCCAATTCCTGGTGGTCTACCACTGGTCGCGGCCCGGCGACATCGTCGACGTCCGCAACACCGGACGGCCCTGCAGGAATGGAATTCCTCCTACTGGGCTGTGTCCTGGTCCCAGGGGCGAGCCGGAGGCGCCGAATAGGCTTGCGGGCACGGGCCGATCCCCATGCCGACGCCCTAGCAACCGTGGTGAACGGCTTCCGCACGATGCAGATCCGTCCCACCCGCATCCAGCTCGGATGGGCGGGACATCTCCGACGTCGCGTGGACGAGGACACCGCCATTGCCGGCCCAGCAAAGACCGCCTCCCGGCCAGTTCTCATTGATGGGTTTTCTCTTCAACATCTCACCAGTTGGTTTAGGAAGGATCGATCACATGATTTCTGCAGTAAGTCCATCTAGTCGCGAACCAAGCCCGACAGCAGTGTTGAAGGAGAAAGCCTTGAAGACAATTGCCTGGAGACGGGTCCGCTTCGTGGCGGCCCTTCTTCTCACAGGAATCCTTCTTCTCGGTGTTGGTCACGCGGTGGTTGCTGCTGATAGCGCCGACGACAGCACGTCAAACATCACGCCGACGAACATCCTTTACATGGCCTCCGACGATTTGAGCAAGGTCCGGACACTGCTCCAGCGTCCGGATATCGAAGGAGTCCAGGTCATCTATAGCTGGAGGTCCTTAGAGACGGCAAAGAACCAGTACAATTTCTCGCAAATCGAGAAAGACCTGAGGTATGTCGGCGGCTTCCACAAGAAGTTATGGCTACAAATCCAGGATTAGGTGGACCTGACATCCTACCAAATAAGACAGGACAGATGAAGAATTCCTATGCATACCTTCATCGCCACAGAGGAAAACTAAGCTTAGTAGCGATGGCTGTGCAGGAGCCAGACTTGATAGATATCAACCCTAAGACCAACCGGCCATTCACCCGCGATGAATTTGTCGGTTTCGCAAAAGGCTATCTCGGCGCGGACATAATCTTCTGGAGTGTGTCATCTCCATGGCTGAATCAAAAATAGGGCGGCTTAGTTACTGCGGATATGTGAACGGTCTGGTACCCGATTGGCTGGACTGTTACTCCCGGCGCGTTGCGTGAGGCCTCTTCACGCACCGACAACCTACGGATCAAAGGGACCATTGCTTCTCACCCTTGTGCTAGACCCTTGCGTGCCAAGGGAACAGACGATTGCCGCGATCGTTTCGACACACAATCCTCCTCTCATGTGGCTCGGGTGCTGGCCCGTCCTGACATATCTGAGTAATCCTTTCCGTAGTGAGCCGAACGGCCCACTCCCGCTGATGGGGCCGGACAGGCCACGGCTTGGACTACAGCAGCAGCGCACCGCCATCGACGGGCAGCGCGACGCCGGTGATGTAACGGGCCTCGTCCGAGGCAAGGAACAGCACCGCATTGCTGACATCGATTGACTCGGCCCATTCGATCGGCAGCAGAATGGTGGCGCCGGACGCCCTGCCGAAGTCCTCGCGGGTGGGCTCGGCGATGTCCGGGCTGAACAGTCTGTACATGCTCTCGTTCTGGATCATGGCGGTGTCGACCTGGGTCGGATTCACCGTATTCACCCGAATGCTGTACTGCGCAAGCTCCTGAGCCAATGTCTTCATCAGCCCAACGACGCCGTGTTTGGCCGACACATAGTGGGAAACGCCGTTGTAGGAGCGCAACCCCGCCACTGAAGAGGTCAGCACGATCGAACCACCGCGACCACCGGCGATAAGGTGTGGAATGGCTACCTTGGCCGTCCGCCAGACGCCGCTGAGATTGATGTCGATCATCTGGCCCCAAGTGTCCTCGGACAGCTCGTGCGACTGACCATTGGACAGGATTCCCGCGTTGGCGCTGACGATGTCGAGACGACCCAGTTCGGCGACGCCGGCATCCACCGCGGTCTTGAGCGAACCGACGTCTCGCACATCGGCATGACTGGCCACGATGCGCCGGTCCAATGCCTCGACGAGTCGGACCGTCTCGGCCAGATCGGCCTCGGTCGCCATCGGATAATTGGTGGTGTCGATATCACCGCAATGGTCGACCGCGATGATATCGGCGCCCTCCTGCGCGAGCCGGACGGCGTGACTGCGCCCCTGCCCCCGAGCGGCTCCGGTGATGAAGGCAACCTTGCCTTCGACCCGACCTGTCATGAAGATCCTCCTGTGTTGATCACTTGATGAGTACGCCCGCGTCCACCGGCAGCGCGACTCCAGTTATATAACGCCCCTCGTCGGAGGCCAGAAACAGCACCGCGTTGCTGACGTCCCGAGCATCCACCCAGGGAATGGGCAGCGCGTTCATGGCTTGGGATACCGGCGCGAAGTCCTCGCGGTTTGGAGCATCGAGAGCGGGGCAGAACAGTTTATACATTGACTCGTTCATGATCATCGGGGTGTCGACCTGCGTGGGATTCACGGTGTTGACCCGAATCCGGTGCGGAGCAAGTTCCTGCGCCAGCGTCTTCATCAATCCGACCACGCCGTGCTTGGCCGCGGTGTAGTGCGCGATGTTCGCATAGCCCTTCAGGCCGGCGGCCGAGCTGGTGAGCACTATCGCACCACCACTCCCGCCGGCGAGCAGGTACGGAATGGCCGCCTTGCACGTGCGCCAGACACCACTGAGATCGACATCGACGATATCCAGCCACGTCGGCTCGGTCATCTCCAGCATCGGCGCCGGCTTATTGACCCCGGCATTGGCACACACGATGTCAAGCCGGCCCAATCGCGCCACCCCCTCGGCGACGGCCGCGTCCAGGCTCGGTTGGTCCCGGACGTCGGCCTGACGCGCTACGATCCGCCGGCCCAGTGTCTCGACCTGACTGACCGTCTCGGCCAGATCCCCGGCGGTCCCCAACGGGTAGGGCACCTCGGCCAGATCACCGCACAAGTCCACCGCGATGATGTCGGCGCCCTCCTCGGCCAAACGCACCGCATGGCTGCGGCCCTGGCCGCGCGCCGCCCCGGTGATGAAGGCGACCTTACCCTCGAGCCGGCGGGTCATTTGATCAACCCGTACCGGCGGCGGTCGATGGTGATGGCGACCGCCGCGATGACGACGGCGCCCTTGACGATGAGCTGGGTGTATGGGTCGACCGAGGTGATATCCATACCCGAGCTGAGAATCACGATCACCAGGGTGCCGAGCAACGTCCGGTGCGGGCCGCCGACACCACCCGACAACGCCGTGCCACCGACCACGATCGCGGCGATGGAGTTGAGCAGGCTGGGGTCCGCACCCATCGGGACCCCAGTGCTCGCCTGCCCGGTGAGGACTATCCCGGCAACCGCGGCGATCACGCCGGACAGTGCGAATACCGATAGCTTCACGCTGCGAACTCGAACGCCACTCAGCCGGGCTGCCCGCTCGTTACCGCCTACCGCGTACAGATGACGGCCGTAGGATGTCACGAACACCAGCACCGTGAACACCGCCACCAGCGCGATCGCGATCAGGGCGCCGTTGGGCAGACCGGGGATGGCGGACTTATTCACCAAGGTGTCCAACAAGCTGGACTTGTAGCTCACGGGGCCACCGTGGGAGATGGTGTTGGAGATGCCGTCCAGAACCGACATCATGCCCAGGGTCACCAGGAAAGATGGGACTTTGAAGACGGTCGCGATCACCCCGTTCGCCAGACCCACCGCGCCACCGGCCAGCAGCACTGCGAGCACCGCGAGCACGCCGCCGAGCGGATCAACCCATTTGGCGATGAGGATTCCCGCCAGGGTGGCGTTCGCGGCCACCGACAGGTCGATACCTCCGATCAGGATCACGAAGGTACCCCCCAGCGCCAGCAACGTCAGGAACGCCATCTGCCGCAGGATGTTCTGCGCGGAGCCGGTGGAGATGAATGCCGAGTTCTGCGACCCGAAGTAGGCGATGAGAAGAATCAGCGCCACGATCGGGACCAGTACGGTGCTGTACCGCGTCAGGTAGCCACGCAGGCCGGACAGCGCCGATGGCGGCGGGAGGGGTGACGCGGGATCGGTGCCGGTCCTCGGCGGGATCAGGTCAATGGATTTCTCAGTCATGACAGCCTCACATCATGTACTTGACGACGTCGAGTTCGGAGGGTTTATCAGATACCGGAGAGGGAAGCTCGGCCGCCACCCGGCCATCCTTGAGCACCAGTATCCGGTCGGACAACCCGATGATCTCTTCGAGGGATTCGGCGCACAGCAGCACGCCGACACCCTGGGAGGCCAGGCTGCGGATCAGCTTGTAGATCTCCTCCCGGGTGCCCACGTCGATGCCGCGGGTCGGGTCGTCCAGCACCAGTACCCGGCAGTCTCGGCCCAGCCAACGCGCGAACACCGCCTTCTGCTGATTGCCGCCTGACAACTCGCGGATCGGCGTGGACAACGAACCGACCTTGACCTGCAGGGACTTGGCCAGCGCATCGGTCTTGGTCCGCTCCGCACCCAGGCGTAGCAATCGCGACCATCGCGACGCGATCAGGTCGAGAAAGCCGATGGAGATGTTCGAGCGGACGGACATCGTCATGAACAGCGAATCGCTCGCACGCTCCGGAGGGACGTAGAACACCCCACGTTTGACGGCCTGTGGAACCGTCCATCGCGCCTGCTCGACACCGGCGAGGGCGATCGTCCCCGAGGTGAGCCGCTCCGCGCCCGCGACGGCCGCGGCCAGTTCGGACTTGCCGGAACCGACAACCCCGGCAATCCCCAGGATCTCCCCGGGGTGCAGTGCGAAATCCACATCGGTGAAGGCTCCGGTCATGGTGGCGCCGGTGATCTGCACGATAGGTTCGGTCGAGGAAGCCCCGTGCTGTTCGTCCTCTCGGTAGTAGTCCAGACTGCGCTCGCGGCCCACCATGAGTTCGTGCAGCCTTGCGTCGGTGACCCCTTCGTTGGCCAGGGTGTCCACCGATCGCCCGTCGCGCAGCACCATCAACCGGGTGCTGAGCCGCATCACATCGGCCAAAATGTGCGAGACATAGATAAACGCGACGCGGTGCCGCCAGCGCCCGATGAGCGAGAACAGGATCTCGACCTCGTGCTCGCTCAGTGCACTGGTCGGCTCGTCCAGCAGGATCAACGGTGCCCGCTCAGTAAACTGAGCAGACGCGAATGCCTTGGCGATCTCGACCAGTTGTCTCTGTGGATAGGTCAGATCACCCACCTGTGCATCGGCGCGGATGTCCTCGATGTGCATCTCGGCCAGCAGATCAGTCGCAGCCTGGCGCAGCCTGCGGATCCGCGACAAGCCCACCCCACCGACCATGGCCTCCCGGCCCAGATAGATGTTTTCGTAGACCCGCAAGGATTGGACCAGCGCCTGTTCCTGCACCACCACCGCCACGCCGAGGTCGGACAGCTTTCGCGGCTCCCCCAGCGGAGCCGATACCCCGTCGACCGTCATCTCGCCGGCGTCCGGCCGCACGGTCCCGCTGAGCACCCCGATCAGGGTCGACTTGCCGGCCCCGTTCTCGCCGATCAGGCCGAGCACCTCACCGGTACGCACCTCGAGCGAAACGTCCCGCAGCGCGCGGACCGAGCCGTAACTCTTGGAGATACCGGTGAGGGTCACCGTTGAGGTCGAAGGCACAACTGTCCAACTTTCGAATGATGAATCGGATCAGGCGACGAGCTTGCTCTTGTAGTCGAATAGCGGGCCGGACTTGAAGGCAGCGGCGTAACTGGCCCGGACGCCCGCGATATCGGCGTTGTCCCAGGCCGAATTCAGCTTGTACTGATCCTGCGAGACACCGGCGTAGTACTCCTTGGGATCAATCGGGTTCAGCAGGGTCTGCGGGTCCCAATCGGTCGGGTGCAGCGCCTTGCTCATCTTCGCCCAGTCGAACGGCAGGGTCTTGGCGTACACCGTCGAGAGCACCTTGTCCGCCATATCAGGGGTCACCAGCAACGCACCCTGCGACAGGAAGGTCTCGGGCAGCGCCAACTTCACCCCATTGAGTACGTCGAAAACGGTGACGCCGAGGATGCCGGCACTGAGGCCACCAACGGTTGCGCTCGTCAGGTACTGCTTGCCGTCGGCGATGTACTGGATGTTCTGCTTGTTGCCGTCGAAACCGGTGACAATCTTGCCCTTGATGCCCTGGGCGTCGAGTGCCGCGATGACCCCGGCCGCTTCGCTGTCGTTCTGGGCGAAGACACCCACGAAGTCCTTGACCGATGGCAGCAGGTTGGTCACCGACTTGCGCGCGTCCTCCGACGTCCAGTTTCCGGGATTCGCCGTGATCACCTTGATGTTCGGGTAATTCTTGAGCGTCATGTTCAAGCCGGCGGTACGCTGGTCGTCCGCCGACGATCCCTTTTGCCCGGGAACGTGGATTATCGTTCCGGAGCCACCGACCTTGTCGAACAACGCCTTCGCGGTGGCTGCCGCGATCTTCACCGAGGGCGGCGTGATGAATCGGACCCACTTGTCCGCATCTGCTGGCGTGTACCACGGCGGAGCGGTATAGGAGCTCGCATACAGGATGCCGGCGGCCTGGCACGCCTTTGTCACGGCCGCCGCCTGCGCCTCGGTGGCTGGGGTGCCGAAGATTGACTTTCCGCTGGCGGTACGGACGTTTCCGACCTGTCCGATAGCGGTATTGACGTTGCCCTGGTCCTCGAAGGAAGCCATTTCTACACCTAGGGCGGCGCTGGCCTGCTTGCCGCCCTCGTCGAAGGCAACGAAGAAGTCATTGGACAGCGTGGTGACCTGGCACCAGGTCTTGTCGTGCTTGAGGTTGCCGGCAGCCGTACCGGCGGCAGAGCCCGACGAACCTGACGAGCTTTTCGACGAGCCGCTGCTGCACGCTGCGAGGCCGAGCGTGATGCCCGCCGCGCTCATGGCCGTGATGAACGCCCGTCTGGACACCGGGTTCACGAACTGACCGTGAAGCGCCGTATCGACGATCCGCGATTCGGTGGAAGCCACTTTCCTCATCTCCTTGAGATGCACATGGCCCGCCACGGCCCCGGTGGGCCGCAGTCACAGGCTGTTTCGTCTACCGGGCGGGTCAGCCCGGCACTGCCTTGCCAGGGGTTACTACTGGATTTCTGGGTTCAGCTCGGTAGTGAACCAGCTGGCTGCATGCGCGGCTGCCACGGCGAGCTTGGATTGATCGCTGTACAGGGTCATGTGCGAGGTGTGCGGCAGCACGACCAGCTTCTTCTTTTCAGTGGGGATCCGGTTGTAGGTCTCGATCTCCAGATCCCACAGCGTCAGGTCGTCCCCCTCGGCAACCACCATCAGCGTCGGGGTGTCATAGATCCGGACCGCGAACGGATTCACGTCGTAATTCAGCAGCAGGTCAACCGACTCCATCGTGCTGGAGTTCTGATAGAGGGGCGCTTCGGTCTGCTGCAGCGCCGCGAACGTGGTGCGTGTCTCCGGGAACGGCCAGGATGACAGCTCCTGGTCCGGGGTGACGCTGGCGTGCGGCAGATACGTTCGCTTACTGGGGTCATCGAAGCGCAGTTGGCGATCCTCCAGAATCGCCTGCCACAGCTTGCGATAACCCATTGTGCCGTGGATCCGGCGCATGTTGCGGTAGCCGTCGGTGACGGGGATCTGGCTGACGACCGCCTTGACCCGCGGATCGGTCGCGGCTAGCACCAACACGTGGCCACCAGAGTAGGAGATGCCCCAGGCACCGAGCCGATCGGCGTCGATACCATTCGTACGCTCGAGGAAGCTGAGCGCGTTCTGGTAGTCCCGGATCTGCGCGGTGGGGTCGATGTGCTGGCGGATATCGCCGTCGGACACGCCGAAGTTGCGGTAGTCGAACACCAGGGCAGCAATGCCAGCCTTGGCGAATTCCTCGGCATAATAGGGCATTACGAGTTCACGGACATAGCACCAGCCGCCGGCCAGGACTACGGCCGGAGTATCCCCGGTGGTGTTCTCCGGACGGTAGAGCCATCCGCGAATACGGGTGCCCTCACTGTCGAACTCGATGTCTTCGCGACGCATCGTGAGCTCTCCGATTTCGTTGGATTGCAGGTAGAGGCAGCCCGAAGGGCCGATGCGCCAGGTCTGCGGCGACATCGGTTCAGGGTCGGGCTGAGCGCCGGTGAACTGCACTGGCGAGAGTTGGGTGGGTGCGGACCATCGTGGAACGCCGAAACATGATTGTCAAGTACCACTTGACCCCCCATCCTGGCGACGAACGCAACGTTGCCCCCTTGAGAGCAGGGAAAATGCCACAAATGGCTGTCAAGTGGCACTGGACGCATGGTGTCACGGCAGTTACATTGAGGAAACATGAACGCGGCCGCAGCACCTCGGAACACCGGACGCGTCGACGGGAGAACTCATGGATCGCGGCCCATTGCTCGACGCCTACCGGCAGATGTCGGTCATCCGCCAGATGGAGGAGCGAATCTCGACGCTGTACCGAGACGGTGACGTGCCGGGCTTCGTGCACACCTCGCTGGGGCAGGAGGCGTGTGCTGTAGGAGCGCTCTTTCATGCCCGTCGCTCAGACATCATCACCTCCACCCACCGTGGGCACGGACATGTGTTGGCAAAGGGGCTCGAACCACGCCGGATGCTCGCCGAGTTGATGGGCAAGGAGACCGGTTCCTGCCGGGGCCGCGGCGGTTCCATGCATGTCGCCGATCCGAGTATCGGCATTTTCGGCGCCAACGGCATCGTCGGCGCCGGCATGCCGATCGCACTCGGCGCCGCTCACGCGATTGCTGCCCGAAAACAGGACGACCTGGTGGTGGCCTTCTTCGGTGACGGAGCCGTGGCAACTGGTGCGTTTCATGAATCGTTGAACGTTGCCGCGCTGCGCGGTCTGCCTATTGTGTTCTTCTGCGAGAACAACCGTTACTCCGAATTCTCCCGCTCGGTGGACCAGCACCCGGTGCCGATGGAACAACGCGCCCTCGGCTACGGCGTCCCGTTCGTCTCGCTGTCGGGCAACCGCGTCGACGAAGTCGCCGACGGCATGGCCGACGTGCTGGACAAGGTGCGCGCCGGGGGTGGCCCGTTCCTGGTCGAGGCACTGACCCTGCGGGTACATGGCCATTACGAAGGTGATCAGCAGAAGTATCGGGACCAGGCCGAACTTGATGAGGTGGCCGCCGCAGACCCGTTGATCACAGCACGTGCGAAGCTGCTCGAACTCGGCGCCATCGAGGCGGAACTGGACGATCTCGACCGACAGGCCGCGGCGGTCATCGCCGATGCCGAGTCGTTTGCGCGCAACTCCGCGGTTCCCGATCCGGCCGGCGCAGGCGAGTACGTCTACGCACCGCGTCACACGGTGCCCGACACCCCGATCACGGCGCCGGCGCAGGGTGAGAAGCCTTCCTCGGGATCACGCATCCTGCGCAAGGCATTGCGGGACGCGCTGGCCGACGATCCCTCGGTGTTCCTGGCCGGTATCGATGTCGCCGGTGGCAACGTCTTCGGAATCACGCGCGGCCTGAGTCAGGAATTCGGTGACCGGGTGCTCGACACTCCCATCGCCGAGACCGCGATCATGGGCATGGGGGTCGGCGCGGCGATGGCCGGTCTTCGTCCGGTGGTAGAGCTCATGTACCTCGATTTTCTCGGCGTGTGTTTCGATCAGATCCTGAATCAGGCAGCCAAGTTGCGGTTCATGACCGGGGGTGCGGTGACCGTCCCGCTGGTGATCAGGACCCAGTTCGGCTCCGGTCATTCCTCAGGCAGCCAGCACTCGCAGAGCCTGGAGGTGCTGCTGGCACACGTACCCGGTCTGACCGTGGTGATGCCCAGTTCCGGCAGCGACATGTACGGCCTGCTGCGCACCGCCATCGAGGATGACAACCCAGTCGTCTTCATCGAGAATCGGCTGCTTTATGAGAAGAAATGGGCGATGCCGCCGACCAATCACCGGGTGCCACTGGGAAAAGCTCGTATTGTGCGACCAGGCCGTGATGTGACCCTGGTTTCCTGGTCGCGGATGCTCTACGACGCTCTCGATGCCGCCGAGACCCTGCGCGCAGAGGGCGTCGAGGTGGAGGTCATCGATCTCCGTACGATCGTTCCGTTCGATCGCGAGACCATATTGCGCTCCCTGGCCCGCACCAACCGACTGGTGATCGCACACGAGGCCGTCGTGGACTTCGGGGTTGGTGCCGAACTTGCCGCCCTCGCCGTCGGTTCCGGCTTCTGGTCCCTTGACGCACCCGTTGCCCGGGTCGGCGCGGCCTACTCCCCGGCCCCGTATGCCCCTAACCTGGAACAGCAATGGCGCGCAGGCCCAGCCGATATCGTACGCACCATTCGTGAGGTGTTGGCCCAATGACCGATGAACACCCGACGCTGACGGCAACCCGACCGCACCATCTGAACTACGAACTGCCGCAGCACACCTTTGCCCAGAGGCTACGGCTCGTCGCGCGCCTGCAGCCGGACGAACCGGCGGTGATGGAAGGCGATGTGTGCCTGACCTACAGCGAGTTGCTCGACGCGGCCGAGCGGGTTGCGGCCGGGCTCCAGGATCTGGGCGTCCGGCCGGGCGACCGGGTGGTCACGCAACTGCCCAACTGGTGGGAGGCGACCGTCGCGAGCTGGGCTGTTTTCCTAGCCGGAGCGGTACTGGTACCGGTGGTCCCGATCTATCGAAGTCAGGAACTGGCCTTCATCATCGGTCAGGTGAAACCCCGGGTGTTGATCGCACCGATGCGATACCGCTCCTACGACCATGCCGCCGAACTGCGTCATCTGGTCGGGACCACGGCCACCGTGCTTGACGTACGCGGCGCGGACGGTCCCAGGTGCTTCGAACGGTTGTTGGCCGGACCGCACCGGTCGGTCGAACTGTCGGGCATGCCGGAGGACATCGCCGTCGTGCTGTACACCTCGGGTACCACGTCCCAGGCCAAGGGCGCACTGCACAGCCACCAAACCTTGCTCGCCGAAGCAGCAGACGTCTCTCGATGGTGCCGTTTGAGCAATGTGGATCGGGTGTTCATGGCCTCTCCGCTGAGCCATATCACCGGGCTGAGTTACGGCATCCTGCTCCCGGTCGAACTGGGGTGTGCCGTCGTCCTGCAGGATCAATGGGACCCGTCCGAGGCCGTCCGACTCATCGAACGGCACCACTGTACTTTCACTGTCAGCTCCACCCCGTTCCTGCGCGGTCTGGCAGCTGCGTACAGCGGACCATCGAGCCTGGTTACCTTCGTCTGCGGCGGCGCCGACATACCGGCCGACCTGGTGCGGCACGCTCATCGGGCGATGGGAACGCGGGTGGTGCGCACCTACGGTTCGACCGAGTTGCCCACCTCGTCGATGGCGAATCCCTACGGTGACCTCGATCTCGCGGCGGACGGTGAGGGAATTGCCATGGAATCCAACGAGCTTGAGGTACGGGCCGATGCCGAGTCCGGCCACGAACTGCTCGTACGGGGACGCGAACTGTTCCTCGGTTACCTCGATGAGGATCTCAATGCGGCGGCCTTTACCGAGGACGGTTGGTTCCGGACGGGCGACCAGGCCCGGATCGACGCCGATGGCACGGTGCATATCACCGGCCGGATAAAGGACATCGTCAACCGAGGCGGCGAAAAATACAGTGTCGCGGAGGTGGAATCGCTGCTACTTCGCCACCCCGCGGTCGCGGACGTGGCTGTGGTGAGCTATCCCGACCCGGTCCTGGTGGAGCGGGCCTGCGCCTTCGTCGTGCCGGTACCGGGTACGGCGCCGACCCTCGCAGAGTTACGGGACCATGTGGTGGCCTCCGGCACCGCGATCCAGAAGGCTCCGGAGATGCTGGTGATCGTCAATGACCTGCCCCGGACCGCGAGCGGGAAGGTGCAGCGGTTCATGTTGCGCGATCAGGTGCGCGGAGCCGACGGCGCGGCCCGGCAGGTGAGTCGGTGAGCACGATTTCCGTCGCGGACCGTATTCTCAGAGCCGCCCCGCAGCCCACCACAACAGGGAGCATCCCGTGGCCGCTTCACGCAGGACCGGCCGGCCCGCGCCGACCGCGATGAGCGAGTCGGTCGGCGATAACGTACGGGCCGAACGAAAGAAAGCCGGTCTGTCGGTTCGTGAACTGGCCCGGCGACTCGGCGTTTCGGCGAGCTTCCTTTCCCAGTTCGAACTTGGTCAGAGCCAGGCCGCAGTGAGCACCCTCTTTGCCATTGCCAGCGAACTGAACGTTTCGCTCGATGACCTGCTGGGCCATTCGATCGACAAGACGCCGCCCCGCAAGCCGATCAAGTCCCCCGCAGTTCCGGAGTACCTGACATTCCAGACTGGGGTCCGGTGGACGCGGCTGGCCGATCTCGGGCAGGATGCGGTGGATTTTCTGCTGACCGAGTACGAACCCGGGGCGGATTCCGCCCCGGCAGATCAGCCACAGCAACACCGGGGAAATGACTACGGTTACATCCTCGAGGGCACCCTGACGGTGGTGGTCAAAGGTCGCAAACGGCGCGTGAAGCAGGGCAGTGCCATTGCGATGCGCGGAGACGAACCGCACCGGCTGATGAACGAGACGGATCAGCTGGTCCGTGCGATCTGGTTCGTCACGAACTGAGCAGCTCATGTCCCCGGGCGATCAGATCGGCGACCGCCGTGCCGGCACTGGCGAACTCGGGCCCCACGGTGAGGCCCTGCAGGTAGCGGGCGTGAATCGTCTGTGCGATCACGGCAAGCTTGAAGTGCCCGAACGCCTCGTAGAACGCGAGGTCTTCGATCACGGATTCCGACACCTGCTCGTAACGGTGCGCCAGATACGCCCCGTCTGGAAAGCCCTGGTTCGTCGAGACCGGATGACCGGCACCCGTGACCCGGGCCGATAGCGGGCTCCAATAGGTCAGCAGCAGGCCGAGATCTGCCAGCGGATCGCCGAGAGTTGCCATCTCCCAGTCGATGATCGCCGCCACCCGGCCGTGATCGCTCGCATCGAGGATGGTGTTGTCCAGGCGGTAGTCCCCGTGCACGATCGCCGAGCCCGGCCGACCCGGCAGCCGTCGAATGAGCTGTGCTCCAAGCTCGTCCAGGGGCTGCCCGGTCGCGGCACCGCTGGAGTCCGCCCACTGCCGCTGCCACCGGGTGACCTGCCGCTGCAGATAGCCCACCGGACGTCCCAGGGATGCGAGACCAGCCGCTTCGGGATCGACGCGGTGTAGCGCGACTAGCTGGTCGACGAGCTCATCGCCGGCCCGGCGCGCATCCTCGGTCGAGATCAGCGCAGCGTCGGCATCGCTGCGCACCACCAGGCCATCGACGAACTCCATCACGAAAAAGGGCGTGCCGATCAAGTCGGTATCGGTCTCGAAGTGCAACATCTCCGGTACCCGGACACCAGCCGGCCTCAATGCCGTCATCACCCGGTACTCGCGCGCCATGTCATGCGCGGTGGCCAGTACATGGCCCAGCGGCGGCCGCCGGAGCACCCACGCGCGAGTCCCGGCGGTAAGGCGGTAGGTCAGATTGGATCGACCGCCTTCGATCACCTCGACGGACAGATCGGCGGGCGCGACCTCGAGCGGGCCGGCAAGCGTGCTGCGCAGCCGATCGAGATCGACGCCGGGGACGTCGATCACGTCAGGCCCTCCACAGTTGGGCGCCAGGTCGAGTGACGGCGATATTGGGGACGGCCGCCCACCGGGACAGCCGGGTAATGCTGTGCACGAGTTCTGCGATGTCGTCGCTGGTGATCATGGTGGCCGGGTCCATCCGTTTGCGCATCCATTCGCTCATGTCAGTATCGACGAACCCCGGTGAGATCGCGGTGGCACTGACCCCGTGCTCGGCCTCGGCGACGGTGATCGACTCGCAGAGCGAGATCAACGCCGCCTTGCTGGCGCCGTAGGCGGCCAGATCGGGCTCGGCCGCAATCCCAGTGATCGAGGCGATGGCGATGATCTTGGCACCGCGCCGGCTGCTCGCGGCGGCTACCCGCAATGCCGGTAATGCCCGCTGTATCAGCAGGAACGGTGCCCGGACGTTGACGGTGATCTGTGTGTCGAACCGCCTGATGGGATAGTCCGCCAGCGGGCCGCCGAAACCGACGCCGGCAGACAGCACCAGCACATCGAGGTTGCCGTGCAGCGCCTGGTGCTGATCGACCAGTTCGATCACCTGGGCCTCATCGGTCATGTCGGCCGGGGCCACGTGGACCCGGCCGCCGAACTGCCGCAACTGCTGGGCGACCGGTTCCAGCGTGCCAGGTGAGCGGGCCGACACCGTCAGGTCGAAACCCTCGGCGGCGAGCCTGCGCGCAATAGCCAGCCCGATACCCCGGGACGCACCGGTGATGAGCGCGGTGCCGGTGCGGCTCATGCTTCGACGGTGCGGTGACGTCGGCTGACTCGCTTGGCGATGGCCCACCGGTGTGTGTCCGACGGGCCGTCGTACACCCGGAATGCCCGGACCTCGCGAAAGTACCGCGAGAGCAGCACATCTTCGGAGATGCCGAGCGCCCCGCAGATCTGCACGGACCGGTCGACCACCCGGTAAGCCGCCTCGGCG